>RFXC01000006.1 GCA_009921765.1 Betaproteobacteria bacterium | reverse complement strand
CTGCGCGCCATTCATGGGCGTGGGTGAAGAGACCACTGTCTGCCTCGAAATACCGGCGACTGAAGGGCTGCAGGGGGTGGGTGGTGGTTCGATCGTCCACGGTCTGTTTGGACCAGCGCGCAGCAAGGTAGTCGCGCAGTTGCGCGACCAGCACCGAGGGCGGCTGCTCGCTGTCGTCTCGGACGCTTCGTCCGGTCCAGCTCAAGTAGAGCACCCGCCTGGCAGACAGAAGCGCCTCCAGCATCATCTGACGATCATCGTCGCGCCGGGCACGGTCGCCCGGCCGGCGCTGGCCGGCGAGTGCGATCAGATCGAAGTCGGGACGTGCGGCGCGGCGCGGATAGTCACCATCATTCATGCCGATGAGGCACACGACCTCGAATGGGATCGCGCGCATCGGTGTGAATGTGCAGAAGGTGACACCCCGCCCGCGGAAGGCTCGACCGAGTGTCGGCGTATCGAGTGCAGCGAGCCAGGCCTCGCCGGCAACAGAAAGCGGAATCGCTTCCTCGAAACCCGCGGCCGCGCAGTCGGCGCTCCAGCGCTCAAGGGCGGCTTCAAGCGCTTTCAGGATGCCGAGGTCGACGGGGCTTTCGGCGCGAACCAGATCGGTGAGCAGGCGCTGAAAGCGGCTCGCCCAGAGAGCCGGGGCAGTCGGGGTGGCAGAGGTGTTGAGCCACTCGCCGAGCACCTCCAGCAGACCCGCGAGGGCGCCTGCGAGGTGGGCCTCGAGCCCGCCGACCTCGTCAAACGGTTCAATGCCGTCAAACGCCTCACCCGAAGCGGCGCGGGCCTCGCCCACGGCCCAGCCGAGCAGCATTCGTCGCAGGCCGAATGCTGCGGTAGCGTTCATCGCGAATACGCAGCACCCACTGAAGGGCCACCAGCAGCGGGCTGCTGCCGCGCGCGGCGAGGTCGGCGATATCAAAGGGAATATGACGGCGATCGCTGTCGGCGTATTGACCGAACACGGCGCGGATCGAGGGCGCGAAGCGGTTGATGTCGGGCACCATCACGATGATGTCGCGTGGCCGCAGCGCGCGCCCGGTGGACGAGCGGTCGGGTGCCTGGGCGAGGAGCTCGAGCAGTTGGTCGTGCAGCACCTCGAGCTCGCGAACCGGCCCGTGAGCAATGTGAAACACGATCGATTTGTCGCAAGCGGGAACCGGCGGGTGCGCCTTGCCGTCGAGCGGTTCCAGGTCGCGAATCTGCTGCTGAACCTGCGAAAGAAGTGATGCGCCGGCCGGTTCCTCGTCGTCGAACAGGTCGATTCGATTGAGGTCAAAGCGCGATGTCGCCTGCTCGGCGTCGTCGAATTCATCGAGCAGCCGCACAAAATCACGGGACTGTCGCCCCCAGGCCGCAAGCAGCGGGTTGCCGTAGTGATGCATCTGATCAAACCCGATCTTCGCAAGATCGCGGTCATCACGAAGCGGGTGACGGCGCCGCGCGGCGCGCAGCAGCTCTCGTCCCTCGAGGATGTCGGCCCAGTGAAAGCGGCAGGGGTTGGGAATGGCGAGCAGCACCTGTGCGTGCCGGGCGAGCGCGGCAAGGAGGCGCAGCGTGGGGTGCGGAAGGCTGGTCAGCCCGAACACCACCACCCGGCGAGGCAGCGCAACCGAGCCCGCATCGCCCGGCGGACGCCGGGCGAGTGCATCGACGACCCGATCATGAACATGTGGCCGGATGAGTGCGCGCTCATCGGGCGCGAGGTCGGCGAGCACGCGTTGCCAGACCAGCGCCTGCCAGCGATGCTCGGGCCGCAACCGCTCACGTGCACCTCGTGCGGTGATGAGCATGTCCTCGCCGGCCGCCCAGCAGTCCAGCCAGTCGGGGCGGTGGACCTGATACTGGTCGAAGAGGTCGGCGATCTGTAGCGCGAGCTGGTGGCGGCGGCGCGGCTCGCCCTCGCCCAGATAGTTGACAAGCGGTGCGGTCACAGCCCCGGGGTCGGTGCGGTGTGCGAGGTCGGTCAGCACACGCATCAGCCGCCAGGTCAGCGTGGCGCGGTCAAGCGGTGACCGCTCGGGTACGCGGTCCGCGCCCAGCACCTGTCGGTAGAGCCGCCACTGGAATTGCCCCGGCAATTGCAGGCTGAGGGCAGCGCACACCCCCTGCCGCTGTGCAAGCGCCATCTTCAGCCATTCACCGGTGCCATTGCTCTGCACCAGAACGATCTCGGATTCGAGTGGTGCGAGCCGATAGCGGCTCATGAACTCGCCCACCGCATCGAGCAGCATCTCGATCCGGTTGCCGTGAAACGCCACAAAACCAGGATGGAGCGAACGGGTGTGCAAGGCGGGCGAAAGCTTTCGGAAAGTGGGGGGCAGGGACCGGCGCGGTGCGATGTCCGGGCACAATTGCTCCGGGTCAGTTCCCGCACAATAAACCCATGAACCGCCCGTCATCAAACCTGTCGCGACTGTGCCCCGAGGAACGCCGCCGGCCCGGCCCGCGCATGGCATGAGCGCCCGCCGGATCCTGGTGCTCGGGGCAAGTGGAACCATCGGCCGGGCGGTGGTTCGATGCCTCCTCGATCACGGGCACGAAGCGGTGTGCCTGGTGAGGCCCCGCGCCACACTCGCGCGCGCGCCACGCGACAGCGCCGATACCGCGCTCGCGCACCCGTCTCGCGATATCCCCGATACCGCGCTCGCGGGCGCCGAGCTTCGCTATGGCCTTGCCACGGATCCGGCGAGCCTGCGCGACCACGGGCTTCGCGGCGAGCGCTTTGATGCGCTCATTTCATGCCTCGCCTCGCGCACCGGTTCGCCCGCGGACGCATGGCGAATCGACTACCAGGCCCACGTCGATGCGCTATCCGTGGCGCGCGAGGCGGGCATTGGCCAGATGGTGCTGTTGTCAGCGATCTGCGTGCAAAAGCCGCTCCTTGCGTTTCAGCAGGCCAAGCTCGCATTCGAACGCAAGCTGATCGACTCTGGGCTTTGCTACAGCATCGTCCGCCCGACCGCATTTTTCAAATCGCTATCCGGACAGATCGAGCGCGTGCGTTCGGGCAAGCCTTATCTAATGTTCGGCAACGGCGAACTCACGCGCTGCAAGCCGGTGAGCGACCGCGACCTCGCGCGCTACATCGTGCGCTGCATCGATGATCCAGCACTGCATGACCGCATCCTGCCGATTGGTGGGCCCGGGCCCGCGCTCTCCCCGCGCGAGCAGGGCGAGATGCTGTTTCGACTGCTGGGCCGGAGCCCGCGTTTTCGTTCGGTGCCGGTGGCGGTGCTCGACGCGGTGGCGGGCGGGTTGAGCGTGGCCGGACATATCGTACCGGCCTTGCGCGACAAGGCTGAGCTCGCGCGGATTGGCCGCTATTACGCAACCGAATCGATGCTGTTGCTCGACCCGGTGAGCGGACGATATCTGGATGAAGCCACGCCCTCGACCGGCACCGATACGCTGGAGGCATTTTTTGAGAGCGTGGTGGCGGGCCGAGTGGAGGCGCCCGACTTACGTGAACACGGGGTGTTTGGCAGCCGCCGGCGCCGGCATTGAGCGGCCGCCGCCTGTCGGTCCAGCAGTTCGTGCATCAAAAGATAACCAATCGGTATTTCCAGAGCGGACGGGAGGCAGCTACGCTGTCGTGTCGATTTGCTTTGGAGACGGACCATGACCGCCAGTTCTTATCTTGCCGACCGATCCCGCAGAACGCTGCTTCGTAGTGCCCCAGGGTCGCTGGCATGGGCGCTTGCGGGCGGCATGATGGGGTCTGGCAGCATCGCAAGCGCAGAACCGGTTCCGTCAAGCGGTGTTCCTGCGGTGGATCGGCTCGCCGTCAGGGTGGTTACCGATTCATATCACCACGCCTTCGAACCTTCGAGGACGGTCGGCGACGTGCGAATTCAGCGGGTTGGCACCACACTGAGCAAGGTCGCGGCGCCGCGTACGCTCCAAAACGAGTGGGGACTCTCGCTGCATCTTGAGTCTTCGCTTTCAGGTGAGAGCCGGCAGGTTCTGATTGATTTTGGCTTTACCAGTGCGACACTCAACTCAAATCTGGACATTTTGGGTGTCGACCCTGGCCGGCTCGACGCCTTGGTTCTGTCTCACGGACACTACGACCATTTCGGCGGACTGGTGGGATTTCTCGAAGCGCACCGGGGTCGTCTCAAAGCTGGGCTGCCGTTTGTGCTCGGTGGCGAGGAGTGCTTCTGCTCGCGCGAGGGCGGTATTGGCGAAAACATTGGCAGCTTCGGTGCACTGGATCGCCAGGCGATTGCGAACGCCAAACTGGCCGTACGCTACGCTGAACGGCCAAGCCTTGTAGCGGGCCACGCGTTTACAACCGGCCGCATTCCCGCCGACAGCTTCGAGCGGGTGCTCTCCCCCACCCGGATGAGTGTTGGCGTCAAGGACGGGATTGGCTGTGCGCCCGAGGGACTACCCGAGGATAAGCGCAGCGTGACGACGTTGATTCCCGATGATTTTCAGCATGAGCAGGCCACCGCCTTTGTGGTTCGTGACAAAGGTCTGGTGGTCATGACCTCATGCGGCCACCGAGGCGTGGTCAACTCCGTGCGAACCGCCCAGAAGGTGTCAGGCGTTCAGAAGGTGCACGCGATTCTGGGCGGATTTCATCTGGCGCCGCACCCGCCGGAGTACCTGCGGCAGACCGCTGAGGCAATCAAGACCTTGTCCCCGGACTGGCTCATTCCGATGCATTGCAGCGGCGAACCGTTTTTCGCTATTGCCCGGGACGTTCTGGGTGACAAGGTGTTGCGCTCGTCAACCGGGACGCGGTTTGTATTCGGGGCGTGAGGCCGAGCGGGCCGGCAGGCTCGTCAGATCAGAACGTCGCTTTCACCGCCTCTTCATGCGCGAGCAACGCCTTCACGCTCGCGCGCGCCTCGACGCGGGCACGATGCGCCGTGCAATTCACAAAGCGTGACAGATCGGCTCCAAATGCGCCTCCCCGCCTGAAGGTCCAGTAAAAATAGGCATCGGCGCAGCCAAAGCGTTCGCCGAAAAACCAGGTCTTGCCTGCGAGCATCTGCTCGGCGAGTTCGAATTGTTCGACCATGCCCTCATGTCCCAGCGCCTTCACACGCGCTGCAGCACCGGGGTCGTCGCAGTAGCGCTCGGGCCGGGCCTGCTGGGTGAGTTTGGGATGAATGCCCGACCCGCACCAGCCGAGCACCGACAGGGCCTGGATGAACTGCATGGGGTCCGATGGCATCAGACCCGCGTGCGGATACTGCCGGTCGATCCAGGTCTGGATTGCGACGTTTTCGGTGATGACCGTGCCGTCGACGATGAGGGCCGGCACCTTGCCCTTGGGGTTGATTTTCAGGTATTCGGGTTTGTGGTGTTCACCCGCACCCAGATTGAGGTCGAGGGTGTTGAACGACGCCCCGGCTTCCTTCAGCAGGATGTAGGGCGCAATCGCGCAGGCACCGGGCGCAAACGCAAGGGTGATATTCATGGCGGTCAGTCCTTTCGGGATGGTTGAAATTCAGCGGTGTGCGCGCTATGACCAGCCGGTTACCTTGGGCAGCCAGGTGCAGAGCGCCGGAAACAGGGTGATCACCGCGAGTCTTGCGATATCGGCAAACACGAAGGGTGTGATGCCACGGTAGATGCTCATGAGCGGAATGTGCGAGGCCATTGACTGCACCACGAACACGTTGATTCCGATGGGCGGAATGATCATGCCCATGCTGATGAGAACCACATTGACCACGCCCCACCACAGCGGGTCATAGCCCAGTCCGATAATGAGCGGGTAGACAAAGGGAAGCGTGATGACCATGGCGGCGATTTCATCGAAGATCGCGCCCGCGATCAGATACATGATCTGCAGCATCACGATCACCAGTAGCGCCGAGACCCCCAGTTTTTCAATGCCTTCAACCACGGCCTGGGGCATGCCCGAGAGGGTGACGAAATAGCTGAATACCGATGCCCCGATGATGATCACGAAGATGAGCGCGGTGGAGGTGACCGTATCGCGGATCGACTCGATGAAGCGGGCCATGGTGAGCCGCTTTCTCGCCAGCGCGATCGCAAATGCAAAGGTGGCCCCGACCGATGCGGCCTCGTTCACGGTGAACATGCCGGAATAGATGCCTGCGCCCACTGCGATGGCGAGCAGTACCACCGCCCAGCATTCTCTAACCGTGGCCATTCGTGCTGCCCAGTCGCTTCGAGGGCCCACCGGGGCCTGGTCCGGCGCGAAGCGCGCATAGACCGAGACGGCGGCCATGTAAAACACCACGGTCAGAAGCCCGGGGATGACTGACGCCACAAACAGGGCGGTGATCGAATTTTCGGTGAGCACGCCGTAAAGCACGAGAATGACCGAGGGCGGGATGATGATGCCCAGCGTGCCTCCGGTGGCAATGGTGGCCGCGGCAAATCCCTCGCCGTAGCGGTGCGACAGCATCTCGGGTAGCGCGATACGCGACATGGTGGCCGCGGTGGCGACCGACGATCCGCAGACCGCGCCAAAGCCCGCGCAGCCGAGCACGGTGGAAATCGCCAGTCCGCCGGGACGATGACCGAAAAATGCACCGGCAACCCGATAGAGCTCGGTGGACAGGCCACCCGCATGCGCGAAGTTGCCCATCAGAAGAAAGAGTGGAATGACGGCGAGCGAGAGGCTGCTAAGCGCGCTCGAGGGCTCGGTGGAGAGAAGCGAGAGCGCAGGCTCCCAGCCGATGATGAAACCGCAGCCGACGAGCCCCGCCACGCCCATGGCCACACCGATCGGCACGTGTAGCGCGATCAGCGCAAACATGAGGCCCAGACCGAGCAGGCCGGTGAAAAGCGAATCCATAATTAGGTTCAGTGCTCGGGTTCGTCGGCGTGGCCGCCCAGCGCACGGACCCAGCGGTGGATGACCAGCATCTGGGCGGGGATTGCCACCGCCATCACGAGGGTGGCAAGCAGCCAGGCAGGTGCCACCGGGACCTCGATGGTCCGTGTGGTGGCGCCTCGTCCATACTGATCAAGAACAAACAAAAAAAACTGCCAGGTGACGAGCCCAAAAAACACCAGGGTGACCGAACACCCGAAGATCTCGAGCATGCGATAGCCGCGCCGAGGCAGCGCTTTGCCCAGAAACCGGATGGTGACATTCGACTGGCTGAGTAGCCCTGCCGGGAAGGCTGTTGCGATGATCACCGCCATCACCAGGCTCAGGATGTCGGTGAGACCGGGCAGGCGAGACCAGCCCAGATAGCGAGCGGCACCCTCGTAGGTGGTGAGCGCTGCCGCCACGCAGAGGCCGGTGAAGCCAAGTAGTGCGAGCCGGTCGGTGAGTCGCGTGAACCGGCGCGCAAACGATTCCGCCACGGCAGTTCCTTCAGCCGCGGATTTTCTTCAACTGCGCAACCGCCTCGGCATAGATCTTTTCGCCGTTGGGCGATTTCTGGATCCACCATTTATGCACCGCCTGCGCCTGCTGGGCGTAGCGTGCCTTGTCGGAGGCCGCGAGTTCGGCGAGCTGGATCTTGGCGTCTTTCTCGACGGTGGCCCGGATTTCCTGACCCACGCCCTCGTAGGCCTCGCCCGCCCCGCGTGCAAGCGTGGTGCCGCCGTGCTTCATGACGGCGTCCTGTACGTCCTTGGGCAGGCCATCAAAGGTTTTACGATTCATGAGCAGGAGAAACGGGATGACCCCGATCGGTGCCAGCTGATTCTGGCGAACCAGGGGCAGGGTCTTGAAAGTGCGCATGCCCGACCAGCTCTGGATCACGCCGTCTAGTGTGCGGCGCTGCAGACCCTCGTTCATTTCCGGGCTGTCCATGGTCTCGGCACTCGCACCCATCACCTTGAGCCACTCGGCATGCACCGCGCCCACCGACCGGATCTTCTTGCCCTTCAGTTCATCGAGTGACTTGATCGGGTTGGCCATCCAGAGATTGGAGACCTCGGTGGCGAAGAAGCCGACCAGATGAACATCTTCGATGCCCCGCAGCATCTTCTTCTCGCACAGATGCCAGCCGACCAGCGCCGCTTCGGTGGCGTTCTCAAACAGAAACGGCAACTCGAAGAGCTGCATGTCTTCGAACTGCCTGCCGTGATAACCGGGCAGCACCCAGGCGACATCGGCGACCCCGGTTCGCACCAGATCGAACTGCTTGAAAGCGTCCTTGCCGAGCGAGCCGCCCCAGAAACCCTGGAAACGCGCGCGGGTACCAACCTCCTGCTGGGTGGCAAGCATCCAGGGTTTGATGACTTTTGCGACGCCTACCGACTGCTCGGGCACAAACGTGGCGACCTTCACCAGCGGGGTTGATTGTGCCTGCGAGGGTGAAACCAGAGAGCCGGTAGCCAAGGCGCCGGCGGCGCTGAGGAGGTGTCGACGAGTGGGGTTCATGGGTGTCTCCGAAATGGTGTCAGGCGCCACGTCTATTGGGTGGTTTGCCGCAAGACTGGTGAGTGTAATTCGGCCCGCTGGTTTTGTGCGCAGGCCGGTGACCCGGTGCCGAACCATCGCGGCTGCAGGCGTGACCGGTGCAATCAGTGGCCGGGGCTATGCCCCAGGACCTGGTCAATGAGCGGCTGGGCTGATTCGGGCAGCGCGTCGCCACGCCATGCGACATGCCCGTCGGGTCTCACCAGGACCCAGCGCCGCTCATAAAGCCGGTCATGCGCAGGGCCGGGTAGCGTGCGGTGGCGCAGTTCAACCCCGTGAACACGGCAGGCGGCATCGATCGCGGCCCGCGCCGCGGCGGCGGTGTCTGCGGCTGTCTCCGATGCGCCCACCAGCACCCAGTCGCGGCCGAACCAGTCGAGCGTGCTCGCGCCGCGCAGGCTCTGATCCGCTGTCAGCCAGGCATGTGGCGCGCGCGATCCTGGCCAGGTGCTCGGCACCACCTGCGCAGGATCGTCGGGCGGCTCGGGGCTGCCATCGGCCGCCACCACCGGTGAGTCGATGTAGCGGTAGCCGAGGTGCAGGCCCGCCGAGTTGAACTGCCGGCTCATCCAGCGGATGCGGGGGATGATCCGCGCGCGGGCTGCCTCGCCGGCGGGGCTGTCCTCGTCGATCTCGGGCGGCACCTCGTCCATCACCATGTCGATCTTGTCGGAGTTGTTGGCCGAGACCACGCTGTTGCGAACCGCGATGGGCTTGCGCTCGATCTCGTAGCTCTCCAGCAGGCGCTCACCCGCCTGACCGGCTTCAAAGGCAGCAAGCTTCCAGCCCAGATCCATCGCATCGCCGATGCCGGTGTTCATGCCCACGCCGCCGGTCGGCACAAACAGGTGGGCGCTGTCGCCTGCCAGGAAGACGCGCCCGCCCGTGGAGCGCCACTGCCTTGCCACCGACTGATGGTGATGCCACTGCGTGCTCGCGCAAAGCTCGAAGGCGAACGGCCGGCCGACCGCGCGAGTGAGTACCTCGCGGGCGTCGATCGATTCCGTGCTCTTTGAGTGATCGAGAAAATAATATTGAAAGCTCCAGAGCTCGATCCCGTCGATTGCAGTGAAAACGCCAAAGCTGTCGGGCGCGAACACGAAATAGAGATTGCCCAGCCCCTTGCCGTGAATCGCAAGGAATTCCCTTGATCGGAAATAAAAGCTGACATTTGCGCGCATTTTTCCGCGGCCGTTGTAGCGGATGCCGAGTGTGCGCCGGATTGCACTGGTGCCCCCGTCGCAAGCCACCAGCCAGCGACTGCGAATCTGGTGTGACGCACCGCTCGAGAGATCGGTGGCAAGCGAGGTCACGCCGCTGTCGTCTTCCTTGAAAGAATCAAATCGCCAGCCATGACGCAGGTTCACACCGGGCTGCGACTGCGCAAATCGCCAGAGCACCGGCTCGAGCGCCTGCTGACCGATCTGCGTCTTGTAGAACGGTGACCATTGCAGCTCGCGCCAGCGGGCCATCACTTCCGGCGGGCGTTCGACTGTCTGGCGGATGGAGGGCGAGGTGATCCGGTAGAGCTCGTGTCCGGCAAGCCGGCTTGAGAACGTGATGAAGTAGTTGACCTCGGGCGGGAGGGCGGCGCGGTAGATGTCATCGGTGATGCCCCAACGCCTGAAATATTCCATGGACCGGGCGCCCAGGAGGGTGGCCTTCGGATGCTCGGTAGGTGCCGTTCGGGCCTCAAGCAGCGTGCAGGGCAGGCCGCGCCAGCCGAGTTCGCCGGCAAGCGACAGGCCCACCGGTCCGCCGCCCACGATCAGCACGGGGGTTTCGATCACAGATCACTCCAGACTGGGGTTGCCGTGTCTGATTCTAGAACGTCAAAGACCGATAGCGGGCGCGATCGTCTGCGGCGGGTGCCCTGGGGCTGGGCGTGCTTCGCCACCCGGGTACTCCCGGCTTAAGATGCCAGGCTGCCTTCCCATCAACGTCTTCATCGCCTCTTGTCCATCAATACCCACCATGAGTGATGTCGTGATCATCGGTGCCGGCGCCGTCGGTGCGTGTACAGCACTTGCGCTGCTCGCCGACGGTCACCGCGTGACAGTTGTTGAACCCCGACCCCCTGGCGGCGACCATGCAGCCAGTTTCGGTAACGGGGGCTGGCTCAGCACCGCGTCGGTGGTGCCCATGTCGCTGCCCGGCCTCTGGAAAAACATCCCGCGTTATCTGCTCGATTCCGACGGTCCGCTGGTCATTCGCGCGGCTGCACTGCCGCGGCTTGCACCCTGGCTTGTCCGCTTTGTGGCGGCCGGACACCGTCTCGATCGGGTCGCCAGTACGGCGCGCGCGCTGTCTGCGCTGCTTCATGACGCACCGGCCCGCCATGCGGCGCTCGCGCGCGAGGCGGGCGTCCCCGACCTGGTTGTTCAGTCGGGGCTGACCTATGTCTACCCGTCAAGGAAAGCGTTCGAAGCCGAATCGCTTGCGTGGCACTTGAGGCGAGACCAGCGCGTAATCTGGCGCGAAATCGATCGCGACGAACTGCGCAGCCACACCCCCGCGCTCGCGCCTTCTTACGGCTTTGGCATCGAGGTGCCAGCGGGCGGGCATTGCCGAGACCCGGGCGCCTATGTGGCCGCGCTTGCGGCGCTTGCCCGATCGCGTGGCGCCCGCTGGGTAAGCGGCTCGGCCACCGGATTGATCGCGGAGCGGGGCAGGCTGCGGGCTGTTCGAGTGGGGGCCACCGACATCGCCACCGATTACGCGGTGATCAGCGCGGGCATCGATTCGACGCGTCTGGCCCAGGATGCGGGCAGCCGAATTCCGCTCGAGAGCGAGCGTGGCTATCACGTGGTGCTTCCTGCAGAGAATCTGTCGATGCGCACGCCCCTCATGCCGTCTGATGGCAAGATGGCGGTGACGCAGACAGTGCACGGTCTTCGTATCTCCGGCCAGGTTGAACTCGCGAGCCGAGGCGCGGGCCCCGACTGGCGACGTGCCGACATCCTGCTTCGCCATGCAAAGCGGATGTTCCCCACCCTGACAGTGCCGGGCTCAAGCGCAGCCACTCCGAGATGGCTTGGCCATCGTCCTTCCACCCCCGATGGGCTGCCTGTGCTCGGGCGCTGCGAGGGGCTGGGTCAGGTGCTCTGTGCGTTCGGGCACGGACATGTCGGGCTGGCCTCGGCTCCCGCCAGTGCGGAACTGCTCGCCGACCTGATTGCGGGTCGCGAACCACGGATCGATCCCCTGCCGTATCGGTCCTCACGGTTTTCCGGTAGTTGAGTTGCTGCGTGCGGCTGTCACCGTTTTGTCACATGACATTTTGATGATGCGGGGAGGTTGGGTGGGTCATGCAACGGAGGATCGCGGATGAGAGTGGGCATCAATGGCATGGGACGTATCGGACGGCTCGCCCTTCGCGCCGCTTGCGGCGCGGTCGTGCGCCCTGCCGACGACCCGCGCGCGGGCAACCGCCTGGACGTCGTTCACCTCAATGAACTCAAGGGTGGCGTCGCGGCCACCGCGCATCTGCTCGAATTCGACAGCGTGCAGGGTCGCTGGCGCGAAACCATTTCCTCGGAAGGCGACGACACGGTCCGGCTGGGCGATCGCAGGCTGGGATTCTCGGCGCATGCGACCGCTGGCGAGATTCCCTGGGGTGATCTGGGCGTTGATCTGGTGCTGGAGTGCACCGGCAAGTTCCTCACGCCCGAGACGCTTCAGGGGCATCTCGATCGTGGCGCCAAGCGCGTGATCGTGGCGGCGCCCGTGAAGGTGGGCGATGTGCTGAACATCGTGGTGGGCGTGAACGATCACCTCTACCAGCCCGCCCGGCATCGTATTGTCACGGCAGCCTCCTGCACCACCAACTGCCTTGCGCCGGTCGTGAAGGTGGTGCATGAACATCTGGGCATCCGCCACGGACAGATCACCACCATTCACGATCCAACCAACACGAATGTGGTGGTGGATGCCCCGCACAAGGACCTGCGCCGCGCGCGAAGCGCCATGCTGAGCCTTGCCCCCACCACCACTGGCAGCGCCACCGCCATTGCGCTCATCTATCCCGAGCTGAAAGGCAAGCTCAACGGTCATGCGGTGCGGGCGCCGGTGCTCAACGCCTCGCTCACCGACTGCGTGTTTGAGTTGAAGCGTGAGACCTCGGCCGCCGAGGTCAATGCGCTGTTCGCGCAGGCGGCTCGCGGCGCGCTTGCCGGTATTCTCGGTTACGAGGAACGCCCGCTGGTCAGCGCCGATTACGCGCGCGACACACGCAGTTCTATTATCGATGCGCTCTCCACCATGGTCACTGACGGCACGCTGCTCAAGGTGTACGCCTGGTATGACAACGAGATGGGCTATGCCTGCCGGATGGTCGACCTGGCCTGCCAACTCGAGCGGCAGGGTCTCTGAGTCATTGTGAATCCAGGCACCCGCAACTACGCGATCGTTACCGCCGCCTACTGGGGATTCACACTCAGTGACGGCGCGCTGCGCATGCTGGTGCTGCTGCATTTCTACCGGCTCGGCTACTCGCCCTTCACGCTCGCGTTTCTGTTTCTGCTCTATGAGGCGATGGGCGTCGTGGCCAACCTGATCGGTGGCTGGCTCGCGACCCGGTTCGGGATCGCACGAATGCTGGCGGTGGGGCTTGCCACGCAGATCACCGGGTTTGTGTTGTTGTCGGCACTGTCTTCCGACTGGAGCGTTGCGATGTCGGTCGCCTGGGTGGTGCTCGCCCAGGGTATCTGCGGCGTCGCAAAGGATCTCACCAAGACCGCGAGCAAATCCGCGATCAAGCTGACCGCGGGCGAGGCCTCCGGGCAATTGTTCAAGTGGGTGGCCTTTTTCACGGGCAGCAAGAACGCCATGAAAGGCGTGGGTTTCTTTCTGGGCGGCGTCCTGCTGCAGAGCCTGGGGTTTCAGCAGGCGCTGTGGACCATGGCGGGCCTGTTGCTCCTGGTGCTGGTGGGCGTCGTGTTGTTCGTGCCCAGGTTGATGGGCAAGAGCAAGGCATCGAAGTCCGCCCGGGAGCTGTTCGCGAAGAATCGCGGAATCAATCTTCTTGCCGCCGCGCGCGTGGCGCTCTTTGGTGCACGCGACGTGTGGTTTGTGGTGGGCGTACCGGTGTTTCTCTACGCCGCAGGCTGGACCTTCACCATGGTGGGCGCCTTTCTTGCACTCTGGACGATCGGCTATGGCGCAGTGCAGGCGCTCGCCCCGGCGCTGGTTCGGCGAAGCAGCGACGGGCTGAGCGCCGAGGTGCCTGCTGCGCAACGCTGGTCCGGACTGCTTGCGCTGGTTCCGCTCGCGCTTGCTGCGCTGGTGATCGCGAAGGTGCCGCATCTCGAGTGGGTCGTGGTCGGGGGCTTGGCGGTGTTTGGGTTTGCCTTTGCGGTCAACTCCTCCGTTCACTCCTATCTGGTGCTTGCCTACGCCGGGTCCGAGAAAGCGGCCGAGGATGTGGGTTTCTACTACGCAGCCAACGCAATGGGCCGCTTTTTTGGCACGCTGATGTCGGGGCTGCTCTACCAGTGGGGCGGCCTCGCCTGGGCGTTGTCGGGTTCGGCCGTGCTGCTTGCAATCTGCTGGGTGGTCACGCTCGCGCTTCCCGTGCAATCGCAGGCAGGCGCTGGCGCCCCCGCGGGTGATCTCGACCATCGGCGGCACAGCAGGGCACCATGATCACGGTGAACGAGCCGGATTCAGCCCGGGCGCTGGCGGCACGCGCCCGGTAGGCCCGGCTGCGTATCAATCGGGCGGTGGTGGTCGTGGGGCCGGTGGCCCCGGGTCTGTATGTGTTCAGGCCTGCCGTTTCGCCCGCTTGTCCAGCATCCGAAGCAGATCGGCGCGAACCGACTCGACATGTTCCCGGAGACGCTCGCAGGCCTCGTCGATCTCGCCGCGTCGCGCGAGTTCAATGAGCCTCGCGTGCTCCCGGCGTGCGCGCCTTCTCGCCGCATCCGACGACAACTGGACTCGCGTATAGCGATCGGTTTTCTGAAGCAGGCTGGCGACCACCGCGCTGGTTTCGGGGAGCGACGCGCGCGCATAGAGCGCAGCATGGAGTTGCTGGTTCAATACGCCCCAGCGCGCTGGATCCCGCTCGCGGATGGCAGCTTCGAAGCGCGCCTGGATGGTATCGATGACCGCGAAATCGGTGTCATCAAGACGCCCGATGGAATCGCGAAACAAGCGTGTCTCCAGAAGAACACGCAGGTCAAAAACGTCGTTGACCTCTTCGCGCGACAACTCGGTAACCACCGCGCCCTTGTGCGGGATCATCCGCACCAGCCCTTCTGCCTCGAGCTGGATCAGTGCCTCGCGCACGGGAATGCGGCTCACGCTGAAGCTTGCCGCGAGCGCGTCCTGACGCAGCTGGGTGCCCGCCGGATAGGCGTTACTCAGGATCTGCTCGCGAAGCCGGTCGACAACAATGCCGGCGAGGGTACGGGGTTGGAGGTCGTGAGCCATGGTGTTGACGCGCAGATTTTATACAATATACGATGCGCGGATGAACGCTGCAACGAGCCCGCAACGCCCCGCAAACGACGGTCAGGCCGCTCGCGCGGCCGCGTGGCCGGTACGCGCCGTGCTCGCGATCTCCGCGTTCATTCTTCGCATCGAGCGCCTGACCATCATTGCCCTCATGGCGCTGCTCCTTGCACTCATCCTGCTCAACGTGGTCACGCGCTACTCCGGATCGTCGATTTATTGGGTCGATGAATCGGCGGTGTTCTCGGTGGTCTGGCTCGCCTTCATAGGCGGCTCGGCCATGACGCGGCTCAGGCTCGACTTCGCAATGTCCATGCTCACCGACAAGCTCTCGCCGGCCTGGGCGGGCAGGGCCAAGGTGGCCGCGGGGCTCTGTGTGGTGGGGTTTGCCGTCGCGCTCGCTGCCATGTGCGTGCTCTGGCTTGATCCGCTCGGAATTGCCCAGGCCAGCTTTGATCCGAAAAAATTTGCGGCCGCATCGTTCAATTTCATTTATACCGAGCGCACCCAGACGCTCGGCTGGCCGACCTGGGTGCTCTACCTCATCGTTCCCATTTTCTCGGTCACCCTGTTTTTTCACGCGCTTGCCAATGTGCTGGAGGATCTGCGCCTGTCCGCGGTCGCGCGCTTTCCCTCGTTCAAGCTCGGCAACTCGCAGGGCATCAACTGATGCTCACGCTGGCGGCCTTCACGCTGGTGCTCCTGGTGGGCGTGCCCATCGGCCTATGTCTGTGCCTGGGCGCCATCGTCTATATCGCGGATTCGGGTAATCCACTGCTCTTCAACAACTACCCGTTGCAGCTGTTCGGCGGTGTCGACAGCTATGGCCTGATCGCCATTCCGCTCTTCATCCTGATCGGCGAGATCATGAATGCGGGTGGCATCACCCAGCGAATCGTCCAGATGGCGATGGCATTTGTGGGCTCACTCAGGGCGGGTCTTGCCTATGTGAATGTGCTGGCCAACATGATGGTCGCCTCCATCCTGGGATCGGCCACCGCTCAGGTTGCCATCATGTCGCAGATCATGGTTCCCGAGATGGAGCGCAAGGGCTATGACAAGACCTTTGCGGCGGGCCTTACCGCCTTCAGCGGCATGCTGGGGCCCATCATCCCACCCTCCGTCATGTTTGTGGTCTACAGCACGCTTGCCCAGGTGGCGGTGAGCGACATGCTGGTGGCGGGCATCGTGCCTGGTGTGATCCTGACCGTCCTGTTCTGCGTGATCATCGCCATTCTCGGGGCGATACACGGGTTCCCGGCGGGCGAACGCCGCACCTGGCGCGAGCGCGGGCGCACCATTCTGGATGCTGCGCCCACACTGCTGATCCCCATCGTCATTGTCGGTTCCATTCTTGGGGGCGTGGCGAATGCCACCGAGTCTGCGGCGGTCGGCGCAGTGGTCGCGGCGCTGGTTGGGCGCTTCTTCACCGGAGAGTTCCGCTTCTCGAGGCTCCCGGAGATGCTCCTGCGCGCAGGTGTCTACTCGGCCATCGTGCTGTTTCTCGTGGCCGCAGCATCGGTGTTTTCCTGGGTGCTGGTGTACGGCAAGATTCCCCAGGCGCTTGCAGCATCCGTGCAGCAGATCGCGAAAGACCCCACCACGTTCCTCCTTCTCGTCAGCCTTGCGCTTCTCGTCATCGGTACCGTCATCGATGGAGTCCCTGGCCTCATCATGACCGTTCCCATCCTGCTGCCGATTGCCACCGAGGTCTATGGGATCGACCCGCGTCATTTTGGTGTGGTCGTGGTGGTCAATCTGGTGCTCGGTCTGCTTTCGCCGCCGGTCGGCCTCTGCTTCTTTGTAGCGGCCGCGGTCACCGGTGCGAATCCTGGCCGAATGTTCGTGGTCACCGCTCCCTTTTTCGCGGTCGCCTGCGTCGTGCTTCTGCTGCTTTGCCTGTATCCGTCGCTCTCACTTGTGCTTCTGAAATAAATCACTGTTCACCAGGAGGTCCTCATGTCCACTTCTCGTCGTGATGTACTCATTGCAGGCTCCGCCGCTTCGGTTGGCTTTCCTGCCATCTCGGTCGCCCAGTCGCGGCAACTGCGCCTCGGCATTCTCACGCCGGTTGGCCACCCCTGGAACCGCGCAGCGCTGAAGGTCGCCGAGCAGCTCAACGCCGAGACCAAAGGGCGTCTCACGCTCACCGTTTTCCACTCTGGTCAGCTTGGCAACGAATCGGCAATGCTGCAGCAAATGCAGTCGGGCGCGCTCGACATGGGCTGGATCATGGCGGCCGAACTGGGTTCTCGAGTACCCGCCATCGCAGCGATTACAGCGCCCTATGTGGTCGATTCCACCGACAAGATTGCGAAACTCGTCCGTCATCCGGTGGCGATGAAGCTGTTCGACACCTTGCCGGGCGAAACCGGCACGATCGGGCTGGCATGGGGCATCACCGGCATGCGGGCGATCTTTGCTGCGCGCGACATCAGCAAGGTCGGCGACATCAAAGGCATGAAGCTGCGGATCAACCCCACGCCTGCCTATCGCGATTTCTATCAGCTGCTCGGTGCTTCACCCACCCCTATCCCCACCCCGCAGGTATTTGATGCGATGTCCAATGGTCAGGTCGATGGCCTGGAGGCAGACCTCGAATTTTCCTGGAATCAGCGTTTCGACAAGGTATCGAAATCGATCCTGCAGATGAACGCGATCTTCATGCCGGTGATTGCGCTGGTGTCGGGTCGCGTCTGGCAGGGCATGCCCGCGGCTGATCGTGACCTGATTTCGCGCGCGGTCAAGGCGGCGCTTGATGCGCAGATCGATGAGCTGGCGGGAAATGAACCCAAGCTGGTCGAACAGTTCAAGGCCACCAACATTCCGTTCCGGAACGCGAACCGTGCCGACGCGGAAGCCGTAGTGGCCGAATACGACAAGATCTGGTTGCCCAAGGCGCCGATACTTGCCGAACTTCGCAAGGCTGGCCGCAGCCTGTAACCGGTGCTTCATCAACCGCTCTCATCTCTTCCACTTGTGCACGCGATCTCCGATCACCACCGGAGATCGCCCTTTCCAATGCAGGTTGCCCCATGACTGCCAACATCTTCTCTGGCGTGATTCCCGCGCTCATGACGCCCTGCGGGGCAGACCGTCAGCCCGACTTTGCCGCGCTTGTACGAAAGGCGCGCGAACTGGTCGGTCTGGGCATGAACGCGGTGGTCTACTGCGGCTCCATGGGTGACTGGCCGCTTCTCACCGATGAGCAGCGCATGGAGGGCGTGGAGCAGCTGGTAAAGGCGGGTGTTCCGGTGGTGGTCGGAACGGGCGCACAGAATCCGGCGCGCGCGGCGGCAATTGCTGCGCATGCCCAGCGTTGCGGCGCGGGCGGGCTCATGGTGATCCCGCGTGTGCTTTCGCGAGGCAGTTCGGTGGCTGCACAGCGTGCGCATTTCGAGGGGGTGTTGAGCGCCGCGGGGTCGCTGCCTGCGGTGATCTACAACAGCCCGTATTACGGCTATGAGACCCGCGCCGATCTGTTCTTCGAACTTCGTGGCAAATATCCGAATCTGGTGGGCTTCAAGGAGTTCGGTGGCGCGGCCTCGCTCAAATATGCGGCCGAGCACATCGTCGGGCATGAGCCGGGCGTGTCGCTCCTGGTTGGCGTCGACACTCAGGTCTTTCACGGCTATGTCAACTGCGGCGCCGTGGGCACCATCACGGGCATTGGCAACGTTCTGCCGCGTGAGGTGCTGCATCTCGAAGCGCTCTGCCGCGCGGCGGCGGCGGGCAGCGCGTCGGCGCGCGTGCATGCCCGTGAGCTTGATCAGGCGCTGGGTGTGTTGTCATCGTTCGATGAGGGTGTTGACCTGGTGCTCTATTACAAGCACCTGATGGTGCTGGAAGGCAACGAGGAGTACGCGCTCAACCTCAACCCTGCCGACCAGTTGTCGCCCAGTCAGAAGCGGTACGCCGCGCAGCAACTCACGCTCTTCAAGACCTGGTATTCGGAGTGGTCCGTACAGATCGCCCGCCAGGGATAACTTTCGGGGCACGAGGCCGCAGGTCTGCAGCCGGCGCGCTGATCAACAGCGCTCGCAGGGCAGTCGCTTGATCAGCCTCGACGAAGGCTGTCGAACCACGCCAGCGTATTGGTCTGTCCTGCCAGGTGTCTGGGCTCGCCGTAGAGCGAAGCCATGAACGTCGCGCGGTGGCTTGCGCCGGCGACCGTTACCTCGGTGGCGAGCGCGCCCCCTGCTGCAATTGCGCGACGCGCCACGGTGGGGTGAATCCCTTCGTCAGCCAGGCCGATGTGAAAGCGGATCGGCGAGTCGTAGTGCCAGTAGGTCGCACTGTTGCGCGCAATCTGCCGCAGAAACGCGCTGTTGGTCTCGTGGGTGAAACTGTCGAAAAATCGCGGCACCAGCAGCGTCGACCCCGAGGGGAATGGCTTGGCCGGGTCAAAGCGCATGTCGTAGGTGCGCCAGAAATTTGCGGCCATGTCTCTAAACGGTGGCGCAACGGCGTGTTGCATCAGTCCCTTGAGCCCGTAGTTGAGTTCGTAGCTTCCCAGGAGCACGATCATGCAGAGCGAGAGCCAGTCGGGGGCGGCGGGGAAGCTGGCGGCGCCCTCCGGGACGGGATAGGTCTGTGCGCCACTCCAGAAACGCAGGGTCTCGGTCAGTTCGTTGAAGGGACTCGATACGCTGGTTGCCGCGACCGCAATCTTGCGGCGGTGCAGCTCCTGGGCGAGCCATTGCGAGTTGAGCCCGCCCTGTGACCAGCCGTTGAGAAAGAGCGGACCCGTCTCGATTCCCATGGCACGGAGGGTCGTGTAGCCAGCCTCCAACATGCGAAGGCAGGTGCCGACCGTGACATCCCTGACCCCGTAGGCCTCGCCTCGCCCGTTTCTGAACGGCCCCTTGCCCACGTAGTCGGCTGCAATGACGGCATAGCCCTGGCCAGCGAAGCGGTGTACGTTGAACAGGGTCTCGACTGAATCGGCTGGATACGACATCACAAAGTTGGGGTCGGCGAGCTTCAACATATTGGAGGGCACGCCGTCGAAGGTGAGCACAGTGCCGTGCTGCCAGGACACGACCGGGAGTGCCCCGGTTGCGCCGACCGGTAGCGCGAGCAGCCCGCTCAATGTCACCGCCTCGCCGGTTTCGGGAACGACGAACGGCGCAACCAGTCGATGCAATTCCACGTCGTAGCGGGCACCCGATCTGGCGGGATCAAATGCAGGCAGAACCGTAGGGTCGTTGAAGTCGGGATAGGTTCGCGCCACCAGTTGATCGAGCCGGGCGGCGCTCACCCGCACGCTCTGATCGAGCAGTTTGCCCGCAGGCAGCGCCGGGCGCAGGCCGCTTGCGAGGGCGGAAAGAAGCGAGGCCGAGTCGGCCGATGCGAGGCCTGGCCAGCCGAGCATCGTGGCGAGGCCGCCCGCCGCGCTGAGCACCGCCCGCCTCGCTGGCGATTGGAGGGACCCCATCCCAACGAGCGGTTGCGTGGGCGGGGTGGGTTCCATGGTTGTCGGGGTCATGGAGAGTGCGCGCACGTTCAGGGCTCCTTCGGAAAGCAGGACAGCGCCAGTTGCCGCTGCCATGGCGTCTGCGTGGCTGAATGATAAGCCCGACTGCGCGTGGTCGGCAGTCAGACTGCCCGTGGCGGACCCGGAAGCGGATACACGGGTGCGGCCCTTGGCCACGCATCCGGGCAGGTCCGGCACTTAGGCTGAGACGTTGCTTCCAGCGCGTTCAATCACGATTGCGTACCTCATTACTGTTCTCTAGCCGAGTTCATCTGCGGCGAATGACGCAGCGTTCATACCCATGACGAAGCGCTGAATCGACAAAGCCGCTTCCCGGGCATCCCACAGAAACGCCCGTGGATCACGAGCCATAGATCGTCCTGCGGCTGCGGTTGATATCGGCCATCGGCGGAATCGAACCACCGACATGCGGATTTTCAGTCCGCTGCGCATCGGTGCGTCTTCAAGCGGCGACCTCGACATATTCCACGCGACTCGAGGGGGCGGGTACCGCCAGGCCATCCTCGCGCAAGCCCTCGATATGGAATGCGATAGCGGCCCGAATCTCTTGTTCGACTGCCGCCTCGCTGTCGCCTGTGGCCACGCATCCGGGCAGGTCTGGCACGTAGGCTGAGAAATTGCTTCCAGCGCGTTCAATCACGATTGCGTATCGCATCATTGCCTCACAGTTTCAGACCGGCCTGCTTGAGTATGCTGTTCAGAGTACCCGGAGCCAAGTCGTCGCTGGGTTTGCCCGCAACCGTCACGCGCCCCGGTTTGACGGCGTGCTTGAACTGACGGTGGCTGCCACGGATGGCCACCAGAGACCAGCCGTCTGATTCGAGCAGGCGAAGAATAGCGGAGACCTTCACGCTGAAAACTCTATCGCGAAAAGGACGGTTGGATTGGAAGAAATCGATGGTGGCCAAGGGCGGAATCGCCTTGACCAAACGATTTTGCTCGCCTTCGCTCGCCAAATCGATGGTGGCCAAGGGCGGAATCGAACCACCGACACGCGGATTTTCAGTCCGCTGCTCTACCAACTGAGCTACTTGGCCCCGGTGACGCGCGCAAAAATTTCGCGCGAACACAGCCCGCAATAATATCAGACTCCCCCGAAACGGTGGGGGGCGGGCGGCGCAGGCGGCGGACACGCGGCATCCGATCAACCGGATACTCACTGCACATGTCCCTATAATCGATCGATGGTCAATGTTTCATCAAACAGTGTGTCCGCCGACATTGCGGTCGTGGGGCGGGGTGCCATTGGTGTGTCGGTCGCGCTCGCGCTCGCGAGGCTGGGGCGCTCGGTGGTCCTGGTCGGCCCCGCATCCGATGGCCGGGCGCAGCCCGCGCCCGGCGAGGACACCCGGGTGTTTGCCATCTCCGCGCCGTCGGCCGCGCTCTTGCGCGAACTCGGTGTCTGGCAGTCGCTGGATGCCTCCCGAACCAACCCGGTCCATCGCATGCGCGTTCTGCCGTCCACGGCAGCCACCGCCAGTGCGCTCGAATTTGATGCCTACGACGCGGCGGTTTCTTCGCTCGCCTCCATTGTCGAAGGCGGGGAACTGAGCCGCGTTCTTGAGCAGGCGCTCCGGTTTTCCGCGGTTCGGGTGCTCGATGGTGAGGTTTCGGCGGTCGAGCATGCCTCTGACGCCCATGCCCGCCTGCGTCTTGCCGACGGCCGCGAGTTGCAGAGCAGGCTGATCGTGGCCGCAGACGGCGCGCGATCCGCCGTTCGCACCCTTGCCGGTATCGATGCACAGTTCAGTGATTATGGTCAGGCCGCGCTGGTGGGCAGTTTTCTCACCGCAAAGCCGCATCGCGATACGGCGTTTCAGTGGTTCGGCGAGCATGGCATCCTCGCTCTCCTGCCTCTGCCCGCTTCACGGTCGGCCGACTCCCCCGATTTTCGCGGACGCGTCAGCATGGTCTGGTCGGCGCCAGTTGATCTGGCGGACGAACTCTCGGCGTTGCCCGCCAGTGAACTTGCCGAGCGGGTCGGGGCGCTGTCAGGCGGGGCACTTGGCGCATTGGCGCCGCTTTCGGACATCGCTCGGTATCCGCTTCGCCTGGGCCGGGTCGGAACGCTGATCGGCCACCGTCTGGCGTTGGTGGGCGATGCAGCCCATGTCGTACACCCCCTCGCCGGGCAGGGCATGAACCTGGGCTTCGGCGATATCGCCGCGCTTCGCGACGCGCTGGAAGGTGCCCCCGATCCTGGAGTGCGAACGGTCCTGCGCCGTTATGAGCGCAGCCGGGCCGAGCCGGTGCTTGCCTTGCGTGTGGTCACCGATGGCTTGCAGCGGCTGTTCGATTCGCGCCGGATCGCCTCGCTGGGCCCGTTTGCGCCGCCAGTCATGCTGGCGCGTGACCTTGGTTGGCGTCTGGTGGCCGCGTCCCCGCTGCTTCGCCGGCACCTCGCCGCGCAGGCGGGTCGACTCTAGACAAGTCGCGTGTGCCGCGTCGCGTTATCCTGCGCTCGAGGCGCGCTGCGCAAGCCCTCGCCGTTCGCCCGATTCAAAAGGACTCTGCAATGATTTCCTCCGTCCTCCTCCGCCCTGTTGCGGCGCTCGCCATGCTGGTGGCCCTGCTCTTTCACCCGTCGCCATCGGTTGCGCAAAGCGCCGAGGCCCGCGAGCGGATCCGGTCTGCGAACGAGCTGCTTTACGTCGACGAGCGCGGCCAGTATCTGTTCTATTCGGGTGACCTGATCGACATGAAGTCGCAGCGCAATCTCACCCGCGAGCGGGTCGAGGAGCTGCTCACGATCGATTTCCGTGAATTGCCGCTTGAGCTCGCTGTCACTCAGAAAATTGGCGCGGGTCGCCGGGTGCTTGCAGTGTTTGAAGATCCCAACTGTAGCTACTGCCGGAAGTTGCGCGCTGATCTCCTGCGGCTCGACGACGTCACCCTCTACACCTTCCCGATGGCCTTTCTCGCGCCCGACTCCGAAACCAAGGCAGCGCGCGCGCTTTGTGCTGCCGATCCGGTGCGCGCGTGGAACGATCTGATGCTGCAGAACCGGGTGCCGGCCAATGACGGCAAGTGCCAGACATCGATTGCCAAGGTCGCCGAGCTTGCGCGCCGGCTTGGCATTACTGGAACGCCAGTGGTGTTTTTCGCGAACGGTCGCCGGCTGCAGGGCTATGCGCCGCCTGATTCGTTTGAGCGCATGCTCGCCGAGGCATCCAGGCGCTGAAGCGTCAGGGCGCCGAGGTCCGGGTAACGACCGTCGGCGGGTCAAGATCGGCTGGCCAAAGCAGCCACAGCCGGCCGTTTTCCCGCATCAGGCCTGCGCGTTTCTCGGCCTCGTCGCCCGCGCCCCAGAACACGTCGGCACGCACAACGCCGAGAATCGCACCGCCCGTATCCTGATTGACCACCGCCATCCGCATGGGTCGGCGATTGAGCGGGTCGATACCGTCCAGATACATGAGGGCCCCGTGCGGGATGCGCGATCGGTCGGTGGCGATTGATCGGCCGGCAGTGAGCGGTACGCCCAGTGAGCCAAACGGACCGTCGGCGGTGGAGTGGTCCAGTCTGCGGAAAAACACATAGCGCGGATTGCTCTGCATGACTTCGGTGGCCTGACCCGGATTGGCGCGAAGCCACGCCTTGATGCCAGGGGCGGTGGCCTCGTCGCGGCTCAGGGCCCCTCGCTCGATCAATACCCGGCCAATGGCCCGGTAGGTGTGCCCGTTATGCCCGGCATAGCCCACCCGGAGCCAGCTGCCGTCGCGAAGGCGCACACGGGCTGACCCTTGCACGTGCAGAAAAAATGCCTCGACCGGGTCGTCGATCCATGCGATCGGTTCGAGTCCATCGACCTGCCCGGATTCGATCTCGGCACGCGTATGCCAGCGCCGTACGCGCCCGCTTGGATTGGCAGCACTCTGCGCGATTGAGACCACCTCCGGAGGGGGCGCGTAGAGGGGCGTCTGGCGGTCATGCTCTCGCTGCAGGCTGCCGGTGAGGAGGGGCTCGTGATAGCCGGTGATCAGCCCCTCGTGCCGGCCCTTGTCGTCGGCGAGCGGCCAGGCCACGAACCGTCTCTCGATCCAGCTGCGAAGCTCCGCGGCAGGCGGCAGTTCGCGACAGAGCTGTGGCCAGGGGGCGGGCGGCGAGCGCAACGCGCACTGCCGGGTGAGCGCCTGCCTGAGGCCGTCCAGTCGATCCTGTGACCAGCCGGGAAGCTGCACGACTGGCACCGACTGCGACGCGGGCGGCGTTCCACTGGCTGCTCGCGCGAAGCTGGCGCCCGCCATCACCGCACCAGCGATGAGGATCAGTCCCAGGGCGCGCGCGCTACACTGCCATGTCCTCAACCACGCGCCGATCATGATGGACGGAACCTGGATTCTCCTCGCAGAGGCTGGCGGCATTCTGGCGCTGGTGCTGCTCTTTGTCTGGTGGACCATGCGGGGCAAAAAATGACGCGGGTCAGTGCAGTGTGCGGGGCACGGCAAGCGTGAATGCCGCGATTGGCTGATCGAACCGATGCCCGTCTTCGGCCACGAAGAAGTAGCTGCCCTCCATGGTGCCGATCGGCGTGGCGATGCGGCTGCCGCTTGTGTATTCAAATTTTTCGCCAGGCTTGAGGAAGGGTTGCTGGCCGACCACGCCCAGGCCTTTCACCTCGACGGTTTCATCCTGTTCGTCACGGATGATCCAGTGCCGGCTGATCAGCTGCGCCGCCACCTTGCCGGTGTTGACGATGGTGACCGTGTAGGCGAACGCGTATTGCGCTGCTGACGGCTCGGACTGGTCGGGCAGATAGCGCACCTGCACGCTGATGTTGAACTGATAGCGAGGCTCGCTCACGTGACTGACCTTCGCGGTGGTGAGTGGGGGAGTGCTGCCTGGATCCGGCAGCGTGCGGGTCGGCGGCGCAGCGCGCCGTCCGGCGCCTTGCGGGCTCGAGGGTAAACTCCCATTGTATTGGACTTGCCGTCCGCGCCTGCCAAGGCCTTTCCGATGAACCGTTCATTTCGCATCGCACCGAGCCTCCTGTCTGCCGATTTCGCCCGCCTCGGCGAGGAAGTGCGCGCCATCGAGGCCGCTGGCGCCGACCTGATCCACTTCGATGTGATGGACAACCACTACGTGCCCAATCTCACCATGGGGCCGATGGTGTGTCAGGCCATCCGCCCGCATGTGAGCATTCCGATCGATGTTCATCTGATGGTCCGCCCGGTGGACCGTCTGGCAGCTGATTTTGCCAAGGCAGGTGCCAACCTCATCACCTTTCACCCCGAAGCGTCCGACCATGTCGATCGCACGCTCCAGCTGATTCGAGACAACGGCTGTCGGGCAGGGCTGGTTTTCAATCCGGCAACACCACTCCACTACCTCGATCATGTGATGCATCGGCTCGACATCATTCTGCTCATGTCGGTGAATCCAGGTTTCGGAGGCCAGCGCTTCATCGATGCCACGCTTGAAAAGCTGAAGGCGGTCCGGGCGCGGATCGATGCCCACGTGGCAGCAGGCGGTGGGCCAATCTGGCTCGAGGTCGATGGCGGCATCAAGGTGGAAAACATCGCCCAGGTCGCGGCCGCGGGTGCTGATACCTTCGTGGCGGGTTCGGCCGTCTTTGGCGCACCCGATCCCGAGGGCGGCTACCGAGGCGTCATGGGCCAACTCCGCGCCGCGCTCGCTGCGGTGCAGGCCCCGCCTGCGCGCTGACGCTCAACCAGGATCCCCCCGATGGATGATGCCTCCCGCCGCTGGTCTGCCCGAGCGGTACTGATCGATCTCGACGGCACCCTGCTCGACACCATCGACGATCTGGCGGCCGCCGCCAACGCCATGCTGGTCGAACTGGGCAGACCGGAGCGCCCGATTGCCGACGTGCGGCGGTTTGTGGGAAAGGGCGCCGAGTCGCTGGTCCAGCGTACGCTCACCGGCAGCCTCGACGCACCCATCGACCCCGACACGCTCGCCGAAGCCCTGCCGGTCTTCCGGCGACACTACGCGCGGGAAAACGGCTTGAGTGCGCGGTGCTACCCCGGCGTGGTCGAGGGCCTCACCGCCATGCGCGCGAACGGCTTGAAGCTCGCCTGTGTCACCAACAAACCGGTTGCGTTCACCTTGCCGCTCCTCGACCGCACGGGCTTGTCCGCCTGGTTCGACATGGTGATTGGTGGTGATTCGCTTGCCCGCAAGAAGCCGCATCCTGCCCAGCTGCTCCATGCCTGCGAGGGGTTTGGCATTGCCCCCGCCGAAGCCGTGATGATTGGTGATTCGGCCAACGACGCGCTTGCCGCCCGCGCAGCCGGCATGGCGGTTTTTGTCTTGCCCTATGGCTACAACGAAGGCCGCAGCGTCAACGAACTCGACGCCGACGCGGTGATTGAATCGCTTGCGCAGGCCGCCGCGTTGATCGAGCCGCTCACACCAGCAGTTCGCGCGGCAGATTCACCAGCACATCGTTGACGCTTCTGACCCCCTGACCCGGGGTCATGTGTCGGCGCATCAGGTTGCGGGTGCTGGCGGCATCACGGGCAGTGATCGCATGCAGCAGTTCGCCGTGCTGCGCGTAGGACGCGTCGAGATCGCCGAGCGCGCCAAAGGCATGCTTTCGGTACGCCCCGGTGAGCGTGCGTGCGCGCAGGATCTCTTCCCTCAGGTACGGATTCCTCGCGCCCCGGTAAAGGCAATCGTGAAAGGCCTGGTTGGCTTCCTGCCAGCCCTCACGGTCACTGCGCTTCACGACGGCTGCAGCGCGGCGATGCAGGCCGGCCAGCGTGTCGCGTTCGTCATCGGTCATGCGTTCGCAGGCGAGTTGCGCGCAGAGGCTCTCAAGCTCACCCAGCACCTCCCAGATTGCAAACAGACGCTGAATGTCGACCTTGGCGACCACCGCGCCTCCGCGTGGTGCAGCGGCGAGCAGCCCCTGCGCCTGGAGTTGCAAGATGGCCTCGCGAACCGGGGTACGTGAGACCGAATGCGCAGCCGCGAGCGCGACCTCATCCACCGGATCGCCCGGTTGCAGGGTGCCCGACTGCACGGCTTCCTCGATGGCTCGGCGGATGGTGTCGCTGGCTTTCAATGAACTGCGCTCAAAAGGGGTTACCGGAATACCGACCACAGGAATTTGCCGGTCATCTTGATTTATACGCTAAAGTTCAGCCGGTATACAGAAGAAGTCCATCCGTATTTACCCGCTCGCGCGGCACCGGCCAGCCCGGCACAGGGAGTCGCGCGGGTGTCCAGTCCATTCAGGTTCCCCAGGGGGCAGAGATGAACGCAATAGGTCAGGCGATTCACGCAAGCAGCGCGCTACGCGGCATTCGTGTGCTCGATTTTTCGCGGGTTCGCGCTGGCCCCACCTGCGTGCGGATGCTGGCCGACTTCGGCGCCGATGTGATCCGGATCGAACCCCCCAAAGGCGTGGATCCGAATGAAGGCATGTTTGCCGCCGACCGCATGGGCGGCGATTTCCAGAATCTGAACCGCAACAAGCGCTCGCTTACGCTCAACATGAAGAAGCCGGGCGCCATGCAGCTTCTGGAGCGCCTCATCAAGCAGGCCGATGTGGTGGTTGAAAACTGGCGACCTGACGTCAAGGCCCGTCTGGGACTGGACTATGAAAGTCTCAAGAAGATCAATCCGCGAATCATCCTCGCCAGCATTTCAGGTTTCGGTCAGGACGGTCCTTATGCAGAGCGGCCCGGTTTTGATCAGATCGCCCAGGGCATGGGCGGAATCATGTCGGTCACCGGTTTCCCTGGTCAGGGCCCGGTACGCGCTGGGCTCGCGGTGGCCGATTCGAGCACCGGGCTCTATGCGTCGATTGGCATCATGGTGGCGCTCCTCGAGCGCCAGCAGTCCGGCGTCGGTCAGTGGGTCCACGCATCGCTTCTGCACAGCATGATCGCCATGATGGATTTTCAGGCCGCGCGCTATCTCAACGACAACGACGTGCCGATCCAGGTTGGGAACTCCCACCCCACCAGCGCGCCGATGGGGCTTTTCGAGGCCTCGGACGGTCACTTCAACCTCGGCGCATCGGGCAATGGCAGCTGGATCCGGCTGTGCAACCTGCTGGGCAAACCCGAATGGATCAACGACCCGGAACTCTCCACTGAAAAGCTCCGGGTCAAGAACCGTGAACGGTGCGATGCCATCATCAATGAAATTTTCCGTACCAAGCCGGTGGCCTACTGGGTTGATGCGCTGAACGAGGCGGGCGTACCCGCCGGTCCGGTTTACACCATTCCACAGATGTTTGATGACGCGCAGGTACAGCACCTTGGCGTGGTGAAATCGGTGGAGAGCGCGCAGGGCCCCATGCGGCACTTCCTCACCCAGCCAGTCACGCTGTCGCGAACGCCTGCCGATGTGGTGCGCACGGCGCCGGGTTGGGGCGAGCATACCGATGAAGTGCTGAAGGGCGTGGGCTACAGCGACACCGAGATCGCCTCGCTGCGCGAGCAGGGCGTCATCTGAGCGCTTGAGCGGGGGCACGCCCCCCATCGTCCCGACTTCTGCGGTTCGCCCGCCGCGAGCCGCTCCACGGAGTTCACCATGGCCAACCCCCGCGTCCCGTATGCATTCACCAGCGATCGAGCGCCGATCGCGCCGCCGTCGGGCGGTCGCATTCTGGTGCATCTGGTGGTCAACGTCGAACACTGGCAGTTCGACCAACCCATGCCGCGCACCATCCTGACTCCGCCGCATGGCAAGGAAACCGTCCCTGACATTCCCAACTTCGGTTGGGCCGACTACGGCATGCGGGCCGGTCTGCCGCGCATGATCAATGCGATCGTAGAACGTGGCCTGCCCGCGTCCACCAGCTTCAATGCTGGCGTGATCGATGCCTATCCGCGCGCGGCCCAGGCCATGCACGATGCCGGTTGGGAGTTCATTGGTCATGGCATGCACCAGAAGGCGTTGAACCATGTCGGGGGCGAGGCCGAGGTGATCGAAGCTTCGCTTGCCAAGATCGCAGCGTTCACGGGTCAACGTCCGCGAGGCTGGCTAAGCCCGGGCTTGCGCCAGACGCATGACACGCCCGAGCTGCTCAAGGATGCCGGTATCGAGTACACCTTCGATTGGGTGATCGATGACCTCCCCAGCTGGATGCACACGGCGCGCGGCCCCCTCATGGCCATGCCCTACAACCTCGAACTGAACGACTCGATCATCTACGCAGTGGAGAAGCACTCGTCGCCCGAGTTTTATCTGCGGCTCGAGCGCACGCTCGAGCTGTTTGTTCGCGAAAGTCGCAGCCAGCCGCGGGTGCTTGCGCTGGGACTTCATCCGCACCTGGTGGGACCGCCCCACCGGTTTGTGTATTTCGAGCGCATGCTCGACCTGCTGATGCGCACCGAAGGCGTCACCTTCATGACCGGCGGGCAGATCGCAGACTGGTTTGTCGGGCAGTGCCCGCCGCCCAAATCCTGATCACAGTTTCATTGCAGAGGTCTTCACATGGTTACCCGAGCCAACGATCCCCATCAGAGCATCCGTGACGGCGTGCGCGCCGTCGTTCAGCAGTTCGACTCCCGCTATTGGCAGGAAGTTGACGAAGCGCGAGCCTTCCCCGAGGCCTTCGTCGATGCGCTCACCCAGGCGGGCTGGATGGGCGCACTTATTCCCGAGGAGTATGGTGGTTCGGGTCTGTCGCTCACCGAGGCGTCGGTGATCATGGAGGAAATCAACCGCGCGGGCGGCAATTCCGGCGCGTGTCACGGCCAGATGTATGTGATGGGATGCGTGCTTCGCCACGGCTCGGAAGATCAGAAGCGGCGCATTCTCCCCGCCATTGCAGCAGGCAAGCTTCGCATGCAGTCCATGGCCGTGACCGAGCCCACCACCGGTTCAGACACCACCCGGCTCAAGACGTTCGCCGAGCTGAAAGGTGACCGCTATGTCGTGAACGGTCAGAAGGTCTGGACCTCGCGGGTCCAGCATTCCGACTACCTGCTTCTGCTGGCCCGCACCACGCCGCTTGCAGAGGTCAAGAAGCGCTCCGAAGGCCTGTCGGTGTTCCTGGTCGATCTGCGCGAGGCGATTGGCAAGGGCATTGAGCTTCGGCCGATCCGCAACATGGTCAATCACGAAACCAACGAGCTCTTCATCGACAACCTCGAGATCCCGGTTGAGAACCGGATCGGTGAAGAAGGCAAGGGCCTCAAATACATTCTTGACGGCCTGAACGCCGAGCGCATCCTGATCGCAGCCGAGTGTATTGGCGATGGCTACTGGTTTGTCGAAAAGGCGAGCCGCTACGCGAGTGAGCGCGTGGTGTTCGAGCGGCCGATCGGCAAGAACCAGGGCGTGCAGTTCCCGATCGCCAAGTCGTATGCCAGCGTAGAGGCCGCGAGCCTCATGCGCTATCGCGCGGCTGAGTTGTTCGATTCGGGCGAGCCCTGCGGAGCCGAGGCGAACATGTCCAAGCTTCTCGCGGCGGATGCCTCCTGGGAGGCGGCCAACGCCTGTTTGCAGACGCATGGCGGGTTTGGCTTTGCGGCCGAGTACGACGTCGAACGGAAGTTCCGTGAAACCCGCCTGTATCAGGTGGCGCCCATCTCCACCAACATGATCCTGTCCTACATTGCCGAGCACGTGCTGGGCATGCCGCGCTCCTACTGACACCGCGCATGGCCGATTTTTCCGCATGGATCGGCCGTTCGCGCGCCGAGACCGAAACCCTGGATGCGCGGCTGGTACGGTGGCTCTCGGCAACGCTTGAGCGTGCCGACTGGTCGGATGCGCGCGCCGGGCAGGTGCTGCCCGCGGGGTGGCACTGGACATTGTTTGCGCCCGTGGCCGCGCAGTCGTTGCTCGGCCGGGACGGTCATCCCTCGCGCACAGGCGATTTCCTGCCGCCTACGTCACAGCCGCGGCGGATGTGGGCAGGCAGCCGGCTCGTCTGGCACGACCGGTTCCGGGTGGGCGATCAGGTCACGCGAACCACAACCATCGGCTCTGCCGAGGAGAAATCGGGCCGCAGTGGCACGATGGTGTTTGTCACGCTGGCTCATCGGCTCGAAGTTGGTGGTCGTTTGATCGCCGAAGAGGAGCAGGATCTGGTCTATCGGGGAGACGCCGGGCCCGATGAGATCGCAGCGCTCGCGCGCCTGGCCGAGCGGGCGCGGGCCGGCGGCACCGCACCCGAGAAAACCGGGCAGTTTCAGCAGGCGGTCAGCCCCGATCCGGTCATGCTGTTTCGTTACTCCGCCGCCACGTTCAACGGGCATCGGATTCACTACGACCGTGATTACGCGAGCGCGGTGGAAGGCTATCCGGGCCTGGTCGTGCATGGGCCGCTGATCGCAAGCCTGCTGCTCGGGTTTGCCGAAACCGTGGTGGCGCCGGGTGCGCGTGTCACCCGCTTCGATTTCCGGGCAAAACGTCCCACGTTCGACATCACGCCGTTTGCGCTCCATGCCGATGCGCCTGACGCGGCGGGCGACTTTGCCCTCTGGTCAACCAACAACGTGGGCGAAGTGGCGGTGGAAGCGCGGGCCCGCGTCGAGCGCTGACCTGCGCTTGGGTCAGGCGAAGGCGAAGAACACGCCGCATGCAGCGCCCGCCGACAGGGCGGCCGCAGTGAGCCGGAGTTTGCCGAGCAGTGCTTCTCGCGTGGCGCGCACCCGGCGAATGCCGCCCAGCACCACACCGCCCAGTGCAAGTTGCGCGATCACGATCCCCACCCAATAGCTTGCGAGGATGGTCGTGCTGTTGGTTTCGATCGACTCGGCTGCGATCTGCCCGTGAATCGAACCGGCGAGGCCCACCAGCAGCAGCATGGCGAGCCGGTTCGATCCGCTGGCCGACTGCTCGCGACAGAGCCACGCGGCGGCCAGCGCCAGGGTTGCGGCCACCCAAAGATCGTGGGCGGGCCATCCGGTGGCCCCCGCAGCAAACGCCAGCGCGGTCAGTATCGAGCCGCCACAAAACGCGAGAAGCATGGCGCCACCGTGGCTTCGCGCGGCGGCCAGCATGCCGAGTGCAAGCAGCGCGACCAGATGCGGGCCTGACAGCAATGGGTGCGCGAGCCCCGAGGCAAGCGCCTGCCAGACGGTTGCAGGCGGTGCGTAGTCGTGGGCGTGGTGCGCGACGGCTGCAACCGGTGCGAGAAGGACCCAACCCGCTGCGAGCAGGCGGTGTATCGGAACGAGCATCCGTGGTGCGGTGGCGGTCATCGTTGACTCCGGTCGACAGGCAAAGCAAGAATCCCAAAGTTGATCCTAGCTGAAAACACAATCCTTACCGGAGATCCGTCTTGAACCCGAAATCCCTTTCAGCCCACCCGGCCCCAGTCTCTGTCACGCGACGCAGCGTGTTGCGTACCGGTGCGGTGGGTCTCGCAGCACCCTGGGTGGCAAGCCCCGCCAAGGCCTCGGGTCAGCTCAACGTTGTTCTCAATCAGGGTTTGCTCGCCAAGCTCTGGATCGACGAACTTCACCCGGCGTTCGAGAAGGCGACCGGTGCCAAGGTGAACGTGCAGCAGTCGGTCACCGCCAACATGCTGGCCATGCTGAAGACCCAGCGCGACAACCCGCCCGATCTGATGCAGTTCTCCGAAGCGGGCGTGTTCCTTGCCGCCGAAGAGGGGCTTCTCCGTCCGCATAACGCGAAGAACATCGCCAACATGGCGATGCTGCGGCCGGCCTTTCGTCTGGCCGAAGATTTTTCCGCGGGCGTGATCGATGCCGTGCACACGCTCTACTACAACACCAATGCGCAGAAAACCCGGCCTGCGGCCTGGGCCGAGATGTGGGACTCGGCGAACGCTCGCCGGATCGCAATTCCGCCGATCACCTGGAACAGCGGTGTGCGGATGGTGACCACCGCCGCGCAGATCGCCACCGGCAAGCCGATGAAGGATGCGCAATACGACCTCGAGGCCGGCATGCGCCATCTGGCCAAACTGAAGGATGCCGGTGCCGTGGCCTACACCGGTGCGCCGCAGGCAATCCAGATGCTGCAGTCTGGGCAAGTGCCGCTCGTGCCGTTCTACGGCATCTTCATCAATCCGGTGCTCGACAAGGGCGCACCGATTGCGCCGGCCACCACGTTGCGCGAGGGGCTGCACGGCGAAGTGGTGGGGCTCAACATGCCAGCCAAGGCCAAGAACCTTGAGCTGGCCGAGGTCTATGTGAACATGAGCCTGTCGCAGGAGTTTCAGTCGAAGATCGACAGCGTGCTGCGCGCCCGCTCGGCGCACCGCGACGTCAACCCGTCCGAGCGCACCCGCGAGCTCCTGGGGCCTGGCGACAATATCCTCTACGCTGACTGGAAGTTTTTGTCCAAGAACCGCGCGAAGCTCACCGACATGTGGAACAACGTCTTCGGCTGACGCGTCCATCGGACCGTCATGACCGAAGCTGTTGCGCCGCTGCGGCAACGATCCAGTACAGGGCTCGCGGTCGCCTGCCTGCTGGGTCCTGCCGCGGTGCTGCTGATCGCGTTCTACGCGATCCCGTTCCTGCGCATGATTGCTGAAAGCCTGGCGCCTGCCAATGCGGGCGCCGGCTGGATGGGCATGAGTCTGGAGCATTTTGATCGCCTGGCCTCGAGCGGCCGGGTGCAGAGGGCATTCACCCGCACGCTTCGAATCTCGGGCTGGGTCACATTGATCACGCTCGTGATCTCGTTTCCGCTTGCGCTCTACCTGGTTCGAGCCGGGCGCACCGTTCGTACCGCATTCCTGATTGCATTGTTTGTTTCGCTCGCCTCCAGTCTCATCGTGCGCAACTACGGCTGGCTGGTGACGCTTGCGGATGCCGGTCCGCTGAACCGCCTGCTGATTGCGCTGGGGTTTCTCAATGCGCCACTTCGCATGGTCTACAGCGAAGGCGCCACGATTGTGGCGCTGGTTCACTACGCGATTCCGTTCATGACGCTGCCGATCTTCGCCGCGCTCCTCAGGATTCCGCCGTCGCTGTCCGATTCCGCTGCCAGCCTGGGCGCTCCGCCCTGGCGGGTGATCCGTGACGTGATCTGGCCGCTTGCGATGCCGGGTGTTTTTGGCGGTGTCGTGCTCACGTTTGCGCTCAGCATGAGTGCCTTCGTCACGCCGCTCATGCTGGGTTCGCCCGCCACGGCCATGATCTCGCAGGTTGCAGCCGAGCAGTTTCTGGTGCAACTGGCTTTTCCGTTCGGGTCCGCGATCGTGGTGGCACTGGTGCTCATCACCTTTCTGATCGTGGTCGTGTTCACGCTGCTTGTCCGCAAGGTGTTCCGTGCGCAGGTCTGAGCTGATCGCGCATCCGCTCGAGCGCCTGATCGCGATTGCCGGCTGGGGAGCCATGCTGTTTCTCCTGTTTCCGGTCGTGTTCACCACGGTGGTGAGTTTTGGTGCAGGCGAACTGATCGAATTTCCGCCGGCTGGCTGGTCGCTTCGCTGGTATGCGCACATCGGCGAGATCCATCGCGTGGGGGCTGCCGTTCTCTACAGTCTCCTGATCGCGACCTGCGCGGGTGTCCTGGCCACGCTGCTGGCAATCGGGGTGGCGCTTTGTCTGGTGCGCCTGCCGGTTCCTGGCAAGGCGGTGATCGGCGCGCTCGTGACCTCGCCGGTGGCGGTTCCCATCGTTGCGCTGGGCATCGCGCTCATCCAGTTTTTCATCTGGCTGGGCATCTCGTTCACCTGGTATAGCCTCCTCATCGGGCATCTGGTGCTGGTGATTGCCTATCCGGTTCGCACGCTGGTGGCCTCGCTCTCGTTATCCAATCCTGCGCTTGAAGAAGCGGCGGCCAGTCTGGGCGCGAGGCCGCTGACTGCGTTCTTCACCATCACGCTTCCCCAGATGAAACCTGGCCTCATCAGCGGGTTCCTGTTCGCTTTTCTGATCAGTTTCGACAACTACCCGATCAGCATTTTTCTGGTTCGCGGCGCGCTCACCGTGTTGCCGATCGAGGTCTTCAACTACATCAGCCAGAATTTCGATCCCACGCCCGCGGCCTTCTCCACGATCTATACGCTGCTTCTCGCGTTAATCATCGTGTGGGCCGAGCGTCGCTGGTCGATCATCTCGTTGTCGGTGGCATCGGAAGGGGGCCCGGGTGGCAAGCGTTCAGATCGATGATCTTCACCTCGCCTTGGGCGGCAATCCGGTGTTGAATGGCGTATCGCTGGAGCTGGCCGATGGCGAGTGCGTGGCGCTCCTCGGGCCGTCAGGCTGCGGCAAGACCACCACCCTGCGCGCGCTCGCGGGGTTTGTGCGGGGCGACCGCGGCGAGGTGCGGTTTAACGGCCGCTCGGTCGATGCGTTGCCCGCCCATCGCCGAAACGTAGGCCTGGTGTTTCAGGACTACGCGCTGTTTCCTCACATGACGGTTGCCGAAAACGTCGGCTATGGCTTGCGGATGCGCGGCCAAGCGCGGTCTGCAATCAGGGCTTCGGTGGGCGAGGCGCTTGCGCGCGTGGAGTTGTCGGGGTTCGAGGCGCGTCTTCCGGCCCAGCTCTCGGGCGGTCAGCGTCAGCGGGTGGCGCTTGCGCGGGCGATCGTGATCGAGCCCGACGTGCTGCTTCTCGATGAGCCCCTTGGCGCGCTCGACCGCAAGCTCCGAGACGGCATGCAGGTTGAATTGAAGCGCCTGCAGCGCGAATTGGGCATCACAACGCTGATCGTCACCCATGATCAGGAAGAGGCGCTGTCGCTGTCGAACCGGGTGGCAGTCATGTTCGCAGGCCGGATCGCGGCGGTCGATTCACCCGCGGCGCTCTACCGCAGGCCGCCGCGGGCCGACGTCATGGCCTTTTTGGGTCGTGCCAATTTCCTGCTGGTCACGCTCGATCCAACTGGCGTGAGCGCGGGCGTGGAGACGCCCATGGGTGTACGTTTGCGGGCGCAACCTGCCGACCCCCTGCGGGTGTTCGCTGCGCGCGCAAAGGCGCGGCTTGCGATTCGTCCGGAGCACGTCCAGGTGCGTCGTGCGAGTGCCAACGCGCAGACCGGCGAATTTTCTGCAAGCGTTGTCGATCTGATTTATCGTGGCGCGCTTGCCGAAGTATTGCTTCAGGCGTCCGCCGCAGGCGGACCGGTCAGGCTCAGCGCCGATCTGCCTGCCGAAGGCCTGAACATTCAACGGGGCGACACCGTTGCGGTCCGGTTACCTGATGAACACTGTCTGATTTTCGAGGAGAACGGCGCATGACTGTCACCGATCCAGCCGCGGGGGATTCCACCCGGCGTCAGCACGATCTGGGCGGGCTCGAGCTCGGCCCCATCGACCGCCATGAGCATCCGCGAACGCTGTTTGAAATGCGGGTCGATGCCATGCTGATGCTGCTCACACATCCCGGCTGCGGAGCCTTCAAGGTCGACGCCATGCGGCGGGCTGTTGAAAACTACTCGCGCCTCGACTATGAGCAGCTCCCGTATTACCACCGCTGGCTCAAGGCCATCCGCCAGCTGCTGGTCGAGCAACGAGTGCTCACCGACGAAGCGATCGAGGCGCGTCTTTCGGCCCTTCGCGCCCGCCAGGAATCCGGAGGCCAGTGACATGTTCGCTGAAGGCTCACTTGTTCGCGTGCTTGATCACACCATCTTCGGCCATTGCCGTACGCCGCTTTACCTGAAGGGCAAAGTGGGTGAAGTGGTGAGTTACACCGGCGCATGGCGAAACCCCGAAACGCTTGCCTATCACAAGCCTGGATTGCCGCTTCAGCGGCTCTACCGGGTGCGGTTTCGGCAGGCAGACCTCTGGAGCGGTTACCCCAACGCGGGCGATACGCTCGAGGCCGACATCTACGAACACTGGCTTGCGCCCGCTGCGCGCGCGGCTGCCGGAGACCCGTCATGACCATCTCGCACGATCACGACCACGACCACGACGATCATGACCATGATCACGGCGATCACGATCACCATGATCACTCGCACCCGCACGCTGCGATCGAAGATCACGACACGGTCACCGAGTTCCACCTGCTTGAGCAGGCGATGCGCGAGCTCCTGATCGAAGCGGGCGTTTTCAGTGCCGCCGATATTCAGCGGCAGATCGAAAGGCAGGAAATGCGTACCCCTGCGCTGGGGGCCCGGATCGTTGCCAAGGCCTGGACCGATCCTGCATTTCGCGCCGACCTGCTCGCCAACCCCAAGCCCGCCATCACGGCCCTGGGCATCGACGTTGCGAATACGCCCGCCCTGCAGGTGCTTGAAAACCGTGACGGCGTCCACCATGTCGTGGTGTGCACCTTGTGCTCCTGTTATCCGCGCATGATCCTGGGCATCCCTCCAGCCTGGTACAAGAGCCGCGAATATCGCGCGCGCGTGGTTCGCGAGCCGCGGGTGGTCCTCGAGGAATTTGGCGTATCGCTCCCGGAGAGCACAGAAATCCGGGTGGTCGACAGCACCGCCGATCTGCGTTACCTCGTGATCCCCGAGCGCCCGGCCGATACCGAGCATCTCGATGAGGAAGCGCTCGCCGCGATCGTGAGTCGCGACTCCATGATCGGCACGGGGCTGCTCTCGGGCGCGGCCTGACCCCTTTACGCGCGTTGTCCCGACGCCCCCCGCCCCGCCTGCTCCGGCGCGAGGGGGCGCATCGATTTGGCGTGATCCGCGAACACGCTACAATCCCCTGATGCGTGTTAGCCCTTCCTTTGTCGGCCAGAGTGTCCTGCTCACATCGGCCCGTTGCTGGCGCTGGCGTAAGCCTGCCGCCTGACCCCCCCGCGCGCGCCCGCGTTCCTGGCGCACCCCTGGCTGTTCAAGGCGCCTCTTCCGCGACGAGGCGCCACCAAATCCTCATTGTCCCCGCACGAATTCGGAGTCGACCCCCATGGCGATCACCCCACAGGAAGCGCTTCAGCGCACCATCGAACACCGCGAAATTTTTCACGATGAAATGCTCTCGCTCATGCGCATGATCATGCGAGGCGAGTTATCTCATGTCATCGCGGCTGCGCTGCTCACGGGCTTGCGCGTCAAGAAGGAAACCATCGGAGAGATCACGGCTGCCGCACAGGTCATGCGCGAGTTCGCCAACAAAGTGGTGGTCGATGGCGGCCCGCATTTCATTGACATCGTGGGCACGGGTGGCGATGCCTCGCACACCTTCAACATTTCAACCGCATCATCATTCGTTGCAGCAGCGGCCGGCGCCACGGTGGCCAAGCACGGCAATCGCGGCGTGTCCTCCAAGTCGGGAAGCGCCGATGTGCTTGAAGCGCTTGGCGCCAACATCATGCTGAGCCCCGAGCAGGTTGCACAGTGCATTCGCGAAACCGGTCTGGGCTTCATGTTCGCCCCCAATCATCACCCGGCCATGAAGAATGTTGTCGCGGTGCGGCGCGAACTCGGTGTTCGAACCATCTTCAACATCCTTGGGCCGCTCACCAATCCGGCCGAGGCGCCCAACATCCTGATGGGCGTGTTCCATCCCGATCTGGTTGGAATACAGGTTCGCGTGATGGAAAAGCTGGGTGCCCGCCACGCGCTGGTGGTCTACGGTCGCGATGGGATGGACGAGATCTCGTTGGGTGCCGCCACGATGGTGGGCGAACTGCGCAACGGACAAATTCGCGAATACGACATTCACCCCGAAGACTTCGGGCTCTCGATGGTGAGCAATCGCGGCCTCAAGGTGTCCGATGCGGCGGAATCAAGCGAAATGGTCCTTGAGGCGTTGAACAACATTCCTGGCACGCCGCGTGAAATCGTCACCCTCAATGCCGGGGCAGCGCTGTATGCGGCCGATCGGGCAGCCAGCATCGGCGAGGGTATTGCGCTCGCACGCGAAGCCATTTCAAGTGGCGCCGCGCGCGCAAAGCTTGACCAGTGGGTACAGATCACGCGCCGCCTTGGCAACCCGCCGGTGTCCGTATAACCCCGGCAGCAAAAGACATCATCATGAGCGACATTCTCCAGCGTATTCTCGAAGTGAAAGCGGCCGAGGTGGCGCAAGCCCGGGCAACCCGTTCGCTCGCCGATCTCGAGTCCGCGGCGCGCCAAACATGTGCGCCTGGACAGGCGCTTGCCCCTCGTGGCTTTGCCCAATCACTCCGGGCACGTGCCGCGAGCGGCAAGCCCGCAGTGATTGCCGAAGTCAAGCGCGCGAGTCCGAGCAAGGGGTTGCTGCGCGACCCGTTCGAGCCCGCCGCCATTGCGGCAAGTTATCAGCGGGGCGGCGCTGCCTGCCTGTCGGTACTCACCGACGAACAGTTCTTCCAGGGCGCGGCCGAGCATCTTCGACAGGCGCGGGCCGCGTGCTCGCTGCCGGTTCTGCGCAAAGACTTTGTGGTGGACCCCTGGCAGATCATCGAGGCGCGCACCTGGGGCGCCGATTGCATTCTGCTGATTGTCGCGGCACTCGATGATCAACGGCTGCATGAGCTCGAGGCCTGCGCACGCGATCTCGGCATGGATGTCCTGGCCGAGGTGCACGACGCCCAGGAACTCGACCGGGCCCTTGCGCTGCACACGCCGCTCATCGGTATCAACAACCGGAATCTGCGCACCTTCGAGGTGTCGCTGGCCACCACCATCGATCTGCTTGATCGTATTCCGTCCGATCGGCTGGTGGTTACCGAGAGCGGAATCCTCGCGGCGACCGATGTGCGTCGCATGCGTGACGCGGGCGTCAACGCGTTTCTGGTGGGCGAAGCCTTCATGCGAGCCGCCGACCCCGGCACCGCACTCACGGACCTGTTCGACCTGTGAGAGGAAACCTCTCAGCGCGCGCCAAGCCAGCTGGTGCGAAGGCGCACCGCAGGCGAGCGCGCTGAGGGCGAGAGCACCAGCCTCGCCTCGCTTTCCGGTGCGTCGCCAATCTCCACCTCAAAGCGCATCAGTTCGTCACGCCGGAAGGCGTGAAGCTCAAGCCGTGAACCGCGGCGCCTTCTTGCCAGGGCGGCCTTGAGCATAGCGGTGTCGGCGCGCAGGCCATCGATCGCCAACAGCTCATCGCCCGCCGACAGGCCTGCACGCTGAGCAGCACTGTCGCTGTATACGGTGCTCACTTTCAGCCTTGAGCCAGCGTCGCTTACGCGGATGCCGAGCGCAGCGCCCGCGTAATCGGCGCGCCGCAGCGTAAGCGACACGCCCATCCGGTCGAGCAATCTGGCAAGGGGGAGCTCGGCCGTGCCATCGACCCACTGCCGAAGTTGCGCAGACAGATCAAGACCCGTGGCTTCGGCGATCAGCGCTGGCATATCGCCTTCATCGACACCCGTGGCGGTCACCGACACGCGTCCGCTTTCATCATAGAAATGCTTTCCAAAGCGCAGCCACAGGAGCCGCATCACATCGTCAAGCGACGACTTTCCGCCCGACTCCGCTCGAATGGTGAGATCGAGCGCGAGCGCAACCAGCGCCCCCTTCGCGTAATAGCTCACGATCGCGTTCGGCGAATTCTCATCCTGCCGGTAATACTTGATCCACGCGTCAAAGCTCGACTCGGCCACGCTCTGCACCCGTCGCCCGGGTGACCGCATCACGGTGGCGATCGTGCCCGAAAGCGCCTCCAGATAGTCGCTGGTGGGCAGCACGGCTGCACGGCGCAGCATCAGATCGTCGTAGTAGGAGGTAAAGCCCTCGAACAGCCAGAGGAGCCGGGTGTAGCTTTCCGATCTCAGGTCGTGATGCACAAACCCGGCAGGCTTGATTCGCTTCACATGCCAGGCATGGAAATATTCGTGGCTGCATAGCCCGAGCAGGCGCCGATAGCCCTCGGGCACCCCGCTCATCCCGGCCCACGGCAGATCGGTCCGTTTGGCAATCAGCGCGGTGCTCGCACGGTGCTCAAGACCGCCATAGCCATCGCCCACCGCCATCAGCTGAAACAGGTAGCGATCAAACGGCGCCTTGCCGCCGCGCGGCTCGAAGAGCTTTGCCTGAAGCGCGCATACCCGCGAGAGATCGCTGGTGAGGCGGGCTGTATCGGTATCGTGGCGACCGGTGATGGCAATGTCATGGCGCGCACCGGCTGCCTTGAAGCTCGCGAGGGTGAAGCGGCCCATTTCAACCGGATGATCGACGAGCTCATCGAAGTCGGCTGCCGCGAAGCGGCCAAACCCATACGCGGGCGCCCCCGCGCGAGGCAGCGTGGTCGCGACCTTCCAGTCGTCGCCCATCGGGGCGGGCGGCGGCAGCAGTTCAAGCTCGCAGCGCCGGTCTTCTTGTCCGGTCACCGAGAGAAACACACTGGTGCCGTTGAAGAACCCGTGCGTGGCGTCAAGGTGCGCGCCGCGCACCGACAAATCCCAGGCATAGACGCGGTAGCGAACGGTCAGCGGGCCCGTGCACCGACGCGCCTGCCAGCTATGCTTGTCGGTTTTGGCGAGGGGAACGGCGCGTGCGCCCGCGCGGGCCTCGATCCAGACGATGTGCCGGGCGAATTCGCGAATCATGTAGCTGCCGGGAATCCAGGCCGCAAGGGCAAGCCGCTGGCCTTCCGGGTCGGGTTCGACAACCGTGAGTTCAACCTCGAACAGGTGAGCATGCGGGTCGACCGGCATGAGCCGATACTGATGCGCCGGTGCGCCAGCGGTTCGGATGCGTCGGGTCATCGGGTCAATCCAGTACGAAAATTTATCGGGCGTGGGAATCGGGGGTGTCCCGCCTTCGATCCATGCTGTCGTGCGCCGCATCGGCCGCGAGATCACCGGGCGTGTCGATGTCCTGCAGAACACCGGGGTCGGCGACCGGAACGAGCTGCGGCGGGTTGGTTTGCAGCAGGGCGAACGCACCGCGATCACCCTGCAGGTGGGCGAGCGCCGCCAGATGCGCCGCACCAAACACCACCGGATGGCCGCGCTGGCCATTGAACGTGGGTGCGACAATCGCAAGAGGATTGCCGCCCAGCCGGGCAATCAGCGCGTAAAACGTGTCGATGCTGACGCGCGGCATATCACCGAGCGCGAGCACCAGCGGCCGGCTGCCCAGCCGCTCGAGAATGCGCGCGGCGCCAAACGCAATGGAATGCCCCATGCCAAGCCGGGTCGCTTCAGTGACCAACACCTCGCAGCCGGTCTGCTCGATCAGACTGCGCAGCTCGGGTTTGCCTGAAGGCAGCACTGCGAACGATTGGGGGCATGCGGCTTTCAGTGTGCGCGCAGCATGCACACTCACGGGCTCGCCATCGAGCAGCGCGAGCAATTTGTCGCGGTGACCGCTCGGGTCGAAACGGCTTCCCCGACCCCCGGCGAGCAGCAGCCCAACGGGTGCCTGCGCGTCAGCGGCTGACATCGACCACCAGGCGCCCGCGGACACGGCCGGCCAGCACCTCCGGGGCTGCGTCGATTGCATCAGCGAGCCCGATATCACGCGTGATCGCAGCCAGCCGTGAGCGCTCGAGATCGCTTGCAAGCCGCTGCCAGGCGGCCTCGCGCAGCGCTCGCGGGCACATCACAGAATCGATGCCGGCGAGCGTGACACCGCGCAGGATGAACGGAGCAACGGTGGATGGGAAATCCATGCCCTGCGCAAGTCCGCAGGCGGCGACCACACCGCGCGACCTCGTCTGTGCGCAGGCGTTTGCAAGGGTGTGAGAGCCTACCGCGTCGATCACGCCCGCCCAGCGCTCCTTCTGGAGGGGTTTTCCTGGTGCTGACAGGGCGGCGCGGTCGATCACTTCGGCTGCACCCAGCGCTGTCAGATAGTCGGTTTCATCGATACGCCCGGTGGACGCAACGACCCGGTGCCCCCATCCGGCCAGGATTGCAATGGCGACGCTGCCCACGCCGCCGGCGGCGCCGGTGACCAGAACCTCGCCGTCACCGGGCCGAACGCCGCCCTGCTCGAGTGCGAGCGCGGCAAGCATGGCGGTATACCCCGCGGTGCCGATCGCCATGGCGCCGTGAGCGTCGAGCCCGGCGGGCAGCGCAATCAGCCAGTCGCCTTTGAGCCTGGCTTTGCCTGCCAGGCAACCCCAATGGGTTTCGCCCACGCCCCAGCCGTTCAGGACCACGGTGTCGCCTGGCGCAAACCGCGGATCATCGCTTGCCTCGACCACGCCGGCGCCGTCAATGCCGGGCACCATCGGCCACTTGCGCACCACAGGTGACCGATTGGTGAGTGCGAGGCCGTCTTTGTAGTTGACGGTAGACCACGCGATCCGGACCGTCACATTTCCATCTGCCGCGTGGGTCGCGAGATCGGTATCGGCGAGCTCACGCAGGCCCGCGTGAAAACCGGACTCGCTCTTCTCGAGAAACAGGGCACGAAAGCTCATGAAATGGCTCCAGGCTTGGGGCGCTTGTCAATCACGCGTCTGGCCTTGCCTACCGAGCGCTCGATTGCGCTCGTGGGCTCAACCCGAATGTCGGCGCTCACGCCAATGAAGGTCTTGATGGCATGCTGCAGGGCGCGGGCCGATTGCACGGCTGCCGCGCCATCGTGCGCGAGCCCGGGTTTCGATTCAACCCGGACCGTGAGCGTATCGAGCGGCCCGTCCTTTCCAAGCTCGCAGACATAGTGCGGGGCGAGCTCGGGGCGCTGCAGGATGAGTTCTTCGATCTGCGACGGAAACACATTGACGCCTCGCACGATCATCATGTCATCCGATCGGCCGGTGATCTTTTGCATCCGTCTCATGGTGCGCGCTGTGCCCGGCAGAAGCCGCGTGAGGTCGCGGGTGCGATAGCGGATGATGGGCAGCGCCTCTTTGGTGAGCGAGGTAAACACCAGTTCGCCGAACTCGCCATCGGGCAACGGCGCGCCGGTATCGGGGTCGATGATTTCCGGGAAAAAATGGTCCTCCCAGATGGTGGGGCCGTCTTTGGTTTCGATGCACTCGTTCGCCACGCCGGGGCCCATCACCTCGGACAGGCCATAGATGTCGACCGCATCAATGCCCATTCGGCGCTCAATCTCCGTGCGCATTTCATTGGTCCAGGGCTCGGCCCCAAAGATGCCAATCCGCAGGCTGCTGCTCGCGGGATCGAGCCCCTGACGCTCGAATTCGTCGGCGATGGCGAGCATGTAGCTGGGTGTGACCATGATGATCGAGGCGCCGAAGTCGCGAATGAGCTGGACCTGTCGCTCGGTCTGGCCGCCGCCGAAGGGAACCACGGTGAGTCCGAGTTTTTCCGCGCCGTAGTGGGCACCGAGCCCGCCGGTAAAGAGTCCGTAGCCGTAGCTCACGTGAACAATGTCGCCGGCTCGTGCACCGCTTGCTCGGATCGAGCGTGCAACCAGGCGGGCCCAGGTATCCACGTCAGCGGCGGTATAGCCCACCACCGTGGGTTTTCCGGTTGTGCCGCTTGAGGCGTGGATGCGAATCACCTGCTCACGCGGCACCGCGAACATGCCGAAGGGATAGTTGCTGCGCAGGTCTTCCTTGGTGGTGAACGGAAAGCGCGACAGGTCTTCCAGGGTGCGCAAGTCGCCCGGATGCACGCCCGCGGCATCGAATTTCGCCCGGTAATGCGGAACCTTTTCCCAAGCCAGCACAAGTTGCTTTCGGAGCCTCTCGAGCTGCAGGGTCCGCAACGCGTCGGTGCTCGCATACTCGATCGGCTCAAGCGGCATCCCGCCTGCCGAGCGATGCGATAGACCGGTTGCCGTCATGTCGGGACCTCCTCGACGAAGCGACCGCGGATGGTTGCAGAGCGGCCGCGAAAGAGCGCAATCAGGCGCCCGTTCTGATCGGTGACACGCGTGTCATAAAGACCACTCCGTCCGCCGCGACTTTGCTCGGCGCACTCGGCGGTCAGCAGATCTCCGCGCTGGGCCGCAGCGATAAATTCGATCGCCGCGCTCGCGGCAACGGCGCGCTGGTTGTGACTGTTGCAGGCAAATGCAAAGGCTGAATCGGCCAGCATGAAAATATAACCCCCGTGGCACATCCCATGACCGTTGGTGAATTCTTCGCGCACGGTGAGGCTGAGCTTTGCCCGGCCCGGTGTCACCTCAAGGAGCTGCATGCCGACGTGGCGAGTGGCTGTGTCCTCGGCCCACATGATGCGGGCCGATTCCTGAGCGAGTTCAAGCGGGCTGAGGGCTGAAGAAGTCATGGTGGGCCGCCCTCAGCGACCCTCGAAGCGGGCGGGCCGCTTCTGCAAAAAAGCCTGGACGCCCTCGAGATAATCATGGCTGGCAGACAACGCAGCCTGGAGGTCGCGTTCGAGATCGAGTGAGGCATCCATTGTCTGGGTGAGCGATGCCCGGATTGCCTGCTTGGTGGCGGCAAGGGCCAGGGTGGGCATGGCTGCGAGCTTGGCCGCGACGCGATCGACCTCTGCGTCGAGCTCGGCGTCATCCACGCATTTCCAGATGAGCCCCCATGCCTCGGCCTTTTCGGCCGGCAGCTTCTCGCCGAGCATTGCAAGACCCATGGCCCGAGCGACGCCCACCCGGTGAGGAAGGAGATGCGTGCCGCCCGAATCGGGCAAGAGGCCGATGTTCACGAAGGCCTGAAGGAAGCTTGCAGAGCGGGACGCAATCACCAGATCGCATCCCAACGCGAGGTTGGCACCGGCGCCCGCAGCAATGCCCTGCACTCGGGCGATGACTGGCTTTTGCATGGCTTGAATGCTTCGCACGAGCGGGTTGAACAGCTCGTCGACCAGTGCGCCGAGATCGGTCATGTTGCCGGGCTCGAATGAGAGATCGGCGAGGTCCTGGCCAGCACAGAAGGCCCGGCCGTTGCCGGTCAGAATCACTGCACGAACGCCAGCATCATTGGCCACAGCGCTCACCGCTTCGCGCAACTCCTGATGCATTGTGCGAGTGAAGCTGTTCAGCTTGTCGGGCCTGTTCAGACAGATGCGGGCAACTCCCGCCTGGACGGACAAAACAACGGTGGGATCAGACATGAAGGCTCCGGTCGTTAAATGCGCGCGGTCGGTTGCCGCATGACGACAGAGGATACTACCGACGCGCACAAAGAATCGATCCCTTGCTGCCGTGCGAAACACCCGCTGCTGGCACAATCGCCAAGGAACATTCTCGCCACCCCGAAGGAGCCGCTCATGAGTTACGAAACCATTCTTGTTGAAGCGCGAGACCGCGTTGGCCTCATTACGCTCAACCGTCCCAAAGCGCTCAACGCGCTCAACGATCTGTTGATGGATGAGTTGGGTGCTGCGATGCTCGCGTTCGACGACAACGCCGATATCGGCGCAATCGTCATCACCGGCAGCGAGAAAGCATTCGCCGCAGGCGCTGACATTGGTGCGATGGCGAAGATGACCTTCAGCGAGGCACACGGGCGGGATTTCATCACCCGCAACTGGGAAACGCTGCGCCGCGTTCGCAAACCTGTGATCGCCGCGGTGGCGGGCTTCGCGCTTGGAGGCGGCTGCGAACTCGCCATGATGTGCGACATCATCATTGCAGCCGACAACGCGCGATTTGGCCAGCCTGAAATCAAGCTCGGGGTGATCCCCGGCGCGGGCGGTACCCAGCGCCTACCCCGGGCGGTCTCCAAGGCGAAGGCGATGGATCTCTGTCTGACGGGCCGGATGATGGACGCCGCCGAGGCCGAGCGCGCGGGCTTGGTGTCTCGCGTCGTGCCTGCGGAGCGTCTCCTCGCCGAGGCGCTCGAGGCCGCGACCATCATTGCGTCGTATTCGCTGCCCTCGGTATTGATGGCGAAGGAGTCGATCAATCGGGCATTTGAATCGCCGCTCACAGAGGGGCTGCTGTTCGAGCGCCGCCTGTTCCACGCACTGTTTGCCACCGATGATCAGAAGGAGGGAATGGCGGCGTTTGTTGAAAAGCGAAAGCCGGTGTTTCGTCATCGGTGAAACCTTGGTTCGAAGACGAGGCGGGGGCGCACACCCCCCGATTTGCAATCCGTTTAAAAGCTCTTCATAATCTCTGGCTCTTCACCAACTTATCGCCAGCCAGGTCTGACCTGCAGGCGTAAGTAAGGAAGAAAAAAGCGAAGAAAAAAGCAGGGGCAGGCGCGAAGCAACACCAGCGCAAGTCAGACCGGTGAAACCCACCGATTTGACAGGGTTAAAAAAACCCGCCATACTCCCGCTTCTTTGCTGATCGCGAGCAACCTTCGGGTTCTCAAGAAAAGCAAGCCTGCAAAGGCAGGTGCAGCAAGCAGTCTGGTCTGTGATCTGGTCCGCCAGAGAACAGATGCGACGGTGGTCTTTAAAAACCAACAGCCGATAAGTGTGGGCGTTTGAGTGAAGCGCCGATGCGCGAATCCGGGGCAACCCGGCCAAGCGTCTCGAGAAAATCAAATGCTCACACGGAATCAATCATTGGTTCACACCAATGAAAGTCAATTCCGTTTGAGCCGCCTCGAAAGAGGCAATCAAGATCGAACCATAGAGTTTGATCGTGGCTCAGATTGAACGCTGGCGGCATGCCTTACACATGCAA
>RFXC01000500.1 GCA_009921765.1 Betaproteobacteria bacterium | reverse complement strand
CGAGTCGTAGGCGTCGAGCTGCAGCAGATCGAAGCGGGGCACCGGTGTGCCGGTGACATCCGGTTTCTCGCCGTTGGCGGAGAAGCGCCCCTGACGCTCGCCTCGCTCGATCGCCTCGATGAACAGGGGCAGGGTGATCTCCCCCTCATCGAGCACCTTGAAGTCCGCCAGGTTGAGCTCCGGCGCATCCGGCGTGGAGCTGGCAAAAGGTCCCCCCACGGCGACAGGCAGGCCGCGCTGTTTGGCGCGGGCGATCTGCTCAGCCATGTCGGCTCTCTGCACGATCATCCCCGAGACCACCACCAGCTCGGCCCAGTCCCACTCCGCTTCGGTGACCTCCCGCACATTGCGGTCCACCAGCTTCATCTCCCAGTGCTGGGGCAGCAGGGCGGCCACCGTGACCATGCCCAAGGGCGGCAGGAGCACCTTGCGGTTCACCAGCTCGAGGATCTTCTCGTAACTCCAGAAGGTCTTCGGGAATTCGGGATAGATCAGCAGGGTTCGCATGCCGTGCTCGGAGTGACCCCTTGTGTTGCGTGCACCCTAGGAGCAGCGCTGGGCTGTGGTGGCTCTGCTGTAATGGCACCGACATTTGAGCCACACCGCGTCGCCATGGGTCCCGTGATTTATCTCGCACTGGTGGGTGGCGGCCTGGTGGCTGCGGCCGCCATTTCCTTCGTGCTGCGCGGCATCAAGCTGATCTGATCAGCCCTTAGCTGAGGCTGGCGGGGCCCAGCCGCAGTTGCCGATGCCGCAGCAGCTCCGCCATCCCCAGCAGGGCACCTAGGCCCCCCAGCAGTGCCAGGGTGCTCCTGGTTGGCATGCGCCTTCCACCCAACTATGGCGTGGATTACAGCAAACGCTTTGCCGCCATGTACCAGGGACTGGGCAGAGAAAAATCCGTCAAGCTGGTGCCGTTTATGCTGGAAGGACTGGAAGATACCGAGCAGTATTTCCAACCGGATCGGATTCATCCGAACCAGAAAGCGCAACCCATCATGCTCGACAATGTCTGGCCGGCACTGCGCACTTTGCTCAAATAAAAAACAAAGAGATACGCCCTTCTGACTGCCTGATGAAATATCCCGTCCTGCTCTCTGCCGGCGAGGCGCTGTCCGACATGGCAGCATTCGATACGGTCATCGATGTGCGTTCCGAGTCCGAGTTCGCGCTCGATCATGTTCCCGGCGCAGTCAATTGCCCGGTGCTGCATGATGATGAACGCGTGAAGGTCGGCACGCTGTACAAGCAGGACAGCCCGTTCAAGGCAAAGAAAATCGGCGCAGCGATTGTCGCGCGTAATATTGCATCGCACCTCGAAGCGCATTTTTCCGATCACCCTAAAAGCTGGCGACCGCTGGTCTATTGCTGGCGGGGTGGCAATCGCAGCGGCGCGATGGCGCATATTCTGGCCAAGATAGGCTGGTCGGCAGTACAGCTCGAAGGCGGCTACAAGGCCTACCGCCAGCACATGATCACTCAAATCGACGAGATGGCTATGCGCTATCGTTTTCAAGTCGTGTGCGGCACCACGGGAAGCGGCAAGAGTCGTTTGCTGGGAACGCTCGCGGCGATGGGTGCTCAGGTACTGGATCTAGAAAAGCTCGCGGCCCACCGAG
>RFXC01000499.1 GCA_009921765.1 Betaproteobacteria bacterium | reverse complement strand
TTGCTGATGTATTGCGCCGCACAGCGCTCCGTTTGCCGAAAAAAACAGCCATCGTCTGCGGTTCGAGCCGATGGACGTATGCCGAGTTTGATGCGCTGGTCTCGCGCCTGGCTGCGGGGGTACTTGCAATGGGTGTGCAGGAAGGCGAGAGGGTCGCGGTACTCGCTCGCAATTCGCATGGGTTCGCAGCGCTACGCTTTGCGCTTGCACGGTGCGGCGCAGTGATGGTGCCGATCAACTTTATGCTGAAGCCGGAAGAGGTTGCCTACATTCTTCGGCATGCGGGAGCGCAGACTCTGGCCACCGATAGCGGACTCGCCGATCTGGCCCGGGCCGCCGCAAAGCTTGATACGCAGGTCAAGCAGTTCATCTGGTTGCCGTCCGAAGACCCGAGCGAGCCGTCGGCCGAAATGCACAATTTTCATGAGCTCGCTGCTTGTACCCAGGCACTGCCCGGATTGAAACTTGCGAGTACCGACCTGGCCCAGATTGTTTACACCAGTGGGACAGAGTCCAGTCCCAAGGGGGCCATGCTGACCCACGACGCCGTGCTCTGGCAGTACGTAAGTTGTGTCATTGACGCGGAGATTGCTGAAGCCGACGTTGCCTTGCATGCCTTGCCGCTTTACCACTGCGCGCAACTCGACGTTTTTTTCGGCCCGGCAATCTACATGGGCAGCACCAACGTGATCACTTCAAAACCGGTGCCAGACAACCTGTTGCCGATGATCGAGCGTTTGGGCATCACCAGTTTTTTTGCTCCGCCTACGGTCTGGATTGCCCTCTTGCGATCGCCCTTGTTCGATCCCGCGAGGCTCTCCGGGTTGGCCAAGGGCTACTACGGCGCTTCGATCATGCCGATTGAAGTGATGAAAGAACTCGCCTCCCGTTTGCCGACGCTTCGCCTGTGGAATCTTTACGGGCAAACCGAGATCGCACCGCTTGCGACCATGCTGGGACCCGACGACCAGCTGCGCAAGCCCGGGTCCTGCGGCAAGGCTGTGCGCAACGTGGAGACCCGCGTGGTGAATGATCAGATGCAAGACGTCATGCCGGGTGAGGTCGGTGAAATCGTGCACCGCTCTCCGCACCTCATGCAGGGCTATTTCCATGACGATGAACGCACGCTCTCCGCGTTTGAAGGCGGATGGTTTCATAGCGGCGATCTGGCCACGATCGACGAGGACGGCTACATCACCGTGGTGGATCGTAAAAAAGACATGATCAAGACCGGCGGTGAAAACGTTGCCAGTCGCGAGGTGGAGGAAATGATTTACCGCCTGCCCCAGGTCAGTGAGGTGGCTGTGATCGGGTTGCCCGACCCCAAATGGGTCGAAGCCGTGACCGCGGTGATCGTGGTCAAGGCAGGGCACGAACTGGACGAACCGACCGTCATCGCACATTGCACGCGACACATGGCTGGCTTCAAAGCCCCCAAGCGCGTGGTGTTCGCTGCCAGTCTTCCAAAGAACCCGAGTGGCAAGCTGTTGAAGCGTCTGTTGCGGCAGGGTCTCGCGGGCTGAGCGCGTCAGCGCGGCGGCCCGATCAAAGCGCTGCCGCGACCGGGCGCTGCTTGCCCGGGAGAGCGGCGCTGCGTACCTTGGGTGATTCCTCAGGCG
>RFXC01000498.1 GCA_009921765.1 Betaproteobacteria bacterium | reverse complement strand
ATCGCCGGCTCGATCCATACGGTGTACCGCTGCAGCGCCACCCACAACGCACTTGGCACAAGACATTCGCCGAACGAGGCGAGATACGGCTCATCGAGACGCAGCGCTGTAGGCAGTGCACCTCGGCGTCGCAGTTCGGGTTTGAACACCGGCGTGCCGTCGGCTTGGGTGATGTAACGCATCGGCATCGAGGTGATGGTGCGGATTGCATCGCCGAGCGCGGCATGCAGCGCCCTCGCGTTCGCTACGTCAAACCCCGTCATTCCCATGCGCAGATCGAGGTGCGAGGTCGGTCCGAGTGCTCGATACCCCTCTTTGACGAAGCCGAGCTTCGCGAGCCCGACGTTGTCGGCACTCTGCGGCAAGCTCTCCTTGAGCAAGGGTTTGAAGAGCCGCAGCCAGTAGAGACCGATCAGCCCAAGCGGCAGAGCGACATGGTCATCACAACGGACACGGGCAACTCCTGCGGCACCATCCGCGATCCGGCAGAGCGCGCGCAGCAGCGCGAGCTTGTAAGTTGTCTCCTTGCTGTCGTTGAGGATGATCTGCCGCAACAAAGGCAGCGCCCCTGTCCCGTCATCGGGCAGACGCACGATCAACTGCGTCCAACTCACCTCGCGGCGCCCGCCGAGATCGGGGATGGCCTCGTGCCGCTGCTCGACGTAGGCACCGTGATCGCGGCAGAGCGCTTCGATCTCAGCGGCGCTGACCTCGTGCACGCCCTGCCCCGGCGCGCCCGGTCCGTGGCGCAGCGTGATCGCCATGCGCGCGCCCGGCTTCATCAAAGAAACCAGCTTGCGAAAGGCACGCGGCCGATCCGTCGGCGGCACGTGCATCCAGACCGCGCTCAGCAGAATGAAGTCGAAAGCCTGCCCGCGACGCAGCGTGCGTTCGAGCCCGGGAAGCGAGTCGCCCTCGATCCAATGAACGGGGGATTCAGGATGAAAATGCCTGGCCTCCTTGACCATCTTCGCCGAGGGTTCGACCGCGACCACATCGAACCCGAGCGAGGCGAGCCAGACGGCGTCACGGCCGGAGCCCGCTCCAACGTCGAGCACGCAGGCGGGTGCGGCCGGCAGCGAATCACGCAGCCACGCGTTGAGCCGCGCTGCCTCGAGAGACTCGTAGGTGGCGGCGAGCTGCGGGGCGTGGGCGTCGTAGTAATTGGTGGTCAAGGAATCAGCGCGCATCGTCTGATGCCGGGAATCATATCGCGACGGTGGAATCGAAACGCCAGACTTAACTTTGGAGTTCGTCGACGCGCATCGATTTGGTAGTGGTTGGCTGGTCGGCGTACTTGAACTCGAACCCGAGCCGGCAGCCCCGGTGGGTGCCCCTGCCGCGTCGGTGCATCGGGCACGCCAAGCAGGGCATGTAGGATGCCGCTATCGCGGATGTAAACCTTGGGCGAGCGCCCCTGGCGCTTCTTGAGGTTCTCAAACCAGGGCGGCGTAGGCAGCGCGCTCGAGACTCATATCCTGGTAATTCCAAACCTGACGTTTAGGAATACAGGGACTTTCGGCGTTGAAACCAGGTTCAAGAGGCACGGCGGGGGTGAGAACCGCCCCGCGTCAATTAAGCCAGTTGGACGTCGCGCTCACAGCACCAATCAACGTGATC
>RFXC01000497.1 GCA_009921765.1 Betaproteobacteria bacterium | reverse complement strand
CCCATGCTCACGCGCGGCCTGCAGGATGCTCTGTCCGGGCGCCGCGTTGATGCGCTCGCCGTTGAGCATGAACTCCACCGGCATCGCGGCCTGTTCGTCGCTGCTGTGTGCTGTCATGGCTTTACTCCGCCACCGAGGCACTCAAGGTCGCCTCGGGGAAATGTTTGATTACGCTCAGTACCGGATTGGGTGCGGCCTGCCCCAGACCGCAGATCGAAGCATCCATCATCACCTGCGACAGTTCCTTGAGCAGTTCGGTATCCCACTGCGGTTGCTGCATCAGCTGCAGCGCCTTGATCGTGCCGACACGGCACGGCGTGCATTGCCCGCAGGACTCATCGCGGAAGAACCGCACCAGATTGAGCGCGGCATCACGCAGGCTGTCCTGATCGGACAGGATGACCACCGCCGCCGAGCCGATGAAGCTGCCATGCGGCTGCAGGGTATCGAAGTCCAGCGGAATATCGCCCTTGCTGGCCGGCAGGATGCCGCCCGAGGCACCACCCGGCAGATAGGCCTTGAACTGATGACCGGGCAACATGCCGCCGCAGTATTCGTCGATCAGTTCCCGTACCGTGATGCCGGCCGGCGCCAGATGCACACCCGGTCGACGCACCCGACCTGACACCGAAAAACTGCGCAGTCCCTTGCGACCGTTGCGACCCTGCTCGGCGAACCAGGCAGCACCTTTTTCCACGATCTCGCGCACCCAGAACACCGTCTCCATGTTGTGTTCCAGAGTCGGGTATCCGAACAGACCCTTTTGCGCCACATACGGCGGACGCAGCCGTGGCATGCCGCGCTTGCCTTCAATCGATTCGATCATGGCCGATTCTTCGCCGCAAACATAAGCGCCAGCGCCACGGCGCAAATGGATCGGCGGCAAGGCGCAGGGCGCATCGGCCTGCAGTCGTGCCAGTTCGCGCTCGAGAATGGCGCGACAGCCAGCGTATTCGTCACGCAGGTAAATCCAGATCTCGCCCACCCCGGCGCACCAGGCTGCGATCAACATGCCTTCCAGAAAACGATGCGGGTAACGCTCGAGATAGAAACGGTCCTTGAACGTGCCGGGCTCGCCTTCGTCGATGTTCACCGCCATCACCCGCGGACCGGGTTCGGCCGCGACAATGCGCCACTTGCGACCGGCAGGGAAACCGGCCCCACCCAGACCACGCAGACCGGAGTCCTCCATGATGCGGGTGATCTCATCACGACTGCGCTTGCCCGTCAGGCAGTCGGCGATCAACTGATAGCCACCGGCGCGGCGATACTGGTTGTAATTCACATACTTGGTCGGCGGGCAGCTGAATTGCCTGGCCTTGACCGCGGCCTTGACCGACTTCAGGCTGGCCTGCCCGATCGGATTCTGATGCACCACAACCACCGGTGCCTGCTCGCAGCGACCAACGCAAGGCGCAGGAATGACCCGCACCTTGGCACCCGCCATCTCGCAGGACAAGGAATCGCACACCCGGACGGTCAGCGACGGTACCGGCGTATCGCCCTCTTTCACCACATCAAAGTGGTGATAGAACGTCGCGACCTCATACACCTCGGCCATCGACATGTTCAGCTCGGCCGCCAGCGCGGTGAGATGCGCTGCGGAAAGTTGGTGGTAAC
>RFXC01000496.1 GCA_009921765.1 Betaproteobacteria bacterium | reverse complement strand
TCCGCCACGGCCAGCCGTTCGCGCGGGTGGTCGGCAAGACCTATCCGGTGCCCGAGGATGCGGGCCACACCGGTCCGGCGCATACCTTGGGCCTCGAGATCCGCCGCGAAGGCGCGGAGGGCGGGGGCACGGTGGCGCGGCTCGATGGTGGACCGGTGCGGTCCTTGGCGGAGTTGGCGACCGCGTTTCCGGTCCAGGCGCTGGACCCGGATGCCCACAAGCTGATCGAGGAGAGCGCGGCCCGTCGCCGCCGCTGGCTCGACTGGGCGGTGTTCCACGTGGAACATGGGTTCGCCGGAGCGTGGTCCCGGTACCAACGGGCCTTGCTGCAGCGCAATGCGGCGCTGCGGGCCGGGTCACGGGAGGTAGCGGCCTGGGAGCCGGAGCTGGCGAGGGAAGGGGAGGCGCTCACCGCCGCCCGCGAACGGGTGATGGTGGCCTTGCAGCCGTACTGGGCTGAGGTGTCGGCGGACCTCGTGGGCGTCGAGGTGACTCTGGGATTTCAGGCCGGTTGGGATCGCAGCAGCTCGCTGGCCGATGCCCTGACCGCCGCGACCCCGCGCGACCGGGAGCGCCGCAGCACTACCGTCGGTCCGCACCGCGCGGACGCCAGCCTGAGGGTGCGCGGCAAGGCGGCCCGGGATGTGCTCTCGCGTGGCCAGCAGAAACTCGCGGCCGTGGCGCTTAGCCTCTGCCAGTTGGAATACCTCAAGCGTGAGCACGGCTTGCTGCCGACCTTGCTGCTGGATGATCCCTCCGCCGAGCTCGACCAGGACCGCCTCGGCCGGTTCATCGCGCGGGTTCAGGGCCTCGAGACCCAGATCCTGGTGACCGCGCTGGAGCGGGACACCCGCCTGTTTGGGACCCCCGACCGAGTGTTCCACGTGGAACAGGGGAGGGTGGAGGGGGGGTAGGCATGTCGGTCAGGGCCGCTATTTCTGTTCAAACGCATCAGAAACCCCGGAACACAACGCGGTGGTTTCACGCGAACATGGCGGCATGCTTCCTCCGCCCGAGCCGCATAAGAACACCAATAGTATGATAATTTCATACCCTCAACAGGCAGCACCTGGCCGAGAGGGTCAAGACATGAGCACCGTCCGCAAAACCATCACGCTGACCGCGCAACAGGACGAATGGATCAAGGCGCAGGTCGATGCGGGTCGCTACACCAACGACAGCGAATACATCCGCGACTTGATCCGCCGGGAGCAGGAAAACGCCGCTGAGATCGAGGCGATCCGTGCGGCCCTTGTAGAAGGCGAGGCCAGTGGCGAGCCCCAGCCTTTCGATGTCGATGCATTCAAAAAACGGATGCGGGCGAAGTATGGCTGACTACCGCCTGACGGCGGCAGCGCAGAACGACATCGAATCCATCTGGCGCGATCGCCGAGGACCGCTTCGCGCTGCGATTCCATCAGACCCGGCTACTTCCGCGGCCGTGCGGGATTGCACATGATTTACTTCCGGGAAACGGACTACGGAATCGCCGTCGTCCGCATCCTGCACCATCGGATGGACGCTGGCCGACAACTGCTTGCAACCTAGCAAATGCGGAGCGCCGCTCCAGATTTACACGGTTAGCTGACACGTTGCCGATCCAATGACCCGATGACCGACTTTTGCGCGCACACGCGCAAGC
>RFXC01000495.1 GCA_009921765.1 Betaproteobacteria bacterium | reverse complement strand
TGAAACGATTGCCATGCGGTGGGCTTTTCCGCCGAATCCGCGCTCCCGCATAACCCCGATTCCATGCCCGCCTTCGCTCTAGCCATCTTCACCGGAGCCTTCCTGCTTTTCCAGGTCCAGCCGCTGATCGGGAAGTACATCCTGCCGTGGTTCGGGGGCAGCCCCGGGGTGTGGACCACCTGCATGCTTTTCTTCCAGGTGCTGCTGCTGGGCGGTTACGCCTACGCGCACACGTTGAGCCGTCATTTCAAGCCGCGGACTCAGGTGATCGTGCATCTCACCCTGCTGGCCGCCGCCCTCGCCACGCTGCCGATCGTGCCCGCGGAATCGTGGAAGCCGGTGGCCGACACCGATCCTGTTTGGCGGATCCTCGCGCTCCTCGCCGCCACGCTTGGTTTGCCCTACCTCGTGCTCGCGGCGACCGGCCCCCTGATGCAGGAGTGGTTCCGCCGCGGTTCGCCGGGCGTCTCGCCTTATCGGTTGTACGCGCTCTCCAACGTGGGATCGCTGCTCGCGCTTGTGAGTTACCCGTTCTTCTTCGAGACGGTTCTCTCTCGGCAGGAGCAGGCTCGTTTCTGGTCGTGGGGCCTGGTCATCTATGCCGTCGCCTGTGTTTGGTGTGGGCGGCGGGTGTGGCGCCTGCCGGAGGAGGAGGTCGCGAAGGGGGCGTCCTCCACCGCGCGAGAGGATGCCCCGACCGCGCCAGCCTGGTCGGAACGTCTGCTCTGGGTCGCCTTGCCCGCGTGCGCTTCGGTGCTGCTCCTGGCGGTGACCAACAAGATGTGTCAGGACGTCGCCGTCATCCCGTTCCTCTGGGTTCTGCCGCTGGCGATCTACCTGCTCACCTTCATCATCGCGTTCGATTCGCCGCGTTGGTATTCAACGTTTTATTACACCATCGCCCTGGCGGCCGCGCTGGGCGCCGGGTGCGTCGCGCTGCATGAGGGCGCTGACATGGATATCCTGCGGCAGGTGGCGATCTACTCGGTGCTGTTGTTCACCGGTTGCATGGTCTGCCACGGCGAACTCTACCGGCTGCGACCGCATCCGCGCCACCTGACCTCGTTCTACCTGCTGATTTCCGCGGGCGGCGCGGTGGGCGGTTTGTTCGTCGCGCTGGTTGCACCGGCGGTCTTCGACAATTTCCACGAGACGCATCTCGGCTTCCTGCTCACGGCGGTGCTGCTGGCCCTGGTGGTGTGGCGCGGCCGCGGCGCGATGACGGAGGGCTCATGGCGGCTGCTGGCGGTGATCCTGGCCCTCGGGGGCGTTTGGGGACTGCAGCTGGCGGCCGCGGGCAGCGGTTCGTGGCTGCGGGGGGAAGGATGGCTAAGTCCGTCCGCCTCGTTCGCGTGGGACGACTTCGCGCGGAAGGGGTGGGTCGTCTGGGCGCTGGCAGGCGGTATTGTCCTCGGGGTTGGTTTCTTTCGCCGGGGAAAGTCCTGGAACTGGCATGGTTCGGTTTGCGGTATTTTGGCGGTGGGCACGGTGGCGCTCGCCTTTTCGCTCGGCCTGCAGATCCGGAACTCTTCGCGGGGTGCGGTGGTGAGCGGGCGCAATTTTTACGGAGTGCTGTCAGTCTTCGAGTACGAGAAGGACAACCCGCTTTCCCATCATTACGTGCTGCAGCACGGTCGCATCACGCACGG
>RFXC01000494.1 GCA_009921765.1 Betaproteobacteria bacterium | reverse complement strand
GGGCGACATGGTTTTCTATCTCGGCGGCCGCCGGCGACGGCTGGTGCGGTCAAACCTCCATCACGCTTTTCCGGAGCGGACGGCCGAGTGGAGGGATCTTGTTGGCCGCGAAAGTTGCCGCCGCCTGTTTGAGACCGGCTTTCTTTCGCTCGCTACCCCTTACCTGACGCCGGACCGTCTGCGCGTCATCCTGCGCGCGTCGCCCGAGCTGGAAGCCGTTTACCGGCGACACGCGACCGATCCGGCCCCCTCGCTGATCTGCTCACCGCACTTGGCCTATTGGGAAACCCAGACGGCCAAGCCGCTGGTGCTGCCGTCACCGTTTCCCGAGTTTGGCATCATTTACCGCCCGTTGGACAACCCGGCCGCGGACGCTTTCGTCAAGAGTGCTCGCGAACGCTTCGGGATGAAGCTGCTCTCGCGGCGCGACGGGTTCGCCGAGGCCCTCAAGATTCTGCGGCGCAAGGGTTTTGTGGGCGTTCTCTTTGATCAGAACGCCGGCTTGCAGGGCGCGCTCACCACGCTTTTCGGCCGGGTTTGCTCCACCACGGAACTGCCCGGGTTGATGGCGGAGAAGTTCAACGCGCGTGTCCTCGCGCTCTTTCCCCGCCGCCTCGGGTTCTGGCGGATCGAGGTGGGCGTCGAGGAGATTGCGCACGGCGGCACCTCGAACGAAGTCACGCTCGGACTGAACCGGTGGCTGGAACGCACCCTCTCCGGCGACGATAACCTCTGCGCTTCCTGGCTCTGGTCGCACGACCGCTGGCGCCACCAGGACATGCCGAACAAACGATTCCGGCTAGAGTCGAAACGCGACCTGCTGGCGGCCGATCTGGAAGCGCGCGGCGTGGCGACGATGCCGCGGCGAACACGGCTGCTCGTGCGCCTGCCGAACTGGCTGGGCGACGTGGTGATGGCGCTTCCGCTGCTGCGCGCGATCCGCGCCGGCCGTCCCGACGCGGAGATAACCCTGATCGCGCGTCCGCAATTCATCGCGTTGCTGCGCGAGTGGGGCGTGGCGGATCGTTTCGTGCCGCTGCCGCCGCGGGGGCCGGGTTACTGGCGGTTTTTCCTGCGGATGCGGGAGGAGCATCCCGATTGCCATCTTCTCCTGACGAACTCGTTCCGAGGCGACCTTGAGGCCTGGCTGGCCGGACGAGCACGCCATGGCCGACATCTGGCTGCCTTCAGGGCTGAGCGATGCCCTGGCCCTGCGGGTGGGGTACTGGGCCGTGCCGGTGCCGCTGCTGGGCACCCTGCTCAGCAATCTGGGCCGTCAGACCTATGACCTGCAGCAGGCCCTGGTCGTGGGTCTGGGGCACAGCTGCGGCACAGCACTGGTGGCGGCCCTGGCGCCCCGCTGGATGCGCGGCCGCGACCTGTTCGCCTCGGTGGGCAACCTGTTCGGCTTTCTGGCTGCGTCAGCGGTGTGCGCGCTGGCCAGCACCCTGATCGCCTCACTGGTGCTGCCCGAACTGCGCAACTGGACGCAGGACGGACAGGCGCCGAGCTGGTGGGCCGGCAACCTGGCCGGCACCGTGGTGATGGCACCACCGCTGCTGAGCTGGCTGGGGCGCAACTGCAGCACCCGGCTGCGCGAGTGGGGCGTGGCGGATCGTTTCGTGCCGCTGCCGCCGCGGGGGCCGGGTT
>RFXC01000493.1 GCA_009921765.1 Betaproteobacteria bacterium | reverse complement strand
TACTGGTACGCGACCGCACGGGAAAACAACGGTATCTCGCAACTAAAGCCCTCCCGAGAATTTTGCCGAGTGGGCGGTGCTGGGCGGACTGGATGGTCAGACGCGTCGTCAGAAGCACGGCCCGGCGGCCGAGACCGCCACACTGGCCGGTCAGGCTGGCAGGAAATAGTCCTGCCAGCCGTTATTCGATCTAGCGCCGACGCAGCGCGATGAACACGTTGCAGGGTGCCTGATCGATGATGCTCTTGCCCACCGAGCCGCCCCACCAGCGCTTGGCGAACGAGGCATTCTGTTCATGGCCGATGACGATCAGGTCGGCATCGATCTCGGTTGCCAGGCGGCAGATCTCCTCCACCGGCTCGCCCACCGCCAGATGACCGGTGACGGCGATGCCGCGCTCGCGGTACTGCGCCACGCCTTCATCGAGCGTTTCCTGGGCGCGCTTTTTTTCTTCCTCCAGCACTTCCTCGGGCATGAAGCCCTCGGTCAGGAACATGGTCGAGGGCATGCCGGCCACCGCCAGCAGATGATTCTCCGCATTGGTGAGCGAGGACAGCTCGGCGCCTTCGATCAGCGCGCTCTTGCCATCGCGTGAACCGTTGTAGGCAAGCAGTATGCGTTTGAACATGGTGAGCTCCAGAGGAATGCATCAACAGCGTGACAAGAACATCGGGTATTCGGGCTATCAGTCGCCCATTCGAGGCAGGCGCACGCTACACCAAAATGCCCGCCTGCGGCCAAGTCCGGCCGGCTTCACGTATCATCACCTGCTGGCTTTACCGTGACGAATTCCGACCCATGTTCAACCTGCCCGGACGATGACATGAACGCACCGATGAAAAAGGCCCCCAAGGCGCAATTCAAGTGGGATGACCCCCTGTTGCTGGATCAGCAACTGACCGAGGACGAGCGCATGGTGCGCGAAGCCGCGGCCGATTACTGCCAGAGCAAGCTCGCGCCGCGCGTGCTGGAGTCCTTCCGCCACGAGAAGACCGATCCGTCGATCTTTCGCGAGATGGGCGAACTCGGCCTGATGGGCCCGACCATCCCGACCGAATACGGCGGCCCGGGGTTGAACTACGTCTGCTACGGCGTGATCGCGCGTGAAGTGGAGCGCATCGACTCGGGCTATCGCTCGATGATGAGCGTGCAGTCCTCGCTGGTGATGGTGCCGATTTTCGAATTCGGCACCGAGGCGCAGCGCCAGAAATTCCTGCCCAAGCTGGCCACCGGCGAGTGGATCGGCTGCTTCGGCCTGACCGAGCCGAACCATGGTTCCGATCCGGCCTCGATGGTCACGCGCGCGAAAAAAGTGCCTGGCGGCTACAGCCTCACCGGCAGCAAGATGTGGATCTCCAACAGCCCCATCGCCGATGTGTTCGTGGTGTGGGCGCGGGAAGCCGATGCCCAGGGCAATCTGGGCGACATCCGTGGCTTCGTGCTGGAAAAAGGCATGAAGGGCCTGAGCGCGCCGGCGGTGCACGGCAAGGTCGGCCTGCGCACTTCGCTCACCGGCGAAGTGGTGATGGACGAAGTGTTCTGCCCGGAGGAAAACGCCTTCCCGGAAGTGCGTGGCTTGAAAGGCCCCTTCACCTGCCTGAACTCGGCGCGCTTCGGCATTGCCTGGGGCGCACTCGGTGCGGCCGAGGA
>RFXC01000492.1 GCA_009921765.1 Betaproteobacteria bacterium | reverse complement strand
AAAGATACGGTAGAGTTGTTTGTAAACGATACGGTAGTGAGTATAGCGGGCCCTGACAAAGCTATCTGCCACCAGGATACGATGCTTCTGGCAGCACAGCACCGCCCTGCAAGTATCAGTGCTACCTACCGCTGGACGAACATAACGACCAATACGCTTCTGGGTTCTAGCTTCTCCTATAAGGTCTCTCCGCGGAATGTGAACTCACCCGGCGGAGTGCCTGTATACTTCAATTACGAGTTATATACGAAGGTGACACAGGGCGGAGTGACGTGTGAGCATTATGACACGATGCAGATAAAGGTAAATGTGCTTCCTCGTGTTTGGTGGGATCCCAAACCACTGAAGAGCCAGTGCCACGCTTTTGGCGATATCCCGCTGTATCCGTTTGTGAACCCGAAGACGGGCAAAGACATCAGCGTATGGTCGGGTACCCGTAAGGTACGCAACACTATGGTAGACAGCCTTGCCCCGAACCAGTTTATCTACCGTACCACTAAAATTAACAACAGCAGTCTTCAGAACGGTGTTTTCCGTCAGGATAAGATTTACCTGCAGTACATCGATAGCAATAAGTGTATCAATGTAGACAGCAATACGCAGCGCATCAACGGTACCCCTATGGTACAGCTTCAGAAGAAAACCTACTGTCAGGATTTGGGCAAGGCCCCGCTGGCCAACAGCATCATCCGCCCCCAGCCCAGTATCAGTGTAAATATAACCTGGAAAGTTCTGGAAGTGCCCAGCGGTATAGACCCCACAGGTATACTGTATGAAGATCCCATAGGTACGCAGCGCTACTGGATGCAGTTTGGTGATCCTACCCAGGATAATTACGCAGGTACCTACAAACTGGAATACTGTGTGGAAGACCGCCTGACAGGCTGCCGCAAGTGCGATACTACGACGGTTGAAATTATTACTGAACCTACGGTAAAGGTAACCTCACCCAGCCCGCTGTGCGTAAACTGGGATACCATAGACCTGAACGACTATGTGTTGCTGAACGGCGCTGCGCCTAAGGAGGGCAGTGGCTGGTTTACAATACTGGAATACGGATATGACCGCAACCACCCCAAGGTAAAAGGTACCACATTACCCAAGGGCCACTATTTTGTTCCCTCATTTGGTGCCAATACGTGGTATATAAAATACAGCAATAATGGCACAGGCTGTTTGAAGGAAGATAGCTTCTATGTATATGTAAACGACACCCCGGATGCCGTATTGCTGCCTCCTGTAACCCTGTGTAGCACGGATCCGTTGTTTGATCTGGATAGTCGCATAGATGCGGGTAAGACACGTCCTTTGGGTCAGACCAGTACCTGGTCAGGTCCCCAGACCAGCGGAGGCAAGTTCAATCCTAATGTGACAGGAACGAAGAATGTAGAAGGTCCGTTCAACATTCAGTTTGCCTATACAGACAACAATGGTTGTTCGGATACGGAAACCTACCAGATGTTTGTGCGGATGCGTCCAGAGGTGAGTATAACGACGAGCAAGCCTGCTGCGGCATGTGAAGGCAGCGATTTTGGGTTGCAGAGCAGTAAGAAGTTTTCAAGCAGTGTAAACTGGCAGAAAATACAGGGCTCAGACGGTACAATCAACAATCCGGGTTTAGACAATATTGTATACAAACACGGAACAGGAGATCAGGCAGCCGGTACAGCCTGGCTGAA
>RFXC01000491.1 GCA_009921765.1 Betaproteobacteria bacterium | reverse complement strand
GCGTCGTTGGTGCCGGTGATCGTGACGGTGACCGACACGACGTCGCTGGCGGGCGCACCGTTTGAATCGATGACCTTCAGGAGATAGGTCAAAGTGAGTGTCTCGCCGGCAGCCAGATGGTTGAACGACTCTGAGTCGGAGTGGAAACGCCAGTCGATGGCGCCAGACCCGATGGAATTGCCGGCGATCACAGCGGGATCGATCACGCTGAGCATGGCCAACAGCGCGGCGATCACCGAATTGGCGAGGTCACGCTCGGTAACCGTCAGCCTGCCAGTGCCGCTCAGAGCGGCGTTGGACTCGGTGAGCGCGATGGCGGCTTGATTTTCGGTACCGATTGATATGACCGGAGCATCGTTGCTGCCGTCGATCGTGATCTGCACAACATGATTGTCGGCACCCTGTGTACCGCTTGAGTCGGTGACCTGCACAACGTAGGCGAGCGTCAAGCGCTCGCCGGCGGCGAGCTGGTCAAAGGCCTCCGAATTCGAGTTGAAGGCCCAGTTGATTGTGGCGCTTGTGCCGGTGTTCCCAGCGGGACGGGTCACCGACAGCATGCCAAGGAGCGCTGCGTTGCTGATCGCCAGCCCGGTGGTAGCGCCGCTTGCGGACACCTGCTGCACCGAAGCGGTCAGGCTGTCCGAGCGGTCTGCGTCGGTGACAGAAAGTGTGCCGCTGGCGGTCAACGTGGTGTTGGTCTCATTCAGCGTTGCACTGTCCCGGTCGCCGGCTGCGACGGACAGCAGCGGCGTATCGTTTGTCCCGTTAAGGGTGATCGTGACAATCTGATCGTCTGTTGCAGGGATACCGTTCGAGTCCGTCACCCTCAGGGTGTAGGCGAGCGTGAGGGTTTCGCCCGCAGCCAGCGCGTCGAAAGCCTCGGTGCCCGAATCGAACGTCCAGTTGATCGTGCCGGTGGTGCTCGTGCTGCTGATGATCTCGGCTGGCCGATTCACCTTCAGCATGGCAAGCAATGCGGTATCGCTCAATCCTGCTGCTGTACTGGCGCCAGAGGCGCTGACCGACCGGACTGCCACGCTGACCGCGTTTGAACGGTCCTCGTCCCGAACCGACAGCGTGCCATTCGCAAAAAGGCCCGCATTGGATTCGGTCAGAATGGCTGTGGCGCTGTTGGAACCCGTGACCTGAATGTTTGGCGCGTCGTTGGCGCCAGTGATGGTGATGGTAACGAGTTCGGTATCGGCAGGCCGCGCCGGCTGGTTGTCGACCGCGGCGATCGTATAGGTGAGACTGAGCGTCTCGCCCTCTGCAAGAAAATTGAAAGCCTCGGTTCCCGAGTTGAAATTCCAGCCCATGGTGCCCGAGGGCGCAGCAGCACCGGCAAGTGAGCCCGTATTCAGCGAGAGCATCGCAGCGAGGGCAGAATTGGTGGGTACCAGACCGGCTGTGGTGCCGGACGCCGCGACCGACTGGACCGACAGGGTGAGGGTCCCGACGCCGTCGCCGTCGGAAACCGACAAGGTCCCGGCGGCTGTGAGCCCGAGGTTGTTCTCGACCAGGCTGGCTGAGGTGATGTCTCCGCTGCCAGCCAGAAGGGCAGGAGGCTCGTTGATATCGGTGACCGACAGCGTGAGGCTGACAGTCACCGGTGTGCTGCCGGATAGCGCGGCATCTGCGACACTGGCGGTAACCGCGTAAGACGCCTTGGCCTCGTAATT
>RFXC01000050.1 GCA_009921765.1 Betaproteobacteria bacterium | reverse complement strand
TCGCGCCGGCCGGCGCGAACCCGGCGTGCTTACTTCGCCGCCTTGTACTTGACGATCTTCTGGCGCTGCTCGCCCAGACCCGTCATGCCGAGCGTGACCACGTCACCGGCTTTCAGGAAGGTCTTGGTGGCGAGACCCACGCCGGCAGGCGTGCCGGTGGTGATGATGTCGCCGGGGTAGAGCGTGAAGAACTGGCTGCAGTAGGACACCAGCGTCGCACAGTCGAAAATCATGTTCTTGGTGTGGCCACGCTGCTTGCTCTGGCCGTTCACATCCAGCCACATTTCAAGCTTCTGCGGGTTGGGGATGTCGTCGGTGGTGGCGAGCCACGGGCCGATGGGGCCGAAGGTATCGCAGCCCTTGCCCTTGGTCCACTGACCGCCACGCTCGATCTGGAAAGCGCGCTCGGAGACATCGTTGCAAAGCACATAGCCGGCGACGTGATTGAGGGCCTCTTTCTTGCTCACGTTGCAGGCACGGGTCCCGATCACGATACCGAGCTCGATTTCCCAGTCGGTCTTGGTGGAACCCTTGGGCATCATCACGTCGTCGTTGGGGCCCTGCATGCAGGTCAGCGTCTTGTGGAAGATGATGGGCTCTTTGGGCAGCGCGTTGCCGGTCTCGGCTGCGTGATCGGTGTAGTTGAGGCCGATGGCAACAAACTTGGTGGCGCCGGTAAACGGCACGCCATAACGCGGATTGCCGCGCACCAGGGGCAGCTTGGCGGTCTTGACCTTGGCCAGCTTGGCGAGCGCCTTGGGCGAGAGCTGGTCGGGGCCGATGCCCGGGAGCACGCCCGAGAGGTCGCGAAGCTTGCCGTCTGCATCGATCAGGCCGGGCTTTTCCTTGCCGGGTTTGCCGTAGCGTACGAGTTTCATGCTTTCTCCTTGGTAAGGTCAGGTGAGGGGCTGGGCGGAGCGGGCGTTGTGAAGGGTTGCTCGCGTCGCCGGTCAATCAGATCGTGATGCCGCCGTCTATGTTGAACCACTGCCCGGTGGCAAACGAGCTTTCGTCACTTGCAAGATAAACGACGATCGGAACGATTTCGTCGGCGTTTGCGAGCCGACCCATGGGCTGGCGGGCGGTAAACATGCGCCGCGCTTCATCAACGTCGCCAAGTTGCGCCATGCGGTCCCGAAGGCTGGGTGTTTCCACGGTGCCGGGGCAGATGGCATTGCAGCGAACGCGCTGGCCGACAAAGTCGGCCGCGATCGCCTTGGTGAGTCCCAGCACGGCTGCCTTGGTGGTGCCGTAGACCGCACGGTTTGGAAGGCCCTTGATCGACGAGCAGACCGAGGCCATGTTGATGATCGAGCCGCCACCCTGCGCGATCATGGCGGGCAGCGCCGACCGGATGGTTCGCACCATTGAACGGACATTGATCGCGAAGCTGAGATCCCAATCATCATCACTTGCCTGGAGGATGGTGCCCTGGTGGACATAGCCCGCGCAGTTGAAGAGCACGTCGAGGGCACCCACCGATCCCATCATCGATTCAATCGCGCCGGGCTCGGTGACATCGAGCCTGCGCACATCGGGGGCGATACCGCCCTCGGCGAGTACTTCAGCGCGCAGCGTCTGCAGCAGATCCTCGCGAATGTCGGTGGCAATGATGCGCGCACCTTCGCGTGCCATGGCCAATACCGCGGCCCGGCCCATGCCCTGGGCGGCTGCCGTCACAAACACCTTCTTGCCTTCAAGTCTGCGTGCCATGGGTACGAGCCTGAGTTGAGTGATGGGAAGATTGCGGGCGATCAATTGCCCCGGCGAGAGGCGCGCTAGCGTAGCGCAAATTCCCGGGCGGCGTCGAACTGCATGGCGGCAAGTCGCGAGTAGAGCCCGCCCGTGGCCGAGAGCGACGCATGGGTACCGGTCTCGACCAGCCGACCGCGCTCGAGCACGAGAATTCGATCGGCGCGCCGCACGGTGGCCAGGCGATGAGCGATCACCAGCGTGGTCCGACCGCTGGTGGCCTCCTCAAGCGCCGCCTGCACCTCGCGCTCGCTTTGCGCATCGAGCGAGCTGGTGGCTTCATCAAGAAGCAAAAGCTCGGGGTCGCGCAGCAAGGCCCGCGCAATTGCGATCCGCTGGCGTTGCCCGCCCGACAAACGCACGCCCCGTTCGCCAAGCGCGGTGCTCCAGCGCTGGGGCAGCCGTTCGATGAACTCGAGTGCGTGCGCGGCGCGCGCCGCCTCCATCACTTCTTCATCGGTTGCATCGAGCCTGCCGTAGCGGATGTTCGCGAGTACATCGGCGGAGAACACCGTGCTGTCTTGCGACACCAGACCGATTCGCGCACGAAGCGCTGCAGGTTCAAGCGCACGCAGATCAATCCCGTCCATCCGGACAGCGCCCGCCTGCGGATCGCGAAACCGCAGGAGCAACTGAAAGACCGTGCTTTTTCCAGAACCCGACGGGCCAACCAGCGCGACGGTTTCTCCTGGGGCCACGGCAAAGCTCACCGCCTCGAGGGCGGGTTGCTCGCGCGTGGGGTAAGTGAAGGTCACCGAATCGAACGCGATGGCAGGCTCGCGCGCCGCGCGATGCTCGGCAATCGGCGGGGTCGCCGTCGCGTGCGGTGCCACATCGGCGTTGTGCCGAGAATCCGCCGCGCGATCGGCGCGCAGGCCGATCGCAGGCGTCGCGTCAAGCAGTTGGGACAGCCGCTCGGCTGCGCCTGCGGCGCGCTGGATGTCGCCAATCACCTCGGCGATCGCCCCGATCGCGCCAGCCAGCAGCGCCGCATACAAGACGAACTGCGCGAGCAGCCCGGCACTCAGATCACCCGCGAGCACTGACCCGGCACCGCTTCGGAGCACAAATACGATCACCCCGAAGCTCAGCACGATGGCGATCGCAGTGAGCGCCGCGCGAACGCGGACTCGCCGGGTGGCGGCCTCAAAGGCAAGCTCGGCCGCTGCAGCAAACCGCGCGGCCTCCCACGGCCCGCGGTTGAAGGCTTGCACGATCTGGATCGCACCCAGTGTTTCGCCGGCCAGAGCCGAGGCATCTGCGATCCTGTCCTGGCTCGCACGCGAAAGGCGTCTCACCCGTCGGCCGATGGCGATCACCGGGATGAGTGTGGCAGCCAGAAGACCGATCATCATCAGGGCGAGCATCGCCTCGGTGATCAGCATCATCACGAGCGCGCCCGTGCCCAGTACGGCGTTGCGCAGGCCCAGGGATACGCTGGTGCCGACCAGTGTCTGGACGAGCGCGGTGTCGGTGGTGAGGCGCGAGAGCACCTCGCCGCTTCGGATGTCGTCAAAGAACGCGGGGTCCTGTTCGAGCACCCGTGAGAAGACCGCGCTGCGAAGGTCTGCGGTGACCCGCTCCCCCAACCACGAGACCGAGTAAAACCGGAGCGCAGTGGCAATCGCAAGCAGCGCAATCGCCGCGCACGCGTTCGGCCGCTCAGCGAGCGCGATAAGCCCCGGGACCGCACGAAGGACCGCCTGAACGGCTTTCCCCGGATCGGCATGCCTTGCGAGCGGCGCGAGTGCTTCAGCGAGCGGGTCGCTCACCGCGTGAGGAGGGGGCTTGCCTTCGTGAGGCGGACAGAGTGTCTCCAGACAGCCGATCCAGGCTGCCAGCGCGAGTGCCAGCACGGGCCAGGGCTGTCCCCGTCGATCGAGTGTCAGCACGGTGGGCAGCCAGCGGAGCGGTATTTTCTTTGAACCATCCATGGCGATCTGCGCGGTCTGATGCGCAAGCGCGGTATTTGCGAACCGTACGACCAGGCTGGCGCAATAAGCGGGCGCACGTGAATGCAGCCGTTCCGGCAGGGCCGGAATGGCCTCCGAGGTCCAGAGCCTCTCCAGAAGCATGGCGACCAGGGGTTGCGATACCGCCTCGTCGACTGTGCGCCACCCGGCCAGCATGCCCAGATAGGCGATCACCGAGTGCGCGGCATTCAGAAGCCGCAGCTTCATCTGTTCCCAGCCCGCCACATCGTCGCTGAAGGTCACGCCGCTTTTCTCGAAGCGGGGGCGGCCCGCGGCGAACCGGTCTTCGATCACCCATTGCGAGAACGGTTCGGTGGCGACCGGACAGACATCGGCAAGGCCGGTGAGCCGGGCGGCGAGCGCCCGGTCAGTATCGGTGGTCGCCGGCACAATGCGGTCGACCATGGCGTTGGGGAAAGACGCGATGTCGGGCAGCCGATCGGCAAGCGCATGCTGCGCACGTGCGCGCAGCAGCGCATCAAGTGCGCGCTCGAGCGCGCTGCCATTACCCGAGAGGTTGTCGCAGGAGAGCAGCGTGATGCGCGCAGTCGGGTGCCGGGCATGGCGGGTGACAAGCCCGGCGGCGAGCCAGCCCAAGGCGGTGCGCGGTGGCCATGCACCGGCCAGATCGGCGGCGAGCGCTGGGTCGGCGGCGAGCGCTGGGTCGTTCGCCTCGAGCACGCCTTCGGCATTGAGGCAATACCCTTTCTCGGTGATGCTGAGCGACACGATTCGGGTGGAAGGTGAAGCGAGGCGTTCAAGGAGGCGTGCGGGGGTCTGCTCCGCACAGCCCGCTTCGCGGATCGGTCCGAGAAGGCGGGCATCGGTGCCCTGGCTGCTCCGAACCAGCATCGTGTAGAGGCCATCTTGCGAGGCGAGCGCCTCCGGCAACGAGCGACTGTGCAGGTTCCACGCCGAAATCGCCCAGTCCGATTCGCCAGCCGCCAGCGCTTCGTCAACATGAACCGCCTGATGCGCGCGATGGAAATTGCCTAGCCCAATATGCACGATGCCAACGGATTGCCGAGCCGGCGCATAGGGCAGCGCGAGGCCGCCGCTGCGTTCGGCCTTGACGGCGCGCAGCGACAGCCGCGGCGGCAGCGGCGCAGGCCCCTCCATGCGGCGGCTCAGCGCAACGCCGGCCGAACCGGATCTGCCGGGTCAGCCCAATCGGAGTTCGGGATGAGCGGATACCAGCCGGGTCGGCCCGGATCGCGGTCGTAGGGATAGGGCCCCAATTCCAGAAACAGCTCGTGATAGCGCTCGACCTTGTCGCGATCGAGCCTGACACCGAGCCCGGGTCCGTCCGGCACGGCGATGGCGCCATCCACGTAGCGCATTGGCCCGCCTTCGATCACATCATCGACCAGATGGTGGTAATGCGCGTCGGCGCTGTAGCCCAGATTGGGAATGACGGCCCCCAGATGCAGCATGGTGGCGAGCTGCACGCCAAGCTCGCCCGAGGAATGCACGGCCACGCCCAGCCCGAACGTGTCGCAGAGCCCGGCCGCCTTGATGCAGGGCCGGATGCCGCCCCAGAAGGTGGTGTCCAGCAGCACGACATCCACCGCGCGCTGCGCTATGTTTGCGGCCAGCTGCTCGAAGTTGACCACCACGGTGTTGGTCGCCATGGGAATGCGGACAAACTCACGCAGTCGCGCGAGCTGCGGCAGGCCGAAAACCGGATCTTCGAAATAGTCGTTGTCGAGCGGCTCGATTGCACGACCGAATTCGATCGCATCGGCGAGTGACCATGCGCAGTTGGGGTCATGGCGCAGTCTCTCGCCCGGAAACGCCTGAGCCAGGGCGCGGTAACAATCAAGCTCGTAGCGCGGTGCGAACACACCGCCTTTCAGCTTGTGGCTCCTGAAGCCGTGGCGCGCCCTGAGCGCCTTCGCGTGGGCGACTAGTTGCTCGATGCTTCGCACCTCGCCGTGGCCGTTGGCATCCGCATATCGGAAAAACAGGTAGGAGGCGAATTCGACGCGGTCGCGGACCCGCCCGCCCAGAAATTCGGACACCGGGATACCCAGCTTCTGCCCGATGATGTCGAGGCAGGCGAACTCGAGCGCGGCGTGAACCTGTGTGCGGTTGTTGTAAAGGCTCGCCGTGGGGTTGCAGATGGCATAGCGCATGGACTCGAGCCGGAACACATCGTGACCCTTCAGGTAGGGAAGGAGCCCGGTGACTGCTGCGCTGGACGCCTCGCCTCCGCCGCCGAACTCACCCAGGCCGACATAACCGTCGTCGGTCTCGACTTCGACCAGGGTGCGAACAAAGCGCCCCCAGTGCGCGCCGTTGCTGTGACGAAGGGGCGCCTCGAGGGGCACGGTCACTGGGGTGGCGCGGAGCGAGGCGATTCGGGTTCGGCTCATCGGGCGATCGAGGAGTGTTGGAAGAAAAGCGGGCGCGGAGCGTGGGCAGCTCAGGTCTCAAATGCTTGCACAGAGACGCTTATCGAGTATACAAGTGCTTCGCGCCTCCGGATCCCGGTGCTACCATCGAGTCGCCCCGATCAACGGTTTGTTGCGCGCAGTGCGATAGGCCCTGCGCCGCACGGAGATCCCCATGCTCGAATGCAAAGTTCATGGCGCGCTCGATCTGCGCGTCGGCACCGCACCGGTTCCCGAACCTGGTCCAGGAGAAGTGCTGCTCCGCCTTGGCGCAGCAGGCATCTGCGGCTCGGACATGCACTACTACTTTCACGGTTGTGTGGGCGCATTCCGGATCCGCGAGCCGCTCACGCCTGGCCATGAGGCCTCTGCGGTGGTCGCCGGTGTGGGGGCGGGCGTCACGCGGGTTCGCGCAGGGCAGCGTGTGGCGGTCAACCCGTCGCGCCCCTGTGGCGCTTGCCCGGGCTGCCGGGAGGGCCGCGAGAACCTGTGCGCAAACATGCGGTTTCTGGGGAGTGCGAGCGTGTTTCCCCATGTGCAGGGAATGTTTCGCGAATACTTCCTCATGCCCCAGTCGCAATGCGTGCCGGTGGCCGACACGGTACCGCTCGATGAGCTCGCCATGTCCGAGCCCCTTGCGGTGGCGCTTCACTCGGCCACCCGGGCGGGCAATCTGCTGGGCCGGCGGGTACTGATCACAGGCTCGGGCACCATCGGCTGCATGATGGTGCTCGCGGTGCGGCTCGCGGGCGCAGCCCATGTCTCGATCACCGACGTGGTTGACCACCCGCTCTCGGTGGCCCGTCAGGTGGGCGCCGACCAGGTGATTCGCATCGACGAGTTGCCCAAGGGCGCACGGCTCGCCGATGCCTGCGGCGGCGAGCCCGATGTGGCCTTCGAGGTCTCGGGGGCCCCATCCGCGCTCGTCGCCTGCATGGAAACTGTGCGCCGAGGTGGCGTTATCGTCCAGGTGGGTACGCTGCCGGTCGAGGGCATGCATCTGCTTGCCAACCAGATCATGGCGCGTGAGCTCGACCTCCGCGGCTCGTTCCGGTTCGGCAACGTGTTCGAGCAGGCGGTGAGTGCGATTGCGGGTCGGCGGGTTGACGTGAGGCCCGTACTCAGTGGATCGTATCGGCTGACCGAAGCGGCTGCGGCGATCGAGCGGGCGCGCGACAAGACCGTCAGCATGAAGGTTCAACTGGTACCGGGTTGACCCGGCGGCTGGCAAATCCAAAACTATTCAACAGGAGACACACATGAAACACCTCGCAGGATTGATGATTGCCGCGGCTGCGCTGGCGGCGGTGGCGCCGGTCGGCGCGCAAACCAAGCTCAAGTGGGCGCATGTCTATGAAACCTCCGAGCCCTATCACCGCTGGTCGGTCTGGGCCGGCGAGGAAATCAAGAAGCGCACCAATGGCAAGTACGAGGTTCAGGTTTTTCCGGCCTCGTCGCTAGGCAAGGAAACCGATATCAACCAGGGCCTCCAGCTTGGCACGGTCGACATGATCATCTCGGGCCTGTCTTTTGCGGCGCGCAGCTTTCCCCGCATCGGCGTGGGCTATTACCCGTTCACTTTCCGTGATGGCAACCACCTGGTTTCGTGGTCCAAGAGCCCGGCCTTTCGTGAGCTCGCAGACGGCTACGAGGCCAAGACAGGCGTACACATCACCTCCATGACCTATTACGGCGCGCGTCACACCTCGTCGAATCGGGCCTTCAAAGACTGCGCCGGAATGAAGAACCTCAAGATCCGTGTGCCTGATGTGCCGGCCTACATGGCCACGCCTCGCGCGTGCGGCGCCAATCCCACGCCAATCGCCTTCGCCGAGGTTTACCTCGCGCTGCAAAACGGCACGGTCGAGGCCCAGGAAAATCCGCTGCCCACCATCGAGGCCAAGAAATTCTACGAGGTGCAGAAGCACATCATCCTGACTGGTCACATCGTTGATGCGGTCGCCACACAGGTCGCCCCGCACATCTGGAAAAAGCTTACGGCCGACGAGAAAAAAATCTTCTCGGAAGTCACCCTGGAGGCTGCTGCGCGCGGTACCGCTGAAATCCTCAAGCGCGAGGTCGAGCTGGTGGATGAATTCCGCAAGAAAGGCCTGACCGTGACCGAGGTCGACCGAAGCGACTTCCAGAAGGCGGTCCTGAAGGCGGTGCCGATGGAGTCCATGGGCTACAGCAAGGCCGACTGGGACAAGATTCAGGCGATCAAGTAAGCACCCGGCTGCAGAACCTGGGTGCGCGCCTGTGGGTGCGTCGCTGGGGCCGCTTGCGTAGCGACCCCTTCGGGCGCCATCCCGAGCCCCTCGACTGGCCTCGGAGAGGGCTCCTCGATTGGGCCCCTCAATTGGGCCCTGCGCGGGCGCCCCGGATGAGCGCCCCGGATGGGCGCCCCGCCTCGGCGGCTGGCAGGAGCCTCTCGCCGGGGTGTTTCGCCCCGCCCTCGCGCCCGGCTGCCGGTCGACCACCGCAGCGTGCATCAATCCTGCGGTACGGTCTGTGCAGACGACCCGTTTTCAACCTGCCCACCGTTAAGCCCATATGACTCCGGACAGCGACTCTCCTGTACTCGACGAATCGGGGCACTTCCATGCCACGGATGCGCCCATCGACCTGTCGGTGTATCGCTGGGAAGACTGGCTCACGCTTGTCATGTTCTGGCTGCTTGCGCTCACCGTCTTCTACCAGTTCTTCACGCGCTACGTGCTCAACGATTCTGCAAGCTGGACCGAGGAGATCGCACGGTATTTCCTGGTGGTGGTCACCTTCCTCGGCGCATCGATGGGCGTGCGCCGCAACAGCCACATTCATGTCGAGTTCATCTATCGCTACCTTCCAGCCGTCGTCGGGCGTGCGCTGTCAACCTTTGTCGATCTCAGTCGCATTGCCTTTCTTGGCTATGCAAGCTGGCTTGCAATCGAACTGGTGCCGCGCATGAACAACCTGGGCATGACCGTGGTCGATCTGCCAATGAGCTGGGTCTACGGCTTTGTAGCGCTGGGTTTCGTGCTCATGACTTATCGCGCCATCCAGGTGGCGGTGCTGCACTGGCGGCGTGGCTGGAGCGTGCTCGAGCGACCCGGTGAGGACCATGAAGGCCCCGTTACCCTGGCGCAGGCGTCGGTGCGGGGAGAGCGGACATGAATGCGTTCTTCTTCGGCTCGTTTCTCGCGGCAATGTCTACCGGCATCCCGATCGCGATTGCCATGGCGATCGGGTCGCTCGCCTACATCTGGCTGTCGGGAACCATTCCGCCGCTCACGGTGGTCCATCGCATGGTGGGCGGCGTGGACAGCTTCCCGCTCCTCGCCGTGCCGTTCTTCATCCTTGCCGGCAACCTCATGAATTCGGCTGGTATCACCAACCGCATCTACGATTTCGCGCTCGCGCTGGTGGGCTGGATGAAGGGCGGGCTGGGCCATGTGAATGTCGTGGGCTCGGTGGTGTTTGCAGGCATGTCGGGCACCGCAGTGGCCGATGCAGGCGGTCTGGGCACCATCGAGATCAAGGCCATGAAGGATCATGGCTATCCGGTGGAATTTGCGGTGGGAATCACCGCTGCCTCATCCACCCTGGGCCCCATCATTCCACCCTCCTTGCCCATGGTGATATACGGCGTGCAGGCGAACGCGTCGATCGGCAAGCTCTTTGCCGCGGGCTTTGTGCCTGGCATCGTCATGGCGCTCTTCATGATGTTCATGGTGGCCTGGTATGCGAGGGTGCGTAACTACGGCGCCGACATCGCGTTTTCATGGCCGCGGATGGGGGGCGCGTTTGTCGAACTGATTGCGGTGGCGATCGTTGCTGTTGCGCTCTTTCGTCTGTGGGGTAACCAGGAACTGGGGGGGCTTTTCAAGTTCGGTCTGCCGCTTGCCGCTGTGTTGATTGTGGACCGCTGGATGAAGTTCCGCGCCTTCATGGCGCTGCTCACACCGGTCATCCTGATTGGCGGCATGGCATCCGGGCTGTTTACGCCGACCGAGGCGGCCGTGGCAGCGGTTGCCTGGGCACTCTTCCTGGGCTTCGTGTGGTACCGCACGCTCAACTGGCGGATGCTGGTGAAGATCTCGATGGACACGATCGAGACCACCGCCACCGTACTGTTCATTGTGGCTGCGGCGTCGATTTTCGCCTGGGTACTCACCACCACTCAGGTGACCGAGGCGATTGCGCAGTGGGTGCTGTCCATCAGCAGCGAGCCCTGGGTGTTTCTGGTGCTGGCCAATCTGTTCCTGTTGTTTGTCGGCTGCTTCATGGAAACGATTGCAGCCATCACCATTCTGGTTCCGGTGTTCTCGCCCATCATCGCGAAGCTCGGTATCGACCCGATTCATTTTGGGCTGGTCATGGTGCTGAACCTCATGATCGGACTGCTCACGCCGCCGGTCGGTATGGTGCTCTTCGTGCTTGCCAAGGTCTCGAAGCTGTCGTTTGAGCGCACTGTGGTGGCGATCGCCCCCTGGATGCTTCCTCTGTTCGCAACGCTCATCCTCATCACCTTCGTTCCCGAGGTGGTGTTGTGGTTGCCGCGTCTGCTCTATCCCTGATGGTTTGAGGTGATTCCATGAACCAGCCCGTCACGCTGATCCGCAAGCCCACGCTGCGCCTGAATCCCCATGATGATGTGGTGATTGCTGCACGACCGATTGCAGCCGGCACCCGCATTGATGATGAGAACATCGCCTGCATCGACGCCATTCCCGCTGGCCACAAGGTGGCGGTGCGCGCCATTGCGCAAGGCGCGCCGGTGCGCCGCTATAACCAGATCATCGGCTTTGCCACCCAGCCCATTGCCGCGGGCCAGCATGTGCATGTGCACAACCTCGGCTTTGAAATGTTCGAGCGCCAGTACGACGTGGGCGTCGACCGGAGAGCGTTCGCAGCACCGGCCGAACCCGCAACCTTTGCAGGCATTCGTCGACCTGACGGCCGGGTGGCCACCCGCAATTACATTGGCGTGATTGCCACGGTGAACTGCTCGGCCTCGGTGTCGCGTTTCGTCGCCCAGCACTTCACCCCCGAGGTCATGGCGCAGTATCCGAATGTGGATGGTGTCGTCCCGATCTCTCACGCCTCGGGCTGTGGCATGGATACGCAGGGCGCGGGCATCGATGTGCTTCGCCGCACGATCGCGGGCTACAGCCGGCATGTGAATTTCGCGGGTGTGGTCATCATCGGACTGGGCTGTGAATCCAATCAGATGGATGCGCTCTTTCATGCGCAGGGCCTGGGCGAGAACGCGCAGCTGAAGCCGCTCATCATTCAGACAAGTGGCGGTACCCGTAAAACCGTGGAAGCGGGCATTGCCGCGGTCAAGGCCATGCTGCCAGCCGCCAATGCGGTGCGGCGTGAGCCCATTCCCGCCAGCTTTCTCACGGTGGGGCTGCAGTGTGGCGGCTCTGATGGGTATTCCGGTATCACCGCCAACCCGGCATTGGGCGCGGCCTGCGATTTGCTGGTCGCGCATGGTGGCACGGTCATCCTGTCCGAAACGCCCGAGATCTATGGCGCCGAACATCTGCTCACGCGCCGTGCGGTCTCGCAGGAGGTGGCGGACAAGCTGATTCGCCGGATCCGGTGGTGGGAGGCCTACACCGCCAGGAACGACGGCAGCATGGACAACAACCCCTCGCCCGGCAACAAGGCAGGCGGTCTCACCACGATCCTGGAGAAATCGCTGGGCGCCGTGGCCAAAGCGGGCACGACGGATTTGATGGATGTTTTTGAATACGCCGAGCCCGTCACGTCGCGCGGTTTCGTGTTTATGGATACCCCGGGTTATGACCCGGTATCGGCCACAGGCCAGGTCGCGGGCGGGGCCAATCTGATCTGCTTCACCACGGGGCGCGGCTCGGTTTATGGCTGCAAGCCGGCTCCGTCGATCAAGCTTGCCACCCACAGCGCGCTCTACGAGCGTATGAGCGAGGACATGGATATCAACTGCGGACCGATCATCGATGGGTCGGTCAGCGTGGCGCAGAAAGGGCGCGAGATTTTTGAGCGGATGCTGAAGGTGGCGGGCGGCGAACCGAGCTGTAGCGAGGCGCTGGGCATTGGCAACGATGAATTCGTTCCCTGGCAGCTGGGCGCGGTGATGTGAGCGGTGCCCGGCCGGTGGCTGGGCGCCGCACGCCTGGGGTGATGAGCCGGAGTCCTTGCGCCGGCGTTCGCGCACCGGCTGGGCGCGACTTTTTTCCGCTTCCGGCTGATATGCGTCACAGGCTGTGAACGCCTGTGTGACGAAAGCCGCAGTCAGCCGGCGGGGCTCTCGCAATACTGGGGCTTTCCTCGTTTCTCAACCCTCGGGAGCCCCCCATGAACTACGACTCCGCGCTTGTGCCAAGCGTCACCGACCTCACCGATGCCAGCCCGGGCCAGGGCCGCAGTGCATTCGATCCGCTCCAGCTTATCGTTGATCCAGCGGGCGCACTGGAAGCCGCGCGCCGCATGGAAGCCACCTGCCGCAGCGGCCTGCGGTTTTTCAGCGACTTCCGCCGCGTGCGCTCGCTCGATGAACTCGATGCGGCCGAGATCGAGAGCGACGCCGAGTTGGTCGAGGACAACTACTCGCCGTTCGATTCTGGCTTCGACCCTGACTTTTCCCGTCGCCTGTAGGCGTTCAGCCCGGTGCGTCAAAGCCGTAGAGGCGTGCCGGGTTATCCACCAGAATTTTCTGAAGCAACGCGGGGTTTGCAGCCCAGCGACACATCAGGTTGTAGAGCGTGATCGTGCCGGTTTCGTGCGCAAACGACAGGTGCGGATCGTCGCTTCCCCAGATCAACCGATCGGGTGCAACCGCGGCGAGCGCCTGCATCATTGGCGCCACATTGTTGTAGTGCGGTGGCTCACGCGACACCCGGTAAAAGCCGGTGAGCTTGATCCAGTGCCGCCCCGACCCCGTCTCAAGTAGCCGAAGCAACGCCGCAAAGCCCGGTTGTTCGGGGCCCAGCGCGGCGGCAAACATGCCCAAATGCGCAAGCGTGCAATCGACCTCGAGGTCGGCGATGCGCGGGAGCAAGCGCTCGGTGAGCCAACCGGGGAGCAGAAAGTCCAGATGCCAGCCAAACGCCTGGCAGCGCTTCTCGAGCAGGTTGATGCGCGGCAGAAGCCGCTCTGCCAGGCCATCTTCGGGCGGATGAATCGGCGAGACGTTGATCCGGATACCGCGAACGTTCTGGCGATGTAACGACTCGAAGAGGGCGTCGGGCGCGTCTTCGTCGATGTCGACGATGCCCCGGCATGCGGCACCCATCTGGGCCATGGCTTCGAGCTGGCAGCTGTTGTCACGCAGATAGGCGCTGGGCTGCACGAACACGAAGCGCTCGATGCCGATTCGGCGCGCGCGCGTGAGGTAGTCAGCCAGCGGCGCGATCGGCGGTTGGTAGCGAAGTTTTGGGTCGCGATATGGAAACCGCGCGGGGTCGCCAAACACATGGAAATGGCTGTCGCAGGCATACGCCGGCGCCGGGATGTCGGGATCGATGGTCTCGTTCAAAGGGGTCTGCCGCGAAAAGGAGGAAGAGGCTATTCGGCTTTCACACCAGCACGTTCGATCACCTGTTTCCAGAGAGCGAGTTCGCGTCGGATCAGGTCGGTAAATGCGGCGCCGTCGATGCGTACCGCACGGGCGCCTTGCGAGTCGAGAAAGGCTTTCACCTTCGGCTGCGTGACCGCCTTGGCGATTTCCTCCTGCAGGCGGGTGATCACCGCTCCCGGGGTCCCTGTGGGCGCGAGGAACCCGAACCGATACACAACATCGTATTGGGCAAAGCCGGCTTCAGCGAAGGTGGGCAGTTCGGGGAATGCGGGCGAGCGCTGTGAGCCGGTGACCGCAAGCGGCACGACCCGGTTGCCGCGGATGTGGCCCGAGGCGCCACCGAGGCTCGAGACGGTGATGTCGATCTGGTTGCCGGCCGTGTCGGTGAGCGCTGCCGCTACGCCTCGAAACGGGACATGCGTCATTTCAAGGCCGGCCTGCATCAGGAAGAGCTCGGTCGCGAGATGCGCCGATGAGCCCTGTCCGCCAGAACCGAAGGTGAGCCCCTTGGGCTTGGCCTTGGCGAGGGCAACGACCTCGGCCACCGTCTTGGCGCCCAGGCCGGTGCGCGCCACCATCACCGCCGGCGCCTCCACCGGGATGGTGATCGCGACCAGGTCACGCAACACGTCATAGGGCAACGATTTGTAGAGCCCGGGCGAGATGGTGAGCGAGCTATCGGTAAAGACCAGGGTGTGACCATCCGGTCTGGCTTTGGCCACTTCTGCGGTGCCGATGGTGCCAGCGGCTCCGCCCTTGTTTTCAACCACGAACTGTTGGCCAATCTGAGCCGAGAGTTCGGCCGCGATGTTGCGGGCGGCCAGATCGGTGAGTGCGCCTGGCGCGAACGGCACCATGATGCGGACCGGTTGCGTGGGCCACTGCGCAGCCGCGATGGCCGGGAGCAGGGATAAGGTGAGCGCCGCCAGTGCGCGGTGCAAATGTGATGATCCGGTCACGGGGGTCTCCTATCGATAAGTCCATTGCGCGGCGACAGCGCTCGAATCGTTGGAAGGGGGGGCGGGCCGCCAGTGGAGCGCGCGAATCTCGCCGAATTCGCGCGCAAGTCGCGTCCAGTTCTCACCACCGTCGGTGCTGCGAAATACCTGGCCGAGGTTGGTGCAGGTAAAGAGCAGTTGCGGGTCAGCCGGATGCATGGCAACACACCAGACGGTGCTGTTCAGCATGCCGGGCAGCGCGATTTCATGCCAGTGGTGGCCCGCGTCCTCGCTGCGGAGAAGCCGACCGGTACTGCCCGGCGGGCCGTTGCCGTTGGTGAGGTAGAGCGTGCGACCATCCGGGGCGAGTTGAACCGCGCGCGAATACTGCCAGGGCGAGTCGATCGTCTCATGCACCCAGCTTGCGCCATTGTCGCGACTGCGGTGCAGTCCCTTGTTGGTGGTGGCGAGTACGGCTTTGGCGCCATCGGTATCGCGGATCACTGCGATGCCGTGGATGTCGCCCGACACCAGACCCTGATCGAGGAAGGTCCAGTTGAGGCCGCTGTCGGTGCTGCGCCAGATACCGCCGATCTCGATACCTGCCCAGATGGTGCCGTGATCGATCGGATCAAACAGGATCTGGGTCACGCGTGTTGGGCCGCGGTTGACACTTGAAAAGGCCTGGACGCCAGGAGTGCTGCACTGCAGCCAGTGACGACCTGCATCGGTCGAGCGATAGAGCGCACCGGGTCGTGTGCCCGCAATCAGGATGCGCGGATCGGACGGGTCTTGCGCAATCGACCAGATATCGGCCATGGGCGAGGGCAGGCTCTCCCAGGCCTGGGCGCGCTCACTCCAGCAGAAGAGGCCCATGTCGGAGCCGGCATAGAGGGTGTCCGGGTCGGACGGGTGGCTGCTGAAGCACCAGACCCGCGCCTCGGTGTAGAGCCCCGAGTGGCTGTTGGGATGAATCCATTGGTCACCCAGGTCGCTGCTGAACCAGGTGGAGTGGCCGGCTGTACCGGCATAGAGGCGAACGCCATGCATTGCGAAATCTCCGCGCAACGGGTGCAGGACCATCGAGCGATCGGACAACGGGAGTCTGATGGTAGCCGAGCGCGGCAGGTAGTGTCGATGCGGGTGGTTCCACCGGCTGCGTCTGTCCGAGCAGCATCCCGACCGTTGTGGGTGAATGCGCGCCCTTAACGCAGCACCAGATCGTCGCGATGGATCAGTTCGGGCTCTTCGATGTAACCCAGGATCGACTCGATCTCATGGGAGGCGCGCCGCATGATGCGGCGGGTGTCGGCCGATGAATAATTGCTGAGACCGCGCCCCAGTTCGATACCTTGGGCGTTGCGGATGGCAATGACCTCGCCCCGCTCATAGTCGCCCTGAACCTCGGTGACGCCAATTGGCAGCAGGCTGCGGCCGGCTGCACATAGCGCGCGCGCAGCGCCCTCGTCGACGGTGACCGCGCCGCGAAGCTGGAGGTGATCGGCCATCCATTGCTTGCGTGCGGCCAGCCTCGGAAGGTCTGCGATGAACTGTGTTCCGATTGCGTCGCCTGCCGCAAGCCGCCGCAGCACCCCCTCCAGCCGACCTGATGCCACCACCGTGCTGGCCCCCCCGCGCGCTGCGCGCTGCGCCGCACGAACCTTGGTGATCATGCCGCCTCTCGCAATCGACGAACCGGTGCCGCCTGCGATTGCCTCCAGACGGGGGTCGCCTGCCCGCACGGCCGCGAGCAAGGTGGCCGAGGGGTCGCCGCGCGGATCAGCGGTAAAGAGCCCCTGCTGGTCGGTGAGAATCACCAGCGCATCGGCATCGATCAGGTTGGTGACCAGCGCACCCAGCGTGTCGTTGTCGCCAAACTTGATCTCGTCGGTCACGACCGTATCGTTCTCGTTGATGATCGGCACAACAGCGAGCTCGAGCAGTGTGCGTAGCGTGGAGCGCGCGTTGAGGTAGCGTTTCCGGTCAGCCAGGTCTTCATGGGTGAGCAGCACCTGCGCTGTTCGCAGGCCGTGCTCGGCAAAGCAGCTCTCGTAGACCTGCGCGAGCCCCATCTGTCCGACCGCGGCAGCGGCCTGCAGTTCATGCATTTCCCGCGGGCGCTGCCGCCAGCCCAATCGCTTCATGCCTTCGGCCACCGCGCCGGAGGACACCACCACGACCTGCTTGCCACCTGCGCGAAGCGATGCGATTTCGGCGCCCCAGCGCGAGATCGCGGCGCGGTCAAGCCCGCGGCCCTCATCGGTTACCAGGCTGGATCCAACCTTGATGACGATCCGGCGCGCCGCAGCCACCACGCGAACATGGTCCGCGTGCGCGAGCGCAAGCGCCTGCGCAGTGGTGTCTGGCTCGTTACGTTCCACCCGTTCCCTCTACTGGGTCAGCGCTGCGACCGGGACCGCCCGGGACGGGGCTGCGGAGGCTTCGGTGGCGCGGGCGGCGGGGCATCATCGAACCGCACATCGCGTTCGCGATCCTGCTGGGGACGGACTGCTTCGAGGTGCTCCTGAATGGCCCAGCAAAGCGACTGGCAGCCCTCCCGCGTGAGCGCCGAGATGACAAACACGCGGCTTCGGTCGACCGGGATGGCCGATCGACCGCGGCCGCGAAATCGCTTGATGAACGCTTCGATGCGCGCCTCGCGTTCGTCCTCGGGAATCATGTCGACCTTGTTCAGCACCAGCCAGCGCGGCTTTTCATAGAGCGTCGTGTCGTAGACACGCAGCTCGCGCAGGATGGCACGCGCATCGCGCGCCGGGTCGGCGTCGGGATCAACCGGCGACAGATCCACCAGATGCAGGAGGAGGCCGGTGCGCTGCAGATGACGCAGAAACTGGTGCCCCAGCCCGGCGCCCTCGGATGCGCCCTCGATCAGGCCCGGGATATCGGCCACCACAAAGCTTTTCTCGGGACCCACGCGCACCACGCCGAGGTTGGGATACAGCGTGGTGAAGGGGTAGTCGGCGATTTTGGGGCGCGCATTGCTGATGGCGCTGATAAGCGTTGATTTGCCCGCGTTGGGCATGCCCAGAAGCCCCACATCGGCAAGCACTCGCAGCTCGAGCCGAAGGCGCCTTTGCTCGCCCTCGCGCCCGGGTGTGGACTGTCGGGGTGCGCGGTTGACGCTCGACTTGAAGTGAATGTTGCCCAGGCCGCCGTTTCCGCCGCGCGCAAGCAGGGCGGTATCGCCATCGGCCGCCAGGTCGGCGATCAGTTCGCCCGAATCCTCGTCATGGATCACGGTTCCGACCGGTACGCGCAGGCGGATGTCGTCTGCCGCAGCGCCGTATTGGTCGGACCCGCGGCCGTGCTCGCCGTTTCGCGCTTCATGGCGGCGGGCAAAGCGGTAGTCAACCAGGGTATTGATGTTCCGGTCGGCCACTGCCCAGATGCTGCCACCGCGGCCGCCATCGCCGCCGTCGGGTCCACCGCGCGGAATGAATTTTTCGCGGCGAAACGACACGATGCCATTGCCCCCATTGCCGGCAACGACTTCAATGTGCGCTTCGTCAACGAACTTCATGGTGGGGATCGGTAGCCTGGTTTGCGCCCAAACAAAAGCCCCGCTCAGGCGGGGCTTTTGCGGCCACGTGCCTGAGCGGTATTACTGAAGCGGAGCGATCCGCACTGTGCGTCGGCGGGCCGGCCCTTTGACCGCGAACTCGACCTTGCCCTCGATGAGGGCGAACAGCGTGTGATCTTTGCCCAGCCCGACATTTTCGCCAGGGTGGAATTGCGTGCCGCGCTGGCGAACAATGATGGACCCGGCTGTGACGGTTTCACCGCCGTAAGCCTTGATGCCCAGCATTTTCGGTTGTGAGTCACGGCCGTTGCGCGTAGAGCCGCCGCCTTTTTTCTGTGCCATGGTGGATGATCTCCGTTTACTGGGCGGATGCTTCAGCCGCCGGGGCCGCAGCCAACGCTTCGCCGAGTGACGATGCGATTCGGCTCACCAGGATTTCGGTGTAATTCTGGCGGTGGCCCTGGCGCTTCTGATAGTGCTTGCGCCGACGCATTTTGAAAATGCGAACCTTGTCGTGACGACCGTGGGAGAGCACCTTTGCCGAAACCGTTGCGCCAGCCACAAGCGGCGTGCCGACGGCGATCTGCTCGCCGTTGCTCACTGCCAGAACCTGATCAATGGTGATTTCGACTCCGATGTCCGCCGGCATCTGTTCTACTTTGATTTTGTCGCCGGCGCTCACTTTGTATTGCTTGCCACCGGTTTTTATGACCGCGTACATGGAAAAACCCCTTTTTGCTTTATTCCCGTGTGCTGTATTCACGAGGGAACCGGAGATTCTCGCAAATTCCGATACTTGAGTCAAAAAGTAGTCGTCCCGACCAGACACCCCTCGCTCAGGGGCCCACCTTGCCTCGCAGGTGCCAAGGCGAGGCGGACGGTGAGTGTCGATGATTGCGGGGGGCGGGCGGCCTGGCATCGGTGCGCACCGCGCAGACTATAATCAGCGGTTTCCCTGAAGCAGGCGCGCCCGCGAGCAATAGTCGCCGTGACATTGCGGTTGCGCCAGGGTTCATGAGTCCGGCTTTGTCGCCCTCGCCACTTTCCCGCGGATGAAACCCTCCGAACTTTTCCCTGCTCTGGCTCCCGACCTCGAGGCAACGGACCGAATGATCCGGCGCAGCCTCTCCTCCGAGGTGGCGTTGGTCAGCACGATCTCCGACTACATCATTGGATCGGGGGGCAAACGGATTCGCCCGCTCCTGCTGCTTTCCGTAGCCCGTGCGTTGGGGTTTGCCGGCGACTCTCACCACCATCGCCTTGCGGCGGTGGTTGAATTCATCCATACCGCCACCTTGCTGCACGACGACGTGGTCGATGAATCCGAATTGCGGCGCGGTCGAAGCACCGCCAACTCTGCTTTCGGCAATCCGGCTGCCGTTCTGGTGGGTGATTTCGTCTACTCCCGGGCGTTTCAGATGATGGTCGAGGTGGACGACATGCGCGTGATGCGTGTGCTGGCCGACGCCACCAACGTCATCGCCGAAGGCGAAGTCCTGCAGTTGATGAACTGCCACGACCCCGACACCGACGAGGCGCGCTACCTCCAGGTCATCCGGTTCAAAACTGCAAAGCTTTTTGAGGCGGCCGCCCGACTGGGCGCCATCCTCTGTCACGCCCCGGCGCAGGTCCAGGAAGCTGCCGCGTCGTTCGGGCGGCACCTGGGCACTGCCTTTCAGCTGGTGGACGATGTGCTCGATTACAGCGGAGACACCGCAGAAATCGGCAAGAACGTGGGCGATGATCTGCGCGAAGGAAAGCCCACCCTGCCCCTCATCCACGTCATGAGCCACGGCTCCAGCACCGACCGGCAGCTGATCCGGACTGCAATCGAGCAGGGCGGCGAGGTGGAATTCGACCAGGTCGTCGCTGCCATCCGCCGCAGCGGCTCACTCGACTATGCGCGTCAGATGGCATTGAACGAGGCCGAGCTCGCGCGGGCGGCTGCCCGCACCATGCTCGAGCACGCCGAGTCGGGTGAATTCAGCGCCGTGTTGATGAGCCTGCCGGGGCTGGCGGTCGAGCGGGCAAACTAGGCGCAGGGCGCCCGCAGCACGTTATTTCGCAGCGGGCTGGGGGGCGGGCGAGGGCCGCGGCAACGATCGACGTACGACGGGTGGCTGACCGAAATCGGTGACCGCACCGGTTACATTGCCGGCGGCATCAAGCATCAACACGTCCGACCCCGCGCGCACGTAGCGCGAGCCGGAAGGGGCCGGGCCCAGACGCTCGGCCAGCACATTGGGTAGATCCCTTGCCTCATTTTCGAGCGCCCTCGGGAGGGGCTCGCCCACGCGCCAGAGCTTGTCCGGATTTTGCGACTGGCATCGCCCTTCGCGTGCGATGAGCCCCGCCGGGCACTCGCCAATTTCATACGACTGGGAGAAATAATCGCTCACCGCCTTGCGCTGCTGGTCGCTGAACGCGTTGGTCTGCGCCTGGCCTCCGCCCTGACCGCCCTGCGAGGTGCCGCCTGAGCCGTGGTCGCCTCGGTCACCCTGGCGGATGTTCACCATGCCGATAGGCGGTAGCGGCATGGCGCCGGCCGGTTGCAGAATCGGGCGCGGGGGTTCGGTTCGAATGGTTTCGACCGTGGGCTGGAAGGTACGGGGTGTGGCGTCGTAGAGCTGACGCAGGAGCGCCGGATCGTTTTGCGATTGCGCCTCGATGGCGGTATCGATCAGACCCATCAGTTCGGCGGAATCGGCGGTACCCAGCCAGGCGGAGCGGTTCGAACCCAGCAGGGTCAGCTTGTCGGCGGCGCAGCCAGCGAGGTTGCGCTGCAGCCATTGGCGCGCGAGCACGGCGCGTTCGGTGGGGTTGTGGGTGTCGAGTGCGATGGCTCGAAACTGCGCGATCAGGCACGGGGCGCCAGGAACAGCAGGGCGCGGTAGCTGCGGCTTCGCGCCGGCTTCGCCGGATGGCTGTGCGGAGCCGGCTTGCCCCGCGACCGGTGATGCAGGCGCGGCCTGGGCGGCGGGCGCTGGT
>RFXC01000490.1 GCA_009921765.1 Betaproteobacteria bacterium | reverse complement strand
TCCAGGTCAAGGAAGTGAAGTTCAGGCCGGGCACGGATGAGGGCGACTATCTGGTCAAGATGCGCAATGTGAAGCGCTTTCTCGAAGACGGTGACAAGGCGAAGATCACGCTTCGCTTCCGTGGCCGCGAGATGGCGCATCAGGAATTCGGTGTGCGGCTGCTCGACCGCATCCGCACCGAGCTTGAAGATGTGGCCATGGTCGAGCAGATGCCCAAGCTGGAGGGGCGTCAGATGATCATGGTGATCGCGCCGAAGCGGAAGAAGTAGCGCAGGTTTTCGTTTCGGAGCGATCAGCAGAGCACCAGAGCTCCCTCCTGGGGGGCGGGTGAAGAAGCCGAGCGGGTTACCAAGTTCTGGCACCGTGTCAGACACCTTGCAAGGCATTAAAAGGAAATCGGACGGCATCATGCCCAAGATGAAAACCAAGAAAAGCGCTGCGAAGCGCTTCCGCGTGCGCGGCTCCGGCAGCGTCAAGCGCGGACAGGCGTTCAAGCGCCACATCCTCACCAAGAAAACCACCAAGAACAAGCGGCAGCTTCGCGGAACCGAGGGCGTGCACAGCACGAACATGGCTTCCGTAAAAGCCATGCTGCCTTACGCATAAGGAGCGCGCGATGCCTCGAGTCAAACGTGGAGTCACGGCGCGCGCGCGCCACAAGAAAGTCCTGGCGCTGGCCAAGGGCTACCGCGGTCGCCGCGGCAATGTGTTTCGCATTGCCAAGCAGGCGGTCATGCGGGCGGGTCAATATGCGTATCGCGACCGCCGCAATCGCAAGCGTGTGTTCCGTGCACTCTGGATCGCCCGGATCAATGCTGCCTCGCGTGAGCATGGCTTGAGCTACAGCCGGCTCATCAACGGCTTGAACCGTGCCTCGATCGGTCTTGACCGAAAGGTGCTGGCCGAGCTCGCAGTCAACGACAAGGCGGCGTTTGCCTCCATCGTTGGCCAGGCCAAGGCGGCGCTCGCTGCCTGATCGTCAGGGAATGCAGGCGGCCGCTTGACCCGGGCCGCCTTGCTCCCTGCATGTCGTCTTGCCGGAAGCAGTTGAAAGACAGGTGCCCGGTCAACAGGCGCCAGCCTCGGCTGTCTCAGGAGTCGAACCCCCATGGATTCAACGCTGTCCGACCTCGTCGAGCAGGCTCGCGTAGCGCTTGCCGAGTCGGCCGACACCACGTCTCTTGCCAACGCCAAGGCGCGTTTTCTGGGGCGCGATGGAAGTCTCACTGCTCGGATGAAGGCGCTCGGGTCTTTGTCAGGCGAGCAGAAGGCGGCGGCTGGCCGAGAGCTGAATGTCGCCAAGCAGGCGATCGAGGCGCTGGTCAGTTCGCGCGAGGCGGAGATTGCGCGCGCGCAACTCGAGGCGCGTCTTGCGCAGGAATCGGTTGATGTCACGCTCCCCGGCCGCGGGATGGGCGCGGGCGGCCTTCATCCCATCACGCTCACCATCGCGCGCATCGAGGCCATCTTTCACTCGATCGGTTTCGACGTGGCCGACGGCCCGGAAATTGAAGAAGATTTTTACAACTTCACCGCGCTCAACACGCCGGAAAATCACCCCGCGCGCTCCATGCACGACACGTTCTATGTGGAGGGCGGTCTCCTGCTTCGCACCCACACATCGCCCGTGCAGGTGCGGTATGCGCGCATGCATCCGCCGCCCATTCGGGTGATCGCGCC
>RFXC01000489.1 GCA_009921765.1 Betaproteobacteria bacterium | reverse complement strand
CACCGAATACCGCACCCCGTCACAGCAATGCTGCGCACCGAAGACCGAACGCCGGAATCCGAACTCGGCATCCTAGTTGCGGCGACGCTGAACACCGAACACCGTATCCCCGTCACGGCGACGCTGTACATCGAACACCGAATACCGCACCCCGTCAAGGCGACGCTGAACACCGTACACGTGCGCCGCGCACCTTTGCCCGCACTACCCTCGCCGGTGGATCGAGGCCATCACGCGCCGCGCCGACCCGCCCCCTCTCTCTTATATATAAAAAAAGACTGACCACCACGCGGGGCGTGGACTCGAGCCGGATGCGCGATTCGAGGGGTTGGAGGCGCGAATCGTTCACGCAGGACCGGGCGGGTGGCCTGGGGCGAAGCGCATCTGGCAAGCCGAGGAGGGCCTTCGCGAGACGGATAAAGGGGCGCCCATGTCTGAGCGAGCGCAAGCGAGCGAGTTTGGGCGCACCCCGGATCGCGGAGGTCCGAGGAGGGAACCGCCGCTTTCAAGCGGCGGCGCAGCCGGCTAAGCGGAGCTCCAGGTCCCCGCTCGGTCCCGCACAAACCAGCCGCGCATGACGACGCAACAGCACACCGCAACGAGGCCAAGCCCCGCGAGGCGGTCAGTCGCCCCCGCGCGGTGCTCGGTCAACGACGATCAGCTGAAGTTGCTCGCCGCAAAGTTCCAGTTGACCAGCGAGTTCAGGAAAGTCTCCACGAACTTCGGGCGCGCATTGCGGTAGTCAACGTAGTAGGCGTGTTCCCACACGTCGATCGTCAGCAGAGGCTTGTCGCCGGTCGTAAGGGGTGTGGCGGCATTGCTGGTGTTGACGATATCCACCGAGCCGTCGGCCTTGCGCACGAGCCAGGTCCAGCCCGAGCCGAAGTTACCCACGGCGCTCTTGGTGAATGCTTCCTTGAAGGCTGCGTACGAACCCCACTTGGCGTTAATTGCCGCGGCCAGCGCACCCGTGGGCTCGCCGCCACCGGCCGGCTTCATGCAGTTCCAGAAGAAGGTGTGGTTCCAGATCTGCGCGGCGTTGTTGTAGATGCCGCCGGAGGACTTCTTGACGATGTCCTCGAGCGTCATGGACTCGAACTCCGTGCCCTTCTGCAGGTTGTTCAGGTTGACGACGTAGGCATTGTGGTGCTTGCCGTGGTGGAACTCGAGCGTCTCGCGGCTGTAATGGGGCGCGAGCGCGTCGATCGGGAACGGCAAAGCGGGAAGGACGTGTTCCATGGGACTCCTGTCGAAACAGTGGTTGGTGCCGACACAGCGGCCACTGATTGTAGGCAGGAGGCCTTCGGCTGACAGCGTGCGCCCCTTGCCTGGGTATGCATTCGATCAGCGCGTGGCGAGCATCATGCTCGCAGCCCGCCCGAGGGCGCCCATTGCGCATCCATCTCGGTACCCGTGACGGATGCCCGCGCCCGGCCATCGTGCATGACTGCATAGACGGTCATGCCGGCACACAAGGCGTCGACACCGGGCACCGGGACGCCGGCCTCGTCCGTCACCCAGGCATAACCCCTACGCAACACATGCTGCGGATGCACGGCGTGCAGCCGCATGGCGAGGGTATTCATACGGTCTTGCTGGGTCGCAAGGCCGCGCGATGCGGCCCGCGCCAGCGCGCGCTCCTGGGAAGAGTGGCGTTGGCCGTCAAGCAGCGCGCGGGTACTCAAT
>RFXC01000488.1 GCA_009921765.1 Betaproteobacteria bacterium | reverse complement strand
GCTTTGCCCACCACCAAGCGTGGCACCAAGTCCTGTGAAGTCCGAGCTCCAGCTCTCGCTGCCTCGCTTGACCTCCCACTGCACCGTCGTGTCAGCCTCAAGCTCGCTCGCCACCAAGCTAAAGACGCTATCGTTGCTGCGCCGATCCGCCGTACTGCCCGCTTGCGCATTGCCATAGTCGCTGTAGCCCTGCAACAACAAGGCGCCTGCCGACACCTCGGTGTCATACACCAGCGTCTTGCCCACCGCATCGTTGGCCACATAGGCCGTATTGCCCGCACTGTCAGTCACTACGGCCCTAAAGCTGTAGGCACCCTGTGCGCCCAGCGTCACTGCGAGCGCAGGACTGCCCTCGCCCGAGAGCGTCACACCACTAAACCCTGCACTCACATAGCTCGTTGCAGCGGGCACCTTCACCTGCCACTGCACCGCTGCCCCAGCCCCAGCCTCATCAAGCCCCGAGGCCACCAAGGTGAAAACACTATCGTTGCTGCGCCCATCGGCCGTCGTACTCGCAGCCGCATTGCCCCGATCCGTCCACGCATCATCCCCAGCCGTGCCAAACGCGACACTGCCCGCAGGACTGACCTGATTGTCATAAATGAGCGTCTGACCCGCTGACAGATCATTCACATACCGCGTATTGCCCGCCACATCCGTCACCAAGGCTCGGAACGCCCAATCCCCCGTAGCACCCAGCGTCACCCCAAGCACATCGCTTTGCCCACCACCAAGCGTGGCCACTGCACCGTGCTACCCGCCTCATAACCCGAGGCCACCAAGGTGAAACGGCTATCGTTGCTGCGCCCATCGCTTGTGCTGCCCGCTTGGGCATTGCCCCGATCCGTCCACGCATCCTCGCCAACGCTGCCAAACGCTAAGTTGCCCGCCTCACTGACCTCGCGGTCATACACCATCGAGACCGTACGGTAATCCGTATTGCCCGCCACATCCTCCACCACCGCACGGAACACATACGTGCCTTGCGCGCCCAGCGTCACCGTGTAGGCCCCGCCAACCAAGGCTCCCATCGTCAGATCAGCGTGCGTGGTCACAAACGCATCCCCACCACCAGGGTTATCAACCGCCAAGGCACCCTTGAACACCGCACCAGCCTCAACATCGTTGAGCACCAGCGTAAAACTGTTGTCCTTGGTCACCCCGTCGGCCGTGCTGCCCGAAGCCGCATTACCGTAGTCGCTAAAGTCCGCGCCAAATCCAAGCACGCCTGCAGGCACAATCTGCCGATCAAGCGTGTAACCCACCACCGGCGTATAAGCCGTGTTGCCCGCCGTATCCGTGACAAGGGCCCTAAAGCTGTAATTGCCCGATCCACTGCTATTCAAATCGATGGCAGCAGACCCGACCGTACTCGCTCCACCCAAACTGACCCAACTTGTCCCATTGCTGCTTTGTTGAAACTGCCACGTCGATCCCGCCTCAGCTGCCGTCCCAAACTGCAGCGTAAACACCCCATCACTACTGATCCGATCCAGCGTCGTCCCACCCGCTCCCGCCGTATCGTCAAAATCCGTCCCAAATTCCAATGCACCAGGCTGTACCGCGTTGTCATACACAAACGCCTGACCCGCAGACATGTCCCCCACATACCGCGTATTGCCCGCACTGTCAGTCACCAAGGCTCGGAACGCCCAATCCCCCGTGTCACCCAGCGTCACCCCAAGCACAT
>RFXC01000487.1 GCA_009921765.1 Betaproteobacteria bacterium | reverse complement strand
ACGTTCGATCACAATCGACATGCGCCAGCCCGAGGGCCAGCAGATCGTGCGCGAACTGGCCGCCAAAGCCGACATCGTCATCGAGAATTTCCGGCCCGGCGCGCTCGAGAAGTGGGGGCTGGGCTACGAGCAGTTGTCGGCGAACAATCCGGGTCTGATCCTGGTGCGGCTGTCAGGCTACGGGCAGACGGGGCCTTATCGCGACCGGCCAGGTTTTGGCGCCATCGCCGAATCCATGGGCGGCATGCGCTATGTCACCGGATTCCCCGATCGCCCGCCGGTGCGGATGAACCTGTCCATTGGCGATTCCATCTCGGCGCTGCATGCCGTGATCGGCGCGCTCGCGGCGCTGCAGTCGCGCCATGCGACGGGCCGTGGGCAGGTGGTCGACGTTGCCCTCTATGAATCGGTGTTCAACCTGATGGAGAGCACGCTGCCGGAGTTCGACCGTTACGGTGTGGTTCGCGAGCGCACCGGCACCAACCTCACCGGTATCGTGCCATCCAACACCTATCCGACCGCCGACGGCCGACATATCGTGATCGGCGGCAACGGTGACTCCATCTACAAGCGCCTCATGCATGCGATCGGGCGTCCTGATCTGGCCGAAGATCCGGCGCTTGCCAACAACGCCGGGCGGGCGCTCAGGGTGACCGAGATCGACGAGGCGATTGCAGCGTGGTCGCGCACCCTCGCGCTGGACGATGCCCTCGCGGTGATGGAAGAGGCCGACGTGCCGAGCGGTCGTATTTACAGCATCGAGGACATCGTTCGCGATCCGCAGTACCAGGCGCGTGGCGTGATCGAGGAAACGACGCTCGATGACGGATCCAGACTCGCCATCCCCGCAGTCGTGCCGCGCCTGTCAGCCACGCCGGGTGGAACGAAATGGCTGGGCCCGGCGCTGGGCGAGCATACTCACGACGTGCTCGCCGATCTCGGCTACGACGAACCGACCATTCAGCGTCTTCGGGATCAGGGGGTCATCTAGGGCGCGGGTTCCTTTCGTTCGCGCACTCACGCGTCGGCAAGGGGAGGCAAGATGTCGTCTGATGGACTCGTGGATGTCATTGTCGTCGGGGCAGGTGGCGCCGGCTTGTCGGCTGCGATCGAAGCCGCGCGCGCCGGGGGACGGGTTCTCGTTCTCGAAAAAGGCGAACAGGTGCGTGGCAGCACCGGCTGGTCGGTCGGTTCGGTGAGCGCCGCCGGCACGGCCCTGCAGCGCCGGGCCGGCATCTCGGATCATCCTGATCATCATTTCGAGGACCTCGGACGTTTCAACGCCGGCAAGGGCGATGGCGACAACCTGGCGCTGAGGCGGATCCTGGTCGATGAAGTACCCGACGCGCTGGCCTGGCTCGAGCGGCTGGGCGTATCGTTTGTCGGACCCAGTCCGGAGCCGCCGCACCGCGTGCCGCGCATGCATAACGTGGTGCCGAGTTCGGCGGCGTTCGTGGCCTGTCTGGTTCGCGAGTGTCGGAGGCTGGGGGTTGAGATCCGTTGCGGCTGGCGCATGTCGGGCTGGCTGACTGAGTCAGGCCGCATCGGCGGTGTACAGGCGGTGGGCCCCGACGGGCGTACCCATTCGCTTGCCGCGACCCGCGGGGTTGTACTGGCGGCCGGCGACTTCTCCGCTTCGCGCGAGTTGAAGGCGCGCTACTTCGGGCCCGAAGTGGTGGCGGCGGATCCCGTCAACCCGCTCTCTACCGG
>RFXC01000486.1 GCA_009921765.1 Betaproteobacteria bacterium | reverse complement strand
GAGCAGCACCGCGGACGCCTCGTTCAACGGGCCGATCACGCTGGGCAGCGCGAGCACCATCTCAGCAATATCCTCTGGCCGCGCCATCCATTTGACACATACGGGCAATCTGGATAACGCAGGATTTGATTTGACCCTGGGTCTGGCAAACGGCAGCCTGGCTGGCAGCATTGTTGGCGGTGGCGGCCTGATCAAAAGCGGCATAGGTACCTGGGTATTGACTGGAAACAGCACTTACACCGGCGCCACGACCATCAACGTCGGCACACTGCAAATTGGCAACGGCGGCACCACCGGGGCCCTGCCGGCAGCAAGCGCCGTCGCTTTTGGTACAGGAGGTTCACCAACGCCTTCACTGATTTTCAATCGGGCCGACGGTGCTACCGTCTCAAACACCATAGGTAACACCAGCGGTGCGACCATCAGCAATGTGGCCTATGGCAGCACCCTCAATTTGTCTGGGGCCACCCTCACCAGCTACACCGGAACCTACACCGCCACCTTGAACGAGGCGGTATCGGCTACTCGCTCAACATCAACACTGTGGGCTACAACCCCGGTTTCACGGCCATCCCTGCGTTTACTTGGGCAGGCACCTCCACCGGCACAGCGGTTAGCAGGGTGAATGGCAGCACGTCTTCTTCAACACTGCTGAGTGAACAACTCACCGTGGCATCCAATAGCCTGAGCATCGGTTCGGGCGCGACCTGGTCGTTCCTGAACCGGACCGGGGGCACGACGACCTACTACTACACCACAAGCGACAGCGCAGGCCTGACCTTGACGGGCGCCGGGGCCGCCGTGAACGTGGCCCCCAAGGCCGTGATCACGCAAAGCGGCACAGTCACGGGCGGGTTCGGCTTGACGGTCAGTGGGGCCGGCACCGTCATGATGAGCGGTGCCAATGATTACACCGGGGGCACGTCCGTCAGCGCAGGTACCATCATCAAAGCGGGCAGCGCCACAGCATTTGGTACAGGTGCCGTGACGGTAGCTGCCTCGGGCAGTACTGGTGGCGCGGTGGACCTGAACGGTCAAACCATGACCAGCACCGGTACCCTGACCTTGCGAGGTACAGGCGTCAGTGTGGACGGTGTCAGCACCGGTGCCTTGTTCAACAGCAGCAGCACCACCGCCAGTTACGCTGGCCTCGTTGCATTGGCTTCAGCCAGCTCGATTGTGGGGAACACGGGCGGCATCATCTTGAGCAACACATCGGCCACAGGCATCACTGGGAACTTTGCGCTGACCCTGGGTGGCGCGCAGGGTGGGCGCATCGACTCCAGGATTGCTTTCACTACCACGGCAGGTACCCTCACCAAGCAAGACGCTGGAACCTGGACCTTGAATGGCGCCAGCACAGTCACCAGTACCACCACCATCAGCGCAGGGGTGTTGAAAGCGGGCCATGCCAATGCCCTCGGCCCCACCACCGGCGCGGGGGCCATCACCGTGAGCAGTGGCGCTGCGCTGGACTTGAATGGCCAGGCCGTCACCAGCACGGGCACGCTGACCTTGAACGGCACCGGCATCAACAACGGTGGTGCCCTGATGAACTCCGGCGCGGCGGCAAGCTATGCAGGTCTGATGGCGCTGGGTTCCGACAGTTCGATCATCGGGGGCTCGGGGACCATCGCTCTGGGCAACACAGGCACCATCAACGGATCGGGCAAGAACCTCACTTTGGGAGGCGCCCAAGGCGGCAGCATT
>RFXC01000485.1 GCA_009921765.1 Betaproteobacteria bacterium | reverse complement strand
GCGTCGTTGGTGCCGGTGATCGTGACGGTGAGGTCTTGCGCGCTCGACAGACTCACGCCGTCGCTCACCTGCACCCGCCAGGTCAGGGTCAGCGTCTCGCCTGCGGACAGGAAATCGAGGTCGACTGCAGCCGGGTCATACACCCAATCCACCGCCCCTGGCTGGGCAAGGCTGAGGCTCAGCACACCCGGCATGACCAGCCCGGCCGGATAGCCGCTTGCGATGGGCGTACCGTTCAATCGGACGACGGGCGGGCCCGCGAGCGAGGCGGTCAGCGTGTCGCCGCTGTCCGCATCGCTCAGCGCGAACGATCCGCTGAGCGGCGGCAGGTTCTGCGCCGAGGCAACGGCCGCCTCGAGGATGGCCGCCGGATCGACTGTGTCGGCCAGCGTCGGCGCGTCGTTGGTGCCGGTGATCGCGATGGTGAGCGACTGTGGCGCCGACTGCGTCGTTGCGTCACTTACGGTGAGGGGCCAGGTGATGGTGAGGCGCTGGCCTTCGCGCAGAAAGTCGAGGTTTGCCGCCCCGGGGTCGTAGCGCCAGCCGAGGACCTGCGCCGTGCCATCGCTCAGCACCGTGCCCGATACGCTCAGTGCGGCGGGAGCCGCCAGTGCCGACGCGCTGGCCGGAAGCGCAAACACAGCGCCGTCCAGCCGCACGATGGGCGCACCCGCCACGGCCGGCGCGAGCAGATCGCCACTGTCGAGATCGGTCACGCTGAGCGAGCCCGAGATGGGCGCGAGGTCTTGCGCCTGCGCTGTACCGACTTCGAGCACAGCAGCCGGTGCGGCGATGGCCGACACCACCGGTGTGTCGTTGGTGCCCACGACTTCGATCGTCAGGGGACGGCTGAGGTTGGACGATCCCCCGTCGGTTGTGCGCACGGTGTAGGTCAGGCTCACGGTCTGCCCCGCGCGCAGGAAGCCAAGCGCGCTCTCGGGTAGCCCGTAGGTCCAGCCGACTGCGTCCGGGTGACTGCCGTTGTCGAGCCGTGTGACGCTCAGTGCCGCCTTCAAGGCGTTGGCCTGCGCGGCCGTGAGTGTCAGACCCGGCGACGCCGTGATGGAGACGGCATCGTCGATCGCCGGGGTGCCCAGGACGGGCTGGCCGGCAAAGGTGAAGGAGCCGCCGTTGGATCGGGTGGCCGATGACCCTTCGGCGATTCGGCCCGAGTCGCCCGACATGGTGAGTGTTGCGCCGGTGCCGGTTCCAGTGACATCGAGCTTGAGCGAGCGGCTGGTTTGCACCGAGCCGTCCGAGACGACCAGGTCGTAGAGGATCGCGACCTGGGCGTCGGCAGGCAACGGGGTGGCGTTTGCGAAGGACGAACCGTCGTTGAGTCGCAGAGAGCCGGGCGGCAGGTTGAAGGCCCAGTCGATCTGCCCGCTCTGGGCGTTGCCTGCGGGGTTGCTGAGCGTGAGCGCACTGCGGATGGCGGCGATCGAATTCGGATGCAGGGCGACGCTGTTGCCGTTCGCATCGCGTGCCTGCACCACCGGGTTGGTGGCCGAACTGGTGTAGGCCGCGGTGGGAGGAGTGCCGCTGTCGCCCAGGGTGTAGGGCAGCGCGCCGCTGGCGGTGGTGCCAGCGGCATCAAGCGCATCGACGCGCGGGCCGGTGCTCGCGGCGGGGTCGCTGCTGCCCGCGATGGTCACGACGACCGTCTGATCATCGGAGGCGGGCGAGCCGCTGGAGTCGGTGACGAGCAGGGTGTAGGTGAGGGTGAGCGACTGGCCGG
>RFXC01000484.1 GCA_009921765.1 Betaproteobacteria bacterium | reverse complement strand
TCATCGGTGCTTGCGTCGGCACCCGCGTCGGCTCCCGTATCGTCGCCCGTTCCGGTGTCGGTTCCTGCGTCGTCTGCGGGTGAGCTTCCGATCGAGTCGAGCCCGAACGGCAACCCGCCCTCGGGGATCAGTCCGGAGAGGTCAACGCGCAGTGGGTCGAGATCGGGATTGACATAGCGGTCGAACATCGCCGGCGTGTCAATGGTGATGTCATCGAAAATCAGCTCTATCTGACGGCCGAGCAGCGTGAAGCTCACCGAGGGCGCGGCAATCACAAACTGCGATGGCAGCAGCTGAAGCGTCTCGAGGCTCGGGCCCTCGTCCTCGGCTGCGCCTTCCTCGTCTTCTTCGCTGAAGATGTCGCAGGGGCACTCGGAGGCCTTATCAACGGGTCTGAAATAGACCTCGGGCTCGAACACCGGCAGCTCGGGAATGAACTCACCATCGAGCACCAGCGCCTTGAGATCGATGAGTTCGGTGAGCGTGGTGTTGAGCCAGCCCGCGCGCAGCGCAAGGCCCCACTCGTATTCCTGCCCGCCGTGTTCGACCACGCCGAGCGGCTTTTCAAACTCGAAGAGCGGCAGCCGCGGATCGGGCAGGATCAGATCGATGTTGAATTCGGGTGCGGCAAACAGCAGGTCGCCCACCGGGATGGACGGCACCTCGAAGTGCACGCCCAGTTCGCGCTCGGCCACCTTCCAGTCGGTGGCCTCGTCTGCGCTGATGCCCTTCAGGAACTGCAGCACCCGCAGATCTTTCCAGCCCGCACCGATCTTGAAGCCGACGTCGTAGTCTTTACCGCCGATCGGGATCGAGAACAGCGGCACCTCGCGCTCGAAGTACGGCATCTCGGTGTCGAGCAGGCCGACGAACTGGTTGATCTGGTCGAGCATGCCCGGCAGCGGAATGAGCTCGTACCAGTAGCCGGTGTCGGTGTAGTCGGTCTCGGAGAGATCGATTTCATCATCCGGGCCCATGTAGCGGTAGATGCGGCCTGGCTCGCCACCCGCCTCATGGTCATCATCGAGCAGCACCTGGTCGCCGAACGCGATTTCAGTCAGGCCATTGCCGCTCTTGTGGTCGACCCGAAAATATTCGCCGTCGCTTTCTTCATCGGGGGTGGTGGCAGAGGCCACCACGACGATATCGGCGGTGATTGACGGCGTGTCGCTTGCCTCGACCGACATCTCGCCTGCCACCACGACGCTGCGCGAGTCGAGCTCGAGCCAGCGGTCGGTATCGGAGTAGTCTTCCTCGGACAGGTCGACATTGCCGGCCTCACCCAGATAGCGATAAACCTTGCCGGCATCGCCGCCATCGCGATGACCCGCGGACACCAGCACCTGGGTGCCCGGCTCGATCTCGGTGATCTCGTCGTCGCTTTCATGATCGACGCGGAAAAATGCGCGCTCGCTGGGCGCTGCCACCTGTCGCACATAGGCATCGGCCTGGGTGCTGACGGCATTCGATGCCAGCACGATGCTGGCTGCCGAGCCCGATCCCTCCGAGGTGGCCTCGTTGCTGGTGGAGGCTTCGAGCGTCGCGGTCATCGCGGCGCTGACCGACATGTCGCCGCCCACATCCAGCACGACCTGATCGACCATGGCCAGCACTTCGGCCGGGATTTCATCGCCGATGCTGGTGCCCAGGAGCGCGTCGATCGTCTGGGTGAAGATGTCCTGCGCGTCCCAGCCGATGGTGTTGTAGGCCAGCGTGACGCCGACCGCCGTGCCGCCCGAG
>RFXC01000483.1 GCA_009921765.1 Betaproteobacteria bacterium | reverse complement strand
CGGGCGACGCGTCGCCCGCGCGACAAGGTGCCTCGGTAGGCGGACTGAGTGATGCGCCCCTTGCCGAGACCCCGCAAAGTGTCTCGGTGATCCGCGCCGAAGCGCTTCGCGAGGCGGGCGCGAACAGCCTGTCGAGCGCCGTGCGCAGTGAGCCCTCCGCGAGCGATTTCTACAACACGCTCGGCTACATCGAGAGCCTTCAGGTGCGCGGGTTCCTGCTGAACAACGCGCTCAATTTCCGCCGTGACGGCTTGCCCATCTCGAACCATGCACCGTTTGCGCTCGAGAACAAATCATCGATTGAAATTCTGAAGGGCTTGTCTGGCATTCAGGCCGGGTTGTCCGCGCCGGGAGGCCTGGTGAATTTCACGGTGAAGCGTCCCACTGCGCAGCCGCTTCGCGAGGTGGTCGCGGGGTTGAGCGAACGCGGGTCCACGCTGCTGCACGGCGATCTGGGCGGACGCGCGGGTGCCGATGGCGCATTCGGTTACCGGATCAATGCCGCGCTCGAGGAGCGACGGCCCGAGGTGCGCAATGCGCCAGGCGGGCGCGAATTCCTGAGCGGTTTTTTCGATCTGCGGCTGGGCGACGGCTGGCTCGCCGAGGCAGAGTTTGAATCACAGACCTCGCGGCAGATCAGCGTGCCGGGTTTCGGCCTGTTGGGGGGCAAGGTGCTGCCGCCACCGCTCGACCCGCGAATCAATCTCAACGCGCAGGCCTGGTCGCAACCCTTCGACAGTCGCAGCCTCACCGGCTCGCTAAGGCTTCAGAAACTGCTCGCAAACGACTGGACCGCGTCGGTACGCGCGGGGCAGCAGCGGATACGGACAAACGATCGGCTCGCGTTTCCAGATGGATGCGGCAACATCTATCCCGGCATGTGCGCCGACTACAGCAGCGACCTCTATGACTATCGAAGCGAAAACGAGCGCCGCACGATGGGCTCGGCGGAGTTCATGCTGCGCGGCGAACTGAAGAGCGGGTCAGTGCGTCACGAAGTGACCGCAGCGGTGCTGAGAGTCGAATACGACGAGCGCTTCGACCCCACCCAGGTCTATGACTGGGTGGGTCAGATCAATGCGCTTCGGCCAGCATCCCTCACGCCAAATGCGTCGCCTTGGACATCTCCCAACACAAACCGCAGTCTTCGCAGCACCGAGCTGCAGCTGGCCGATGTCATTCGCCTCGACGAACGCTGGTCGCTCTGGATGGGCGCACGCCATACGCAGCTGGACAGCGCAAGCCTCAGCACCGATACCACCGATCGGCAGGCGCTCGCCTATTCGCAGCAGTTCACCACGCCCTGGGGCGCGGTGGGCTACAAGCCCTGGCAGGGCGGGTTTGCATTCGTCTCGGCCGGGCAGGGCACGCTCATGCCGCAGCCGCCGATTCCGACGAGCCACACGCGGCGGCCCGCGAAGTCGGGCACGTCCATCTCGGTGAGCTTCGGTCCGGTGCTCTCGAAGAGGGTGCTCACGTCGCCGTCCTGGCAGTCCTTTGCCGATGCGCGCGCCGAGCTCCGGGTTCCGCCAGCCGACGCGAGGGAGAGGTCGATGTCGCTCACGACCACGATATCGGCACGGGTCGGGCAAAATCCGCACCGTTTTCGTCCCAGCGGCGTTCTTTCGGGACGCTGGGTCGCGGCGCGGGGCCGCCGTTCGTACACTTTCCCGCGACGCATGGCCGCGAACCCGGACATCCACGCCCAGGTCCTGATCGTGGACGACGACCGTGGCCACGCCGAGACGCTGGCC
>RFXC01000482.1 GCA_009921765.1 Betaproteobacteria bacterium | reverse complement strand
AGTGTCCGGAAGCGATCTCGCCTTCAATATCCCGATGGGTTGCCGCGATGATCCTGACATCGATCGGAACCGTTCGAGAAGACCCGATCGGGTCGATCGAACGTTCCTGAAGCACCCGAAGGAGCTTGACTTGCATATCGAGCGACAGGTCACCGATCTCATCCAGAAAAAGCGTGCCGCCGTGAGCGAGTTCGAAACGGCCGACACGGTCGGCCAGGGCGCCCGTAAAGGAACCCTTACGGTGACCAAAGAGCTCGCTTTCAATGAGTTCCTTGGGTATGGCGGCGCAATTGACTGGAACAAACGAAGCGCCCGAGCGGTCTGACAGGTCGTGCAGCGCACGGGCAACCAGTTCTTTCCCCGTCCCGCTTTCGCCCAGGATCAAAACTGTGGATCCGGATCGCGCAACGGCCTGAATCAGCGAGCGCACTGCCTGGATGGGCGCGCTGCGTCCGATGATCGCGTGAAGACCTTTCAAGGAATATCCTGCACGGCCCGCGCGGTGGCGGCAGGGCCAAAATAGAAGAAACCTGAAGTATAGGGTCGAAATCAATGAAATCGTTAGTGTTTGTCGGGAAACCGTCGCGTTGTTGCTCAAGACGTTACGTCTGCGGTCGATTAAAGACCGGAGGGGGCGAGCGTCGCGTCCCGAACCTTCTGGGAGCTAGGAGATGAGGAAGTCTTTGTCGGTTCTGGTGGCCTGTGCAGCGGTGCTGGGGGGGTGCGCATCACTTGATTTCGGGTCCTCGCCAGCCGCCGGGAATGGCGCTGAGGTGGCGGCAACGCCCGCCAAACCTGCCGCACGGGTCAGCGCGCCGCCGCAGTTGTCCAGCAACGAGCGACGTCGGCCGATTCTCTCCACCGGCTACGCGGTCATCAGCATTCAGCAGCATCACTTGCCCGCGCAGCAGCGCCTGCTGGCGATACGCGCGGCCAAGCTCGACGCTTATCGCGGGCTTGCCGAACAGGTCTACGGTCAGTATCTCGACGGCGCAACCACCGTGGCTGACGCAACGTTGCGCAGCGATCGCGTGCGCTCGCGCGTAGAAGGGCTGATTCATGGGGCGGAAGTGGTCAGCATCGCGCCAGTAGGAAACGACACCTACGAGCTCACGCTGTCGCTGGACCGTGACGTGATGTTTGAACTGCGTGCGATCTACCTTGAGGAGATGGCCCGTCTGGGTCGCTGATCATGAGTGCGCCGACACGAGTGTTGCGCGTTCTGCTGTTGGCGGCAGGTGTCGCTGGGTCGGCACTTCCGGCGCTTGCCCAGACAGCTGCTGCGCTCCCGGTTGGGGTGGGTGGCCACAGTGCCGAGAGCAGTGCAGCGCGGCTCGAACAGCTCCGCAACGCCATGATTGACCAGGCGCTTGATGCGCCCGTTCACATCAGCTCGAATGCCTGGCTCGACGAGTCGGGTCGGCTTCGACACGTGTCGCGATTTTTCTCAGAAGTTCGGGCGCGGGCTGCCGCCGATCTGATCGTGAGCGCCGAGTCGGCTGCGCAAGCGCGGGCCACTGCGGCGATTGCCGGTAGCGAGACGGACGGCGCGAAGGCGCCTGGCGCAGGGCAGTCTGGGGCCACACAGCCCTCATCGGTGGTGGGTCAGCCTCCTTCTCCTAGCTCGGGTTCCGACCGCGCCGCAGGCGCGCCGCCCCTGTCGTTGCAAGCCTCGGCGCCCGCCGATCCGTTGCCTCCGGCCTCCGACGCGATCGAGTGTCGGGCGGATCGGAGCGGTCTTCGCCGGTCTGCTGTCGTACGGTTTGAAC
>RFXC01000481.1 GCA_009921765.1 Betaproteobacteria bacterium | reverse complement strand
CGCGGCGGGTGCAATGCGGCAGGAGGTGGTCACCGTGAGCAAGCGCCTCAGTTCGCGACTCACCCTCAGCTACGAGCGGGGCCTGTCGGGTCTTTGGAACCTGGTTCGGTTGCAGTACGACATCAGCAGGCGCCTGTCGCTGCGCGCGCAAAGCGGCAGCGAAAATGCGCTCGATCTGCTCTATTTCTGGTGGTTCGACTAGCCTGGGTTCAGTCGGCCCGGAGCGCTTTGAGCAGGGTCTGCACGATGCTGCCGACATCCGGTGTGATGTCGACTTCGATCACCGCGCCGTTCGGTGGTTCGAGCGCGTCGAATTGCGATCGGAGGAGCGACGCTGGCATGTACCGGTGATTGCGCTCGGCCAGCCGCTTCGCGATGGTCTCGGGCGATCCTCGCAGGTGAACGACCGTGAGCGCGGGCAGCCGGTGCGCAAGCCGCTCCCGGTATCGCTCGCGAAGCGCCGAACAGGCCAGCACCACCGGCTGTTGGCGGGCGGCGCTGTGCCGCAGCAACGCGTTCAGTCGCGAAAGCCACGGCTCGCGGTCGTGATCATCCAGCGGCTGGCCGGCGCGCATCTTTTCAACGTTGGCGCGTGGGTGGTAGTCGTCGGCATCAACGAACCGGTACCCGAGCGCTGATGCCAATTCGCTGCCAACGCTGGTCTTGCCGCAGCCCGAGACGCCCATCACCAGGATCATCGCAGGCCCGCGACCCTGGCGCTGCCCCGGCGCGGGGCCGTTGGAGTGGGCCGTGTTCACGATCCGGTGTGACGCACTGCATGGCCGCCGAACCCGCGCCGCATCATGGCGAGCATGCGATTGGCCGGGTCGGCATTCCCCTGCGAGTCAAAGCGGGCGAACAGGGCTGCTGCAATAGCCGGGATGGGGGTACCTTGCCGGATCGCTTCATCGACGGTCCAGCGGCCCTCGCCTGAATCGGCAACGAAGGGCGCGGCATCGGCAAGCGACTGTGGGTCGGCAAGCGCATCGGCAGCAAGATCGAGCAGCCACGAGCGGATGACGCTGCCTTCGCGCCAGGCCTGCGCCACGTCGGCCGGTTTGCTCACCAGGTCGTCCCGCCGGGCGAGGAGCGCAAAACCTTCGGCAAGCGCCTGCATCATTCCGTATTCGATGCCGTTGTGAATCATTTTTGAAAAGTGACCGGCGCCGACCTCACCACAATGGGCCCAGCCGCGTCCGGACGGCGGCGCGAGGGCCCGGATCACGGTATCCAGGAGGCCGATGGCCTGCGCATCGCCGCCCAGCATCAGGCAGTAACCGTTCGCGAGTCCGTGCACGCCGCCCGAGACGCCGCAGTCGACAAAGCCGATGCCGCGGGCGGCGAGCATCGCACCGCGGCGCTGTGAATCGAGGTAGTTGGCATTGCCGCCGTCCACCACCAGATCGCCGGGTGCGAACGTGGCGGCGAGGTGATTGATCATGCTGTCGGTGATCTCACCCGCAGGCAGCATGACCCAGGCCACGCGCGGCGCCGAGAGGCGGGCAATGGCCTCGTCCAGACTTGCATAGGTATGCACGCCCGATTCATCTGCCAGTTGCGTTCGGGCTTTTGGGTCGCCGTCAAAGCCGTGAACGGTCAGCCCGGCGCGTGCCAGGCGGCGACTCATGTTGGCGCCCATGCGGCCAAGGCCGATCATGGCAAGGGATGTGGCGGGGGCGGGGCGGTTGCTCATTCTGTCTCCGACGGGCGCTGAGGGCCGAGAGCATACCGCGCGGATGCGCGCTGCATTGCTCAGGAAACCGATATCA
>RFXC01000049.1 GCA_009921765.1 Betaproteobacteria bacterium | reverse complement strand
TTCGTGGATGCGCAGGGCGAACCGGTCCGGATCGACAAGGGCTTCAGCTGGGAGCATCCGCTATCGGCCCACGGCCTCATGCACAACGTGATCACCAATGCGTGGCGCGGCGATCCGTATCCCATCGATACGCTGATGCTCTTCATGGCCAACATGGCCTGGAACTCGACGATGAACACGTCCGAGGTCCGGAAGATGCTCTGCGACAAGGATGCAAGCGGGGCGTACAAGATTCCGTTCCTGGTGGTGTGCGACGCATTTCACTCAGAGACCACGGCGTACGCCGACCTGCTCTTGCCGGATACCACCTATCTCGAGCGGCATGACTGCATGTCGCTACTGGATCGGCCAATCAGTGAATTTGATGGTCCGGTTGATTCGGTACGGATTCCGGTGCTTCCGCCGACAGGCCAATGCAAGCCGTTTCAAGAGGTGTTGGTTGAGCTCGCCTCGCGGCTGGGTTTTCCCGCGTTCGTGAACGCTGATGGCTCGCGAAAATACCGCGACTATCCCGATTTTGTGGTGCGCTACGAAACTGCGCCGGGATCGGGAATCGGCTTTCTCGCAGGCTGGCGTGGCGAGCACGGCGACAAGGCCATGCGCGGTGAACCCAATCCCCGCCAGTGGGAAATGTACGCGCAGAACAACTGCGTGTTTCACCATCGTCTCCCGCCCGAACACCAGTACATGCGCAATTGGAACCAGGGCTACCTCGATTGGGCGCAGTCGGTCGGCTTGCGCCGCGATCGCGACCCGATTGTCATCCACCTGTATTCGGAGTTTTTGCAACGATTCCGGCTCGCCGCACAGGGGCGGCATACGGGTAAGCAGCCACCCGAGCGACTTCGCGAGCGGGTTGCACGCTACTTCGATCCCTTGCCGTTCTTCTATGAGCCCTTGGAGTGGCAGGTGACCGACACCGAGCAGTTTCCGCTTCGCGCGGTCACGCAACGCCCCATGGCGATGTACCACTCCTGGGATTCTCAGAACGCATGGCTTCGTCAGATCCACACCTACAACTTTCTGTTTGTGAACACGCGCACCGCACTGGCTGCGGGAATTGCTGACGGTGCATGGATGTGGGTCGAGTCGGCGTGGGGCAAGGTGCGCTGCCTGTGCCGGCACAGCGAGGCGGTGGAGCCCGGCACGGTCTGGACCTGGAATGCCATCGGCAAGCAACGTGGCGCCTGGAGCCTTGAACCCCATGCCAATGAGTCGCGCCAGGGGTTTCTGCTCAATCACCTGATTCGCGACGAGATTCCGATCGGTGAGGCCGAGGCGCTGATGTCCAACTCCGATCCCATCACCGGCCAGGCCGCGTGGTATGACGTTCGGGTTCGCATCGCGCCTGCCGAGCCCGGTGAGCCCGCCGAAAGCTGGCCTCAATTCTCGGCGATGAAGCCGGTGGCGGGCATGGCGCCCGAGGCGCCGAAACGACAAGGCTGGATGGCCGGCATCATGAAGGTGATCCGATGACACAACTCGCATTAGTCATTGATTTGAATGTGTGCGTGGGTTGCCACGCCTGCGTCACAAGCTGCAAGCAGTGGAATACCTCGGGGTCGGCCGGGCCGCTGACGGATGACAACCCCTACGGATCCGACCCGAGCGGCAGTTTCTTCAATCGGGTGCAAACCTTTGAGGTGGGCGAATACCCCAACACGCAGACCGTTCACTTTCCGAAGAGCTGCCTGCATTGCGAGGATCCGCCGTGCGTGCCGGTGTGCCCGACAGGTGCCAGCTACAAGCGCAAGGAAGACGGCATCGTGCTGGTCGACTATGACAAGTGCATTGGCTGCAAATATTGCAGCTGGGCTTGCCCCTATGGGGCACGTGAAATTGATGAGTCCCGGCAGGTGATGACCAAGTGCACGCTCTGCGTGGACCGCATCACCGACACCACGCTGCCAGAATCGGAGCGCAAGCCCGCGTGTGTGATGGCCTGTCCCACCAACGCCCGCCTATTCGGAGACATTCATGATCCGCAGTCCGAGGTGTCGGAGGCCATTCGCGAACGCGGGGGCTATGAGTTGATGCCCGAATGGGGCACGCGGCCGGCCAATCACTATCTGCCGCGGCGGCAGGCAGACTGATGCAGCCCGCGTTCTCGGTCATTTTTCTCACGGTGCTGATCGGCGCAGGGCAGGGCCTGTTTCTCGCGCTCTTTGCATGTGAGCTTGGCGGGTTTGGCGCGCGGCCTGATGAGCGGATGCTGCTCGCTCAAGGCGGGGTAATCGCAGTGGTGTTCAATGCGCTGGGTTTGCTCGCATCGTTCTTCCATCTGGGCCGGCCCGAGCGCGCCTGGCGCGCGGCTGCGATGTGGCGAACATCGTGGCTGTCGCGTGAGGTGATTGCGCTGCCGCTCTTCATGGCCTCGTGTGCGGCGTGGAGTGCTACCCATGCCCTGCAGCTTCCGGGCACGCGGTTACTGGGCCTATTTGGGGTGCTGGTGTGCGCTGCGCTATTTCTGTGCACCGCCATGATCTATGCATCACTCAAGTTTTTACAGGAGTGGGCCTCGCCGCTCACGCTGGTGAATTTTGTGCTGATGGGCTGCGCGTCAGGCACCACGCTGGCAGCGCTGTTTGCAAGCGTTGCCGCAGTGCAGTGGGTGCCGGCCCTTGCGTGGGCCGCGCTGCTGCTCACGCTCGGGGCACTGGCAGCGCGGGGCGCCTCGCTGATTCGCAATGCGCGACTGAAGCCCCGGTCTACCCTGCAAAGCGCCATCGGTATTCGCCACCCGGTCATTCGACAGCGGTCGCAAGGCTTCATGGGCAGCAGCTACAACACCCGCGAGTTTTTCCACGGCAAGAGCGCCCAGGCGCTCCGCAGCATCAAGTGGGTGTTTCTCGTGGCCGGCTTCGTGGTGCCAGCGGCATTGTTGACCAGCGCGGAGCCAACGCCCGCGCTGTTGCTGCTCACCGCGCTGATACAGCTTGCGGGATTGGTTGCCGAACGCTGGTTTTTCTTCGCGCAGGCAAACCACCCGCAAAACCTGTACTACCAAGCGGTGTCATGAAAGCCGCATAAGCCGTTTCGCATTGCCTTCGTAGATGGCCTGGCGGTCGCTTGCTGCGATATCCAGCGAATCAATGGCGCGGATGGTGCCGCCAATGAGGTGATGGCCGCCTCGTGAGTCGAAGGGCGCATCGGTGGCAAAGAGGCAGTGATCGGCACCGAAAAAGTCGAGCCCGCAGCGTGCGGCCGAAGCGGATCCGTTGGTGGATGTGTCGGCGTAGAGCATGCGGTAGTAGTCGATGAGCGGGCGCTTCAGTCCGGCTTTTTCCGCAGTGGGATTGCGATCGACCTTGCCATCAAAAATCTGTTTGAAGCCGAGGTTGATCTTCTCTGCGAAGAACGGAATCATGCCCCCCATGTGGTGGGTGATGATCTTGAGATTGGGCAGCTTGTCGAAAATGCCCGAATAGATCAGACGCGTCATGCAGGCGCTGGTTTCATACGGCCAGCCAAAGGTGAACCAGATTTCGTCTTCGGATGCGCTTTCGGTGGCGTAGTCGGCAAAGTTGGGTCCGCGCATGGGGTGCACCCAGATCGGCAGATCGAAGCGCGCCATGGTTTCGAACACCGGATAAAACTCGGGCGAGCTGAGCGGCTTGCCCAGCACATTGCTGAAGATTTGAATGCCGCGCGCATCCAGTTCCTTGACGGCACGCTCAGCCTCTTTCACCGCCGCAGCCGGATTGTTCATGGGCATGGAAGCGATGAACGTGGGGAACCGATCGGGGTGCTTGCGGCAGATCTCGGCCAGACCGTCGTTGGCCAACTGCGCAAGCTTGGGCGTCACCTCGGGCGAGCCCAGCATCTCAATCGGCGGGTTCGATAACGACAGCACCTGCCGATAGCCATCGTAGCCATCCATCAGACGCAGATGTGCGTCCACATCCCACAGTTCGGGCAGGTTGCTGAAGCTGCTCAGGATGGGGATTTGCGGGGCAACCTCGCGGATGCGCTCGAATACATGCTTGGGCAGGATGTGATTGAAAACGTCGATCTTCAAGGGTGTCTCCGAATGGTCTGGCGGTGGGCATTGCGGTCCGCTGCGCGAGGCTAGCACGCACGCATCAGGGGGAAAAGACGTATGCTCGATCAAACAAAACGCTCGCCATCAATCCCCAGATTAAATCGCCAGATTCGCGCGGGCCGAGTTCAACACGAAACCGGAGGCACATATGACACTGCAGCAAGCACGCGGTTTACAACAGGGCAAGCGTCGCATCATGGCAATGAGCCTGGCGATTCTGGGGATGGCCTGCCACGCTGGTGTACAGGCGCAGTCATCCGACTGGCCTTCGCGTTCCATTCGGATTGTTGTGCCATTCCCCGCGGGCGGCGGCTACGACTTCATGGCGCGCAATATTGCGCAGCAGCTCACCGAGTCGCTTGGCCAGCCGGTCGTGGTCGACAACCGCGCAGGCGCCAATGGAAACATTGGCTCCGACCTGGTGGCCAAATCGCCCGCCGATGGCTACACACTGCTGCTGGGCGGCATCGGTCCGCAAGCCTTCAGTGTGGCCCTGTATCCGAAGCTGCCGTATGACCCCCTTAAGGACTTTACCCCGGTCTCGCTGGTTGCATCGCAACCCAATGTGCTGGTGGCGCACCCCAGCTTGCCGGTCAGCAATCTGGCAGAGCTGATTGCGCTCGCCAAATCCCAGCCAGGCAAGCTCGCGTTTGGCAGCACGGGGAACGGCGGCGGCCAGCACTTTGGACTCGAGCAGCTGAAGCAGGTGGCCGGAATCGACGTGATCCATGTTCCCTACAAGGGCGCGGCACCCCTGCACACCGCGCTCCTGAGCGGTGAAGTGAAGGTTGGATTCAACATCATTCAACTGCCCATGCAGCATGTTCGGCGCGGTGAACTGAAGGCGCTGGCCACGGCAAGCAAGAACCGATCGGCATTGGCGCCCGATGTGCCGACCATGGCCGAGCAGGGCCATGCGATCGACTTTGACACCTGGTATGCGTTGTACGCGCCGGCAGGCCTGCCTGCGCCAGTGCTCGCGAAACTCAACGCCCAGGTCAATCGGGGGCTCGGCAATGCGGCGTTTCGCGAGAAGGCGGCTGCCTTGGGCCTCGATGTTCGCGGCACCACGCCCGAGCAGCTCACCAGCCATATGCAACTGGAAATCGCTCGCTGGAGCGCGCTTGCGAAGAGCGCGAACATTCGCCTGGATTGAACGGCTTTGCGTCTGTGGAGTGCCCCGATGCTGCGCACCGAATTGTATGAAGGCATAAGAATCGACTGGGACGTGCCCATCGTGATGAGCGATGGCACCACACTGCGGTGTGATGTCTTTCGCCCGGATGACGACGGGAAGTACCCCGTGCTGCTGGGGGCCACGCCGTATGGCAAGTGGCTGTCGTTTCAGGACGAAGTGTGGGGGGGGCAATGGAAAATGCTGACCCGGCACGAGCCGTCGATCACCACACAGTCCACCAACCGGCTGCAGAACTACGAATTCCCGGATCCCGAGCGGTTCGTGCACGACGGCTATGTGCTGGTGCGGGTAGACGTGCGCGGCACGGGCCGCTCGCCCGGCGTGATGGATTTGTTGTCAACGCGCGAAACGCAGGATTTTTACGAGGCGATTGTTTGGGCGGGCGAGCAGTCTTGGTCCAACGGTCGGGTAGGGCTCTCGGGTGTGTCGTATCTGGCGATGAACCAGTGGCAGGTGGCGGCACTGCGGCCGCCGTATTTGCGTGCGATCGGCGTGTGGGAGGGCTGCTCGGACTTTTATCGTGAATTCACGCGCCACGGCGGCATTCTGTCGCTCTTCAGCGATCTGTGGTTCAACAAGTATGTTCTGCCGGTGCAGCATGGTCTGGGCGCGCGTGGCTGGGCCAGTCATATCCTGGAAGGCGAATGGGTGGCGGGCCCGGAAACGTTTGATGAGGCCACGCTTTCAACCAACCTGGTGGACTGGCGGCGCAAGATCCGCGAACACCGCTTCGCGAATGAACCCTATTGGCGCTCGCGGCTGCCTGATTTCAGCCAGATCAATGTGCCGCTGCTGTCGGCGGCCAACTGGGGCGGGCAGGGGTTGCACTTGCGCGGCAATGTGGAGGGCTTCATTGAAGCGGGCACTGATCAGAAGTGGCTCGACTTCCACTGCTATGAGCACTGGACCGAGTACTACACGAACTCCGGCATCGCGCTACAGAAGCAGTTCTTCGGACATTTCCTGAAGGACGAAGACAACGGCTGGAATCATCGTCCGCGCGTGCATCTGCTGGTGCGTCGCCCCGGTGCGCCGTTTGAATCGCGCGGTGATGATCAATGGCCGCTCAAAGACACCCGGTGGGTGCAGTTTCATTTGCATGCTGATGGCGCGCTGCGCGCCGATCAACCCGTTGCGGCGACGTCTTCAATCAGCTACGAAGCAACGGGTGACGGACTCACCTTCATCACCGAGCCACTTGCCGAGGAGTGCCACGTCATTGGGCCGTCGGCTGCACGACTCCGAATCTCGGCCTCGACGGCCGATGCCGATCTGTTCCTGGTGCTGCGTCTCTTTACCTCCGACCTCAAGGAGGTGACGTACGCGGGGTCCAACGATCCGCATACGCCGATGTCGCATGGATGGCTGCGCGCATCCAAGCGCAAGCTCGATGCTGCGCGAAGTCTCCCGTATCGCCCATATCACACGATGGATGAATGCCAGCCGCTTGCGCCAGGCCAAACCTACGACCTGGATGTCGAAATCTTCCCCACCTGCTTCGTCGCACCCAAGGGCTATCGCATCGCGCTCAGCATTCGCGGCAAAGACTATGAATATCCTGGCGATCTCTCAGCCATGACGGCTGCAATCGGTCAGCCCTTTACCGGCGTGGGGCCGTTTCGTCACACCTGTCCGGAAGATCGGCCAGCGGAGGTATTCAACAACCGGGTCACCCTGCACTTTGATCCGGCGGATCCACCGCTGCTGGTGTTGCCTGTGGTGCCGCCCGCCTGAGCGCCGTTGCTACCGTACCAGTACGGTAGCAATAGACGGGATGAAGATGATGGCAAGCAGCAGCACGCCCATGATGATGGCAAACGGTGCGGCGCCCCGGAAAATCTCGCCTAGCGAAATCCGGCTGTCGGCAAGCGTGCTCTTGATGACGAAGGCAGAGAGCCCGAAGGGCGGGGTGAGCAGTCCGATTTCCACTGCCACCACCGTCACGATTCCGAACCAGATCAGATCGATGTTGTGGGGCGCGAGGAGCGGCAGGAACATGGGCACCATGATGAGCATGATCGACACGCCATCCAGAATGGTTCCAAGCAGCACGATCAGGAACGCATAGATCAGGAGCAGGCCGATAAACCCGAGATTGGCCGCCACCACCACCTCATTCAAGACATTCGGAAGCCCCGACAGCGCAATCAGCCGGGTGTAGATGTTGGCTGCGATGATGACGAACAGGATCGCAACCGTAACCTGACCGGTTTCAACCAGCACCTTCCAGAGGCCCTGCCAGCTGAGCTTTCGGCGGAGCCCTGCCAGAATGAATGCGCCGAGTGCACCCATGGCACCCGATTCGGTGGCAGTGAACCAGCCTGCATAAATGCCACCGATCACGAGCCCCGCCAGAATGATGAGCGGGGTGAGGAGCTTGGAAATCTGGCCCAGCGACATCTCGGCGCTGGGTACAGCACCGGTTGTCGACTGAAACATGCCCTCGGGTTTGAATGTTGCGGTGAGGACGATGTAGATGCAGAACAGGAGCGAGAGCAGCAAGCCCGGCACGATTCCCGCGATGAACAGGTCGCCGATCGATTGCTGCGAGAGCAAGCCGTAGATGATGAGCAGCAAACTGGGCGGAATCAGCATGCCCAGCACCGAGCTGCCTGCCACCACGCCCACTGCAAACCGCGGCCGATAGCCGAGATTGATCATCTCGGGCACCGCCACTTTGGTGAATACGGCTGCCGAGGCAATGGAGACGCCGGTGACCGCCGCGAACACTGCATTGGCGGCGACGGTGGCCACGCCCAGACCGCCTCGCAGCCGCCCGAGAAGCGCATTGGCAGCCAGGAAGGCATCGCGGCCCAGATCGGCAACGCTGACAAGCAGACCCATCAGCACAAAGAGCGGAATGACGCCGAAGTCGTAGGAGGCCACCGCATCGGAGGCAGCCATTCCGAGGAGCGCCGAGGCCTGGGCGAAGCTGCCCTTGATGGCCCATACGCCGACCAGGGACACCAGGCAAAACGCCACCGGTACATGCAGTCCGCTGTAGATCAGCACCAGGATCGACAGAATTGACAGGCCTGCGATTTCAACGCCTGTCATCGCTTGAACATCCTTGCAAAGTCGCTGGCGGCAAAGAGCGCATATTGAATCGCCGCTCCAACGCAGCCGATCAGCATGAACAGCCGAACAGGCCATATCGGGTAGGTGATGTAGCCCTCGACCCCTACATAGTCGCCGTTCGTCCAGGCGCGCAGAAACAGCGGCAGGCAGGCTTGGTAAAGCGCGACAAAGAGGGCGAGCCCCAGCAGACCAAACACGCCTTGCATCAATGCGGACAGTCGCGGCACCCGCCGATCGAGGTACTCAATGAGGATGTCCACCCGGGTGATGCGACCCGAGCGAAGCGCCTGCCCGATCTGTAAAAACACGATACCCACGATCGACAAGCTCACCAGCTCAGGCACGCCCGGAAGCGGGCGCGTGAAGACCGTTCGCCCGATCACGTCGGTGACGATCACGATCATGAGAATGAAGATCCAGACCGTACCAATGGAATTGAGCAGCAGCAGAGCGCGGCTGAAGAGATCCGTAAGTCGTGACATGGTTGGTGGCGGACCAGGCTTCGCGCCTGGTCCTTGCGGGGTGGTGCGCGCGGGGCCTGTCAGTTTTTGTCCCACTCACGGGCGAGCGGAACGTTGTGGTCGCGCAGCTTCTTCATGTAGGCGTTCAACACCACCGGCGCCGGGAGGCCGCGCTTGGCATTGGTATCGGCCCAGTTCCTGGCGATGTTGGGCATGGTGGTGGCCCACTTGAGCCGCTCGTCAGCTGACAGCTTCGAGAATTTGGTGCCCTCGTCAGCCATTCTTTTCTCGAAGGTGGCCGCCAGTCCCAGGAGTGTGTTGGCAATGCGGTCGTTGTATTCCTTGCCAACGTCCTTCAGGATTCTTTGGACATCGGGCGGGAGGCGATCGTGGAAGGCCTTGTTGATGGTGAGCGCGCCAATCATCATCGATCCCAGATCAACGCGGGTGGCAAATGGTGCCACAGTGTGGAGCTTGGGCGGATACATGCCGGTGGTGAAGGCGATCAGGCCGTCGTAGACGCCAGTCTTGATGTTGTTGAAGTGGGTGGCGAAGTCGCCCTGAACCGGTACCGCTCCGATGCCGTTGGCCCAGAGCGAAAGCGAGCCTGCAGCGCCCAACTTGCGGCCTTTCAGGTCAGCAATGCTGTTGACGGGGAAATTGGTGAGCAGGTAGTCGGTGTCGGTGGAAACCGCTGCCAGGAAGATCTGGTTGTGACGCGTCCACTGGCTCGCGAGCTCGGGCAGCTCCTGATGCATCTCGAACATGATCTTGTTCAGCACGCGCGGATCATCGCTTCCAAAGGGTGCCATGAAGCACACGGCCAGCAGCGGCAGTTTTGCAGGCTCGAAGATGGTGTAGACATAGCCCATCTCGGCCACGCCGTTGCTCACTGCATCGAGCTCACCGCCCACTTTGGCGAGCGTGCCGCTGAAGGCCTTGTTCCAGACTATGCTGTGCTTGCCGCCCGCTTCCTTCAGCCGCTTGTCCACCTCGGGCATGTAGAAGTTCTCGATCATGCCGATCCAGGGCAACTGCGGGCCATGCGCTGCGCTGAACGTGACCTTGAAGGTCTCGGCCTGGGTGGCGGGTGCGAATACGCTTGCGAGCGAAAGCGCGCCCGCGGCGAGCGCGGACTTGAAGCGGAAAGCCATGCGTGTGTCTCCGGTGTGATGATGATGTCGTGACTTGCAGTTTCGTGTTGCAAGTCCCCGCGGCTGATGCCGGGATGCGAGCCGATTGATACCACGATTTACTGCTGCGGGCCATGAGAACAGGCGCGGAGTGAAAGATCGCGCTACCGCTGACCCCAACCCCCACCGCCTGCGGTGTTGAGTTCCAGCACATCGCCCGCATTCAACCGATGTGGACCACTCTTGGCACCGAGCTCGGTCGAGGTTCCGCCGCGAACCCATCGGAAACGCGCGCGGTTGCCGTCCTGCGCACCCGCGGCCCCGCGGGCGGGTGTTTCGGTTCGCTCGCCCAGTACCGAGGCCTGCACACCGTCCGCAAGCGACATGAGCGATTTCCTCACACCGCATCCACCTGCATGTCGTCCCGCGCCGCCGGATTCTCGAAGAATCGAGTATTCAAGAAAGCGCACCGGAATCTGAGCTTCGACATTTTCGATCGGCAGATTCATGGTGTTGCCCATGTGAACGCGAATGCCGTGCGCGCCAGGGCCTGAAGCCGTGGCACCGCCCCCTCCGCCCACGGTTTCATAGTGAACGAAGCGCCTGCCGGAGCGCGGATCGGTGCCGCCCAGGGTATAGACGCAAGCCGACCCGTAGCTGCCGCCTGGAACCACCTCGGGCCAGGCCTTGGCCAGGGCGCCAAACAGGATATCGACCAGTCGGTTGGAGGTTTCGGTGTTGGCTGCCACGACGGGTGCCGGATAGGCGGCATTCACGATGGAACCCGCAGGCGCGGTGATGCGCACATCGGCGTAGACGCCTGCGTTGGGCGCGATGTCGCCACCGAGAAAGCTGAGCACGGTGTAATAGACAGCCGCGCTGGTGACCGGGAAGGGCGCGTTGATCGGCCCCGGTACGCAAGCCGATGAACCGCTGAAGTCAAAGTGGAGTGAACCTGCCTGCTTGGTGATTCGTACCCTGATGAGCGGTCTGCATAGCGGGTCAAGGCCGTCACCGTCAAGCTGCTCTTCATGCTCAACCACCGCATCAGCGAGCTTCGACAAGCGGTCTTTGACCAGGCGCGCGCTATAGGTTTGCGTTTGCGCCATGACGGCACCCACCACCACTGCGCCATAGCGCGCGCACAGCTGGCCTACACGCTCGGTGGCGCGTGCGTGTCCAGCCTGCGCTGCCCGAAAGTCGCCAAGCCGGTCTTGGGGGATGCGGACGTTTGCGAGAATCAGTTGCAGCAGATCGTTGCGGGTTTGGCCTCGCTCGATGATTCGAACCGGCGGCACGCGCAGGCCTTCCTTGATGATCTCGTCGCACACGCTGGAACTGCCCGCAGCAATGCCTCCGATGTCGGGCCAATGCAATCGGCTGATGACAAAGCCAAGCAGTACGCCCTCGCCAAACAGCGGCGTCACCAGCGACATGTCGGGCAGGTGCGTGCCGCCCTCGTACGGGTCATTCAGCAACACCGCATCGCCTTCGTGCCACGACTCGAGCGGAAATGCCTTGACCGCTGCCGCGCCGCTCAAGCCGGCAGCGCCAAGATGCACCGGAATATCGACGCCTTGCGCAACGACCTGGCAGTGGGTATCGAGGATGGCGCAGGACAAATCGGCCGAGAGACTGAGCAGCGGCGAGAATGAGGTGCGCATGATGACCGACTTCATGTCGGCGCAAATGGCGTAGAGCGCGTTCTTGATGACTTCGAAACTGACCGGGTCGGAGTCGAGCAGGTTGGGTGTTGAGTCAGTCATGGCATGGGCTCCTGAGTGCCGGGGCCCGCAACTGCCTCAGACGCTTGGGTAATCGAGGCCTGGGCGCGAATCACCAGACAGCCATCCGGTCCGCGCTGCGCAGTCATGCCGTCCGGAATCCAGACGGTGGCGCCTGCCTGGATAAACAGTGCTGGGCCGCTGGTTTGAATGAGTGGATGATCTGACGCACCGAACACTGGAACAGTGAGCGTGCTGCCGTCCTCGGCGAGCACCGCACGGTGATCGATGGCTGTCGCGGTCACCGGATCCGACCGTCCGAATGGCTGGAAGAGGTGCCGTGCAGGAGAGGCGAGGTCGGCTTCGGCGACCAGCCCGAGTCTGACCAACTGAACCGTGGCATTCGGGAGCTCGATCGCGAATTCGCGCAGATAGGCCTGCCTGAACGCAGCGTCGATGTCATGAAGCGAGGGAAGGGGCGCTGCTGCAGCGTCCAGATCCACCCTCAATTCGAAGAGCTGTCCGGCAAAGCGCAATTCTGCATGGCGCTTCATTCGAACGGGCAGTTTCTGCGCGCCCTCGGCGTCGAGCAGCTGCTGCGCGCGTGCGGTGAGGGCGCTGAATGCGGTTTCCAGCTGGGATGCAGACAGCGCCGATAGCGGCGCGAGCAATGCCTGCGACAGATCATGCCGGATGTTTCCGAGCGTGGCGCCAATTGCTGAAAACATGCCTGGATAGGGAGGCACAATGATTTCGGCGACGCCCACTTCGCGCCCGACCAGCGCTGCATGCAGTGGACCGGCGCCGCCCGAGGCAAGGAGCGAAAACCCGCGCGGGTCCAGCCCTTTTCTAACGGTGACCAGCCGGACCATCTCGGTCATGCTGGCGGCTGCGATATTGATGATTCCACAGGCCGCGCGTGCGAGGCTCCAGCCCATGGGCTGCGCCACATGCTGCATGACGGCAGTAACGGCCTTGTCGCGCGAGAAGGCAACGCCTGTGCCGATGAAGTCTGATTCGCTGAGTGTGCCGAGGGCGGCGTGGGCATCGGTGACGGTGGGGCGCGTGCCCCCGCGTCCATAGCAGGCCGGCCCCGGATCGGCGCCTGCGCTTTGCGGTCCCACCTTCAACACGCCGCCGGCATCGATCCAGGCCAGGCTGCCGCCGCCTGCGCCGATCTCAAGCAACTCGATCACGGCGCTTCGAATGGGGTATCCGCCAATCGGGCGACCATCGCGAACGGCATCAGCGCGGAACTCGCCACTGACCTGAACCTCGCCATCGCGAATCAGCCCGGCTTTGGCGGTGGTGCCGCCCATGTCGAAGGTGATGAGATTGGGGCGTTTGGTAGCACGGGCGAACGCGGCCGCCGCGATCATGCCGGCTGCAGGTCCCGACTCGATCAGGTGAACCGGATAGCGGCTGGCATTGCGCGCTGCACTCAAGCCGCCGTTGGACTTGACGATGAGGAGGCGCGAGACACCAAGCCCTGCGGTGTTGCCCGCCAGCCGATCGAGATAGTGTGAGACCGGGGGGCCGATATAGGCGTTGACCACGGTGGTGCTGGTTCGCTCGTACTCGCCCAATTCGGGGCAGACATCGCTCGATACGCTCAGAAAGGCATTTGGCAGCACGGCGCGAATACGTTCGACCAGCGCTCGCTCGTGCACGGGGTTTGTGTACGCATGGAGCAGACTCACGGCGATCGCTTGCGGATTCAGCGCGATCAGCCGCTCCAGCAGCTCGTCGACCTGGCCGAGCGGGGTGATGACCTGACCGCTTGCGTCCAACCGTTCCCGAACCGGCACACGTGCGTGGTGCTCAACCAGCGGCTCCGAGATTCGGACGTCAAGGTCATAGAGCGTTGGCCGATCCTGACGTCGCAATTCAATGACGTCGGTAAAGCCTTCCGTTGCGAGCAGGGCGAGGTTTGTGCCCTTCCGCTCTAGCAAGGCGTTCGTCCCCACCGTGGTGCCGTGGCAGACGGTGGACTGCGCAAGCGCTACCGTCTGCGCAACGCGCTCGAGCGCTGCAACAACAGCCTTGGCAGGGTCGGCGGGCGTGGAGGGGAGCTTGAACGCAGCAATGATCTGACCGTCGGTCGGCGAGAAGACGATCGCATCGGTGAACGTGCCACCGACGTCAATACCGATCAGTGCGCCCGGGGTCATCACAAAACGGGTTCAGTGGGCGGGCAGGTCGTTTAACGCGTTGAGGAAACGGTCCATATGAACCTTCAGGTTGAGATCCACCCGCAGGTATCGTGATCCCAGTCCCTCGATGTGGTTGCCGTTCTTCACGATGACGCCGCGCTTGAGCAGTTCCTCGAAGACGATGTCGGAATTCAGCGCCGGGTCGAGAATTTCGGTGAGGAAAAAATTGGCGCGCGAATGGGGCACCATCCGGAACCGCGTCATGCGGGCCATTTGCTGGGAGACATAGCCGCGCATCTCCACTATGGTCTTCACCGCGCGCTCGACGTGTGCGTCATCCTGAAGACCGGCGATGGCCCCTGCGAGCTGCAGCTGACCCACATTCCAGGTGGGCTTGAGGCGCCGCAGCGGCTCGATCAACGCCGCGTTGCCCGACATGCCGAATCCCACGCGCAGGCCCGCCAGTCCGTAGGCCTTGGAGAAGGTGCGAAGCACCATGAGGTTGGAATATTCACGAAGCAGATGGACGCTACCCTCGGTTTCGCTGTAGTGAATGTAGGCTTCATCGAGCACCACCAGGGTGTCTTCGTGGGCCGCTTCGCACACGCGCCGCACGTCGGCCTCGGACACCAGCTGACCGCTTGGGTTGTGTGGGCTGGTGAGGAACGCAATCTTCGGGCGGCTGCGCAGGGCATCGAGATAGCGGTCCATCTCCAGATTGAAGTCTTTGCCCATGGGGATGTAGACCGGCTTTCGGTTCTCCATGGTGGCAAAGATGCGGTAGAGCGGAAAGCAGGGCGCGTGCATCAGTACCGGTTCACCCGGGCCTGCGAAAGCGCGGATGACAAGCGCTATGACCTCGGTTTCGCCAGAACCGCAGACCACGCCCTCGGGCGTGACCCCATAGCGGCGGGCGATGGCCTCGCGCAGCTGGCGTGAGGTCCATTCCGGGTAGATCGACATGCGGTCCAGCACCTGCTCAACCGCGCGGCGCGCGAGCGGCGACGTGCCGTGGGGATTTTCGGCTGAGCCCAGCTTGGAGATCTGATCGGCCGGAATGCCGTAGGTGTCGACCAGGTGGTCGGCGGGCAGTCCGGGCACATAGACTTCGCCGTCAACCAGAGCAGAAACGCTGGGGGAGATCATGAGTGGGCTCCAACTGTGCTAGTTCGGATGAGATTGTGTGTCATGGGCAGGCCGCGGTCAATCCTCAGTAAAGCTCTACAGCCTAATAACTGAAACCGGGAATGTTTGCTTAAGCGTTCTTAAAGCGTAATATGACGCTTATGGTTCAGCCGCGTACTTTCCTGCCGCAGTCCCGATCGGGCGATGTGTCTGCCCGCGACTTCCTGGCTGCTGCCGGCCGCCGCCGCCTCGCGGCAGGAACGCACAAATATCTTGGCGTGGTCGAAGCGCTTGAGAATGGTGTCCGACAAGGGGCACTGGAGGCCGGGGCGCAGTTGCCGCCGCAGCGTGAGCTGGCAGCGCTGTTCGGCACCACTGTCGCGACGGTTACCAAGGCGGTGGCTGAGGCCGCGCGTCGCGGCATCATCACGGCCCGCTCCGGAAGTGGCACCTATGTGGCGGCCGCTCCGGGCGAAGGTACCGCGGATCGGTGGGGCGACCTCTCGCTCAATATTCCGCCGGTGGCCGTGTCCGCCGAACTTGTCTCGGCCTCGTTTCGGCGAATGACGCAGGCAACCATGTTGTCCCGTGTCCTCGACTACGCGCCGGTGAGCGGCAGCGCTGTCAACCGAAACGCCGGCGTCACGCTGTTTGGCCTGCGCGGCCTGCGGGCCCAGCCGGAACGGGTGCTGGTCACCCAGGGGGCTCATCAGGGGCTCCTCGTGGCGCTGATGGCCCTGACCCGTCCGGGGGACAGCGTGGCCTGCGAGCGACTGAATTACAGCGGCCTGCGCCGCATCGCCGACCTGCTTCAGGTAAAGCTTGTCGGCATCGACTCGGACGCTGACGGCATGATGGTGTCGCAGCTGCGATCGCGGCTTCGCGAGGGGCCGATCAAGGCTGTTGTATGTACGCCCAGTGGCCACAACCCCACGTCGTTTGTGCTGAGCGAGCGCCGCCGAGCCGATCTGGTGCGGCTCGCGCGCGGCGCCTCGGTGCCCGTGGTTGAAGACGACATCTACGGTCTGCTCGCGGGCGACGGCTTGCCGCCGCTTGCCGCGCTCTGGCCTGAAGGAACAGTCTGTGTCACCAGCCTCTCGAAGTGCGTGGCGCCGGGTTTGCGTGTGGGCTACAGCCTCCTGCCACCGGCGTGGGTGTCGCGTGCACGCGAAGCACTGTTGGCGCTTGGTTGGGCGGAATCGTCACTACAGGCCGCGCTGGCCGCCGATCTGATCCAAACGGGGGGGCTCGCGCTCTGCGTGGCACGCCACCAGACGGAGGCGCGAAAGCGGGTCGCGCTCGCGCACGGTGTGCTGCCGGCCAACAGCATCCAGACCGCCGCTCACGCAGCGTCTTATCACCTGTGGGTCGGCACCGGGCGCTCCAGCCCCGCCGACATCGCTTCCGAACTCTCCCGACGCGGCATCCTGGTATCGCCCGCCGCACATTTTCTGATGGATGGTTCGGAGGCTCCGCATGCGCTGCGTATCAGCCTGGGCGGTGCACCCAATGCGGGGGCGCTGGAAGAGCCGCTACGCGAACTCGCGGGCGTACTGCAGAATGGATCCCGCAGCGCCTATGTGGCCATCGTGTGAGCAGCTTCCGATAGCAGCTGTTCTCTCTTTGTCCTTCACCACTTAACCGAGGTGCCGCTCATGACATCCCTCCCAACAAACCGCCGTATCCGTGTTGCGCTCCTGGTGCCTTCATCAAATACGGTCATGGAAAATGACCTGCACGCGGGTTTGCCCAAGGATCAGTTCACGGTGCACACCGACCGCATGTTCCTGGTCGAAACCACACGCGCCTGCGAGCTCGACATGATCGAAAAGCACGCGCCTGCGGCCGCGAAAGATCTCGGCACACTCAACCCGGATGTGCTGGTCTTTGGCTGCACGTCGGCAGGGTCGTTGTTTGGCCTTGCCTACGACACCCAGGTGTGCGGCTCGCTCGGCGAGCTGGCAGGGTGTCCAACGATCGGTGTGGTCTCATCGGTGTCGGATGCGCTCCAACGCAGGAAGGCGGAGAAGGTTGCGATCATCACGCCCTATAACGAGGACCTCACCCAGTCGGTGGCGGCTGCCGTGGCAACGCATACCGGTGTGGTGTGCGCGTACGGCATGGGAATCACCGACAACGTTGCACTTGCCGATCCCACGCCCGAACAGATTGTCGAGTTCGCGCGCGAGCGCCTCCGTGGTCAATCCTTTGACTGCCTGTTTGCGTCGTGCACCAATTTTCGCGCGGTCGAAGCCCTGCCGCTTCTTGAAAAGACGTTCGGCGTGCCGGTGGTCACCTCGAACTCGAGTGTGCTCGAGGCGATCAAACTTCGCTTCCCGGCTCATCCTGTCGCGCGATGAAGATCATCGCAGTTTCCGTCGGCGTTCCGGCGCCCCTCAACACGTCCCGAGGACAAGTCTTGTCGTCGATCACCAAGCACCCAGTTACCGGGCGGGTGCAGGTGTCCTTCGGCGGGCTGGCGGGTGATCAACAAGGTGATCGATCGGTTCACGGTGGAGCGAACAAGGCGATCTGCTTGGTGCCGTCGGAGCACTATCCTCGCTGGTCGGAATTTTTGAAATCGGCGTCGCTCCCAACTGCGTTCTTTGGTGAAAACCTCACCACTGTGGGCGTATCCGAGCGAAGCCTCTGCATTGGCGATGTTCTGGAGGTCGGCACGACCCGCCTGATGGTTCGATCGCCGCGACTGCCGTGCTACAAATTCGTGGCGCGGGCCGGTCGCAGCGATGCCGCCCGATTCATGCTGAATGAAGCCATGACCGGTTTGTACCTCTCGGTGGAGAAGGAAGGCGAAATTGGCGCGGGCGACGCGATCCGCGTTTCAGCGCCTCATCCGGATCGCGTCTCTATTGCCGATTACGTGGATGCGATGATGCAGAAACTTCCCAGCGAGCGCGTAGAAAAGATTCTTCGCAACAATGCGTTGCCCGACGATCGAAAACAACTGCTTGTCAGGCGGATCGAGGCCCGTTACGACGGCAGCGTGTAGCCTGCGTGCCCAGGTGTTCCACCAACCCAGCTCAGACGGAGATCCTTGCATGCAGTCGGTCAATCCCACCACCATCCCTGCACCCAATGGCACCTACAGCCACGGTGTGTTGCTTCATCGTCCGGAGAACCTGCTGTTCATTTCAGGGCAGGTGGCAATCGACAAGACTGGCGCCATTCCCGATTCGCTGGAGGCACAGGCCGAGTTGGTCTGGAACAATCTCCATGCCATCCTGAAGGACGCGGGCATGAGCATCACCAACGTCGTGAAGCTCATGTCCTTTCTCACTCGAGCCGAGGACTTCGCCGACTTTGCCCGCATTCGCGCCCGCCATCTGGGCGCGCATCGTCCCGCTTCAACGCTGCTGGTCGTTTCGGCGCTTGCGCATCCGAAGTTTCTGGTTGAGGTCGAGGCGATCGCTGTTCGCTAGCGGGGAGGCCCGCGCCCCATCGCAACAGAGCCACGATGAGGGCGCACGCGCGCGGGTTGCGCGCTATTCGGCGTATTGATCCGCCACGCGCATCCTGAATTCACCGATTTTCTCGATGCGGGCGGAAATGGTATCGCCCGGCTTTACCGGGCCGACGCCATCGGGCGTGCCCGTCAGAATCACGTCTCCCGGGTGCAGCGTGTACCACGCCGAGGCGTATTCAATGAGCTTGGGAACGTCATAAACCAGCAGCCGGGTGTTTGAGCGCTGGCGGATTTCGCCGTTCACCGAAAGTTCCAGATCCAGATTGCCGGGGTCGCCGATTTCGTCGGCGGTGACCAGCCACGGGCCCAGCACCGCGTAGGTGTCGGGAGATTTTCGGAAGCTGCGGTCTTCGGGACCGCGAACCGTCATGTCGAGCCCAATGGCGTAACCGGCGATATGGCTGAGGGCGTCTTCGCGTTTCACCGAGCGTGCGGTTTTCCCAATCACCAGCGCCAATTCAACCTCATGATCATTGCGGCGGTTGGGGTGTCGCAACTGTATCTCGGCGCCGCAGCCGACCAGCGCGCTGTTGGCCTTTAAGAACAGACCCCAGTCGCCGATGAAGCTGGTGGGCCGCCCGCCAATGCCCTGCTGCAGGTCTTTGTCCTTGTGTGACTCGTCGATATGCGCCTGATAGTTGATCGGCGCATTGACGATCTTTCCCGGGTTGGCAACAGGAGATTCCAGCCTGACCGACGCGAGGGCCACGCGCCTTGCGGTGGGCAACAACTGGTTGATACGGGCGCGCACTGTCGCGAGATTGGCGATCAGCAGGTCATGTCCCGGGAAAGGGTAGCCATGGGATGGAAGCACTGACAGTGCGTCGGTGACATCGGCAATCTGATCGCCTTCCACCACCCCCAGTCGGTTGGGCTCGAATCGGCAGATACGCATGAATGGTCCTAGGGTTTGGTTGATTGATCAATCATGGCACGGCGGCCGTGCCCACCTGCTACCAACCGGAGAATCGCGTCCAGGTCGTGGTGACCTGACCCTGCGTATCCACCACGTGGTAGCGGTCATGCTGCGCGGCCGTTGCGCAGGCATGGTTGGGCAGGATACGCAGCCGGGTTCCAACCGGAAGCGCCGGGAGGGGCCCGCCGTGTCGGTGCGCAATGATGCCGTGTTCCTGATTGGCATCGGCCACGATCAGATCCGGGATCAGCACGCCCGCGGAATCACAGACCAGCCCGTAGCCCTGGTCGACGGGCTGGCGCGCCGTGCCACGGTCGCGCGAGGTCGCCATCCATCCAGCGTCGATCAGCGCCCAGCCTTTGTCTGCCTGATGGCCGATTACGGTGGTGAGCACCGACAACGCAATGTCGTCGGTCTGGCAGACATTGATGCCCGCCATCACCAGATCAAAAAACACGAAGACACCAGCTCGAACCTCGGTCACGCCGTCGAGGCACTCGGTAAAGAGCGCTGTGGGTGTGGAGCCGATACTCACGGTCGTTGCGGGAAATCCCGCTGAACGGAGTGTCTCGGCGGCATGGACCGCGCCCGCGCGCTCGGCTTCCGCGATCTGCGCAATCTGTTCATGGGAGCGTCCCTGATAGGAGCCGCCGGCGTGGGTAAGCACGCCAGCGCAAACCGCCCCATGGTCGTGAAGCGTGCTTGCGATCGCGAGCAGGCGTTCGCGATCATTGGGTCGGACACCGGCGCGATGGCCATCGGTATCAATTTCAATGAGCGTGTGAAAGCCGGTCACGGCGCGGGCGCCCTCGACGCTATCGACCAGCAGGGTGAGGCGTGCACCGCGCTCGGCCAGCGCCTGCGCGCGTGCGAGTTTGTGCGGGGCGAACCCGACCGCATAAAGAATGTCGGTATATCCGGCGTCGAAAAACTGTTCCGCTTCCTTCAGCGTTGAAACAGTGATGGGGGACTTCGCACCGTTCAGCACAAGGCTGGCAACTTCAAGCGACTTCGCGGTCTTGACATGCAGTCGCAACGGCACGTTGAAGCGGGCGAGCTGGGTCGCCATTCGCTGCGCGTTGGCGGCAACGGTATCGCGCTCGAGAATCAGGCAGGGGGTGTCAAGCCGATGGGTTGTCATGATGAGATGAGGGGGTCCAATGAACACAGCGCTCCGACCAGGCGCGAAACGTCTTCTTCGGTGTTGTAGCCTTGCACCGACAGTCTGACAAAGACCTGGCCTGCGTGGCTGGTGACTGGCACTTCGATGCGATGTTGATGAAAGAGCGCGGCGCGAAGCCGCTCGGGCTCGGTAACCGGTACCGGAATCGCCACCATTTGAGCCCAGTGATCATCCCGGGCAATGGCGGGGAGGCCATACCGTTCGGAAATGACGGCGAGCGCCCGGGCGGCAAGCTGGTGGCAGCGGGTTCGTACCTCAGCCCAACGGTGGCGGTGCAGAAAGGCAATCGCCTCGGGTACCGAAAGCCAGGCCGAGAGGTCGCGCGTGCCCTGCCACTGCAGACGTTGCTCAAAGGGCGTACGGCCGAGATAGGCTTCAAAGCCGGTGTGCCCTCCCGCGTGCCCCGCATAGCCCCAGCTGATCACCGAGGCGTCCAGGCAATCCTGTCTCGACGGCGCTGCATGCAGAAAACCTGAGCCCTTGGGTGCGCACAGCCACTTGTGGCAGTTGCCAACATAAAAATCGGCGCCGATCGCTTCCAGTGACAATTCGATTTGCCCGGGGGCGTGGGCGCCGTCGATCAGCGTGAGAATGCCGCGCTCGCGTGCGGCCGCGCACAGATCGGCCACCGGCAGGATAAGCGCGGTGGTCGAGGTGATGTGGCTTGCGAAGATCAGGCGGGTGCGCGGGGTGACGGCTGTCATCATCCGGTCAACGAACTGCCCGGTGTT
>RFXC01000480.1 GCA_009921765.1 Betaproteobacteria bacterium | reverse complement strand
TATGGATGCGTGAACCTGCGACTCGGCCATCTCCGGATGATCTCAGATCCGCTCGCCCGCGCACCGTGCGGTATGGACTTGACGCCATATGGTATTGAATCCATAATCACACCTGTGAACTGGACCGTTCTTTTCCACGATGACTTCGACGGCGAGTTCGCCTCCTTGACAGAGGACCTGCAGGATGAGTTGTTGGCGCACGCGAAGTTGCTGGCGCAGTTTGGCCCGAACCTGGGGCGGCCCACGGTCGATACGCTTAAGGCCTCGCGCCACGCCAACATGAAAGAGCTCAGGTTTGCCTGGAGTGGTGAGGTCTGGCGCGTGGCCTTTGCCTTCGATCCCAAGCGTCAAGCCATCCTCTTGGTGGGCGGCGACAAGGGTGGGGCGGACCAGCGGCGGTTCTACAAACGATTAATTGCGATGGCTGATGATCGATATGACGGCCATCTGGCATCGCTGACCCAAGACAGTGAGGATTCCAATCATGGCAAGAAAACTCGATGACATGATGGCGGCGCTGCCGCCGGATCGGCTCCAGCGCATTGATGCGCGTGCGATGGAGTTGGCGACCCTGAAGGACTTGCGTCAAGCCGCTCAGCAAACGCAGGAGCAGCTGGCTGCGACTCTGGGGGTCGGTCAGGACACCATCTCCCGGCTCGAAAAGCGCAGCGATATGCTGCTCTCCACACTGCGGCACTACGTGGAGAGCATGGGCGGCCAGCTCAACCTGGTGGCGCAGTTTCCCAACCGTCCACCGGTGGTGATTGAGCACCTGGGCGTGCAGCAGCCGGTCGCATCCAGTAAGTCCAGTCCTCGCCGAGCCCGCGCTGCGGCCTGAGGGGACTCGCGCGCCTCCTGCAATCCTCGATTCATGAAGATCATCCGCAGCAAAGAATTTACCGCCGACCGAGCGTGGGGGGCGATGGATGTCGCGAACATGAACGGCATTACCACCCGCGTCCATTGGACCGACCAGCCGTACAAGTGGCATGTCAACGATGGCGAGGAAGTCTTCGCCGTGCTCGATGGCAAGGTGGACATGCACTACCGTGTGGATGGCAAAGAGCACGTCGTCGCGCTGGGTGTTGGCGATGTGTTCTTCGCCGGGGTAGGTTGCGAGCATGTGGCTCACCCGCAGGGCGCAGCCCGCATCTTGGTCGTTGAGACCGAAGGAAGCGTTTGAGTTTTCCTGCGTCATCGGCTCGCATCAATCGGCGTTTGTTAGTCGCGCTTTACTGAAAACCTCAATGCTGGCAATGAGTTAGCAAGCGTTTTCATATTCCTGCTTGCCACCAATCTCAAACCCCTAACTCCTCTGAGTTAGGGGTCCTTTTCGGTCACGATGAGCGGCGGCGCCTTCGGTGGGGACGTCTTCAACATTTCGGTCGGCATCTCGGATGGGGGCGCGTCAAGCCGTGGGGATGACCTGGCCGGACGCGATCTTGGCCGGGCTATTGCCAGCGCTGTGCGGCAAGAACTGCTCGCCCAAAAGCGCGCCGGTGGCCTGCTGGATGGCCGAAGGGCAGTGTAAATGGCGACATTTACCTGGACCCCTTCGGTTGGAGCCAATTTGTCGATGCGGCCCGCCGTGCGCCGCGTGGCCTTTGGCGACGGCTATGAGCAGCGTTTGGCCTTTGGCATCAACACCCAGCCCCAGGTCTGGTCGCTCGAGTTTCGGGGGCGCACCAGCCTTGATGCTGCCGCCATCGATGCGTTCTTGCGCGCACGGGGTGCCGTGCAGGCATTTGACTGGACACCGCCTGGTGGCA
>RFXC01000479.1 GCA_009921765.1 Betaproteobacteria bacterium | reverse complement strand
TGCCGCGCGCGCCGCATCGACCCTCCCCGGTGCCGCGCCCGCCTGCGCGAGACCGCCCCGAAGGGTCTGTTCGACCGCGTGATAGACAAATGACCGAAGCGCCGAGCTCTCGCGAAACCTGACCTCGGTCTTGGCCGGGTGAACATTGACATCCACCTGCGAGGGATCGACCGACAGGAACAGGACATAGGCCGGATGCCGGTCGCCGTGCAGCATGTCGGCATAGGCTTGGCGGAGCGCAAAGCCCAGGGTTCGGTCGCGTACAAAACGCCCGTTCACATAGAGGAACTGCCGATCGGCGCGAGCCCGGCTCGCGGTGGGTAGCCCCAGCATGCCAAAAAGCCGCACGGGTCCCGCCGATACATCGAGCAGGCGATGCGCCTGCTGATAGTCCTCGCCCAGACCATCGAGTGCGCGCGCTGTCCAGTCGCCGGCGGCGAACTCAAGAACCCGCCGGTTCGCGCTCATGGCGGAAAACGCCACGCCGGGGTGGGCCAGTGCGATTCGCCGTACCGTGTCGATGCAGTGCGCAGCCTCGGTGGCCGAATTTTTCAGAAACTTCCGCCGTGCGGGTGTTTCGGAATAGAGGTCGATCACTTCGATACTGGTGCCGGGCAGACCGCGCGCGGGCTGCACCTCGCCGGTGACCGAGTCGATCATGCTTGCCTGTGAGGCGTCAGCGGTGCGGCTGGTGATACGGGTGCGGGCGACCGATGCGATGGATGCGAGCGCCTCGCCCCGGAAGCCAAGCGAGACCACCTGTTCGAGCTCGGCAAGCGAGGCGATCTTGCTGGTGGCGTGGCGGGTGAGCGCGAGGGCGAGTTGCTCTGGTGCAATGCCGCAGCCGTTGTCGCTGACGACGATCCGGTCGATGCCACCCTCTTCGATTCGAAGCTCGATGCGGGTCGCCCCGGCATCGATTGCGTTTTCGACCAGTTCCTTCACCACCGAGGCGGGCCGCTCGACCACTTCGCCAGCGGCGATCTGGCTGATGAGCGAATCGGGTAGAAGCGCGATCGGTCTGGGGCTTGGCGGGGTGTTCACCCCTGGATTCTATCGGGTCAGCCGCGCAGTCGGTCGGGCGCTGACCTGTATCATCGGTCAATGGACTTTGCCCAGCTCATCGACATTTTCCTGCACCTGGACAAGCATCTTGCCGCCATGGTGCAGCAGTGGGGCCCGTGGATTTACGCGGTGCTCTTTCTCATCATTTTTGTCGAAACCGGATTGGTGGTGATGCCCTTTCTGCCCGGTGATTCGCTGCTCTTCGTGTGCGGCGCCATCGCGGCGGTGGGCGGCATGGACATCGGTATTCTGATGGCGCTTCTCGTGACCGCGGCAATCGCCGGCGATGCGCTCAATTACACCATCGGGCGAGCGGTCGGCCCCAAGGTGTTCGGCTGGCAGCGATCGCGCTGGTTCAACCGGGATGCGTTCGATCGCACGCATGCCTTCTATGAACGCTACGGTGCCATGACGATCATCATTGGCCGCTTTCTGCCCTTCATCCGGACCTTTGCGCCTTTCGTGGCGGGCGTGGCCGAGATGACGCGCTCGAAATTCACGCTCTACAACGTGGTCGGTGCACTCATCTGGGTGATCAGCCTGTCGGGACTGGGTTATGTGTTCGGCAACACCCCCTGGGTGAAGGAACACTTCCAGTGGGTCACGCTCGCCATGATCATCATTCCTGGCCTGCCGGCGCTCTTCGAAGTGCTGCGCCAGCTGCTTGGCTGGCTGCGCAGGCGCCGTGCCGCTACGCAGCCGGGT
>RFXC01000478.1 GCA_009921765.1 Betaproteobacteria bacterium | reverse complement strand
CCGGCGCCGAGCGGGCCGAGCGACGCCCCGACGCCGGCGAGGCCCGGCAAATGCGCTTCCTGCTGGCCCGCGGCTTCAGCGCCGAGGTGGTGAGAAAAGTCATTGCGCAGGCCGATTGAGAAGCGCCTCGTAATAGCTCGCACGCCATAGCGCCCTGAAAATTACGACGCCTGATGAAAGACCTCCGCAATTTTTTGCCCGAGGCTACTCCTGCCCGGGCCTGAGGAGCGGCCGGCGCATCGGGCCCGGCTCCGCGGCTGTCCCCCGCCTCGGCTAGCGCCTCGGCTCCTCCTTTACAGGGACTTCCCACCAGTTCAAGTAATAGTTTGGGGCCTTTGGCTTTTCTGTTTGGGTTTTCTTCCTGTTAAGCGGTATTCCTGCATGCTCGTGAACCAGTAAAACGAGGAACAGACTGCACATCTACAGACGGCCTTGTTGCGCTGACATCAGTGCCGCGCGGACCCAGATACGAACCGCTCAGCGGGGCTCCATTCATGTCCCGGGGTATTCACCACGATCGGTGCCCCGAAGGAGGAGTCGAGCTTGCCCGCTGCCGGTCTGACCTGTTTACTGCATCTTCGAACTCACGTCTTGCAGGAACTCAACAAATGAATCTGCTTGGTCGTCAAATTTGTCTTGGTCTGCGCCGGTCACGCCGGTGCCGCACTGACTCGGGCCATCGCACTGGCAGGCTTGACGCTCACATGCCTGGGGTCGTAGGCCTTGCCGCGCACGAACACAGCCCACAGGGTGCGGGCGTTCTTGTTGGCCAAGGCTACGGCCGCCTTTTGCCAGCCCGACTTTTCCTTGAGCTGCAGCGCCCACCTGGAGATCGGGTCATCGCGCTTTTGCGCACTATTGACCGCCGCCTTGGCACCCTGGATCAGCAGCATGCGCAGGTACATATCCCCGCGTTTGGTAATTCTGCCCAGCGAGTTCTTGCCTCCGCTTGAGTTTTGCCGGGGCGTCAAACCCAGCCAAGCGCCAAACTGCGCGCCGTCCTTGAATTGGCGCAGGTCTCCAACCGTAGCCACGATGGCCGAGGCAGTGATCGGTCCCACGCCCATGAGTTGCTCGGCCTGGCGCACCTGTTCATTGGTCTTGAGGTGGGCGGCAATGTGCCGATCGCACCAGGCCATATCCTCATCCAGGCGCTGCCACTGCTGCAGCGCACGCTGCAAAGTGATGCGGGCCAGAGGGCTTAATTCGTTGGTGGCATCTTCCAGCACATCGGGCAATGCCTGGCGTAGCACGGCCGGCTTTTGAGGGAACACCAGACCGAACTCGGCCAACAGGCCTCTAATGCGGTTGATGCAGGCCCCACGATCGGTCTTGAAGCCCTCGCGCAGGCGGTGGACGCTCAGCATGCTTTGCTGCTCGATGGTCTTGATCGACACGAAGCGCATGTGTGGTCGGCTGGCGGCCTCGCAGATGGCCGCCGCATCGTTGGCGTCGTTCTTGCCGGTCTTGCCCTGAATACGGTAGGGCGTCACCAGCTGCGCGGCAATAATGCGCGCATCCAAGCCCATGGCAATGAGCTTGCGGGCCCAAAAGTGAGCGCTGGAGCTAGCCTCCATGGCCACCATGCAGCCAGCGGGCAGCCTGGCGCACCAGGCCAGGAACTTGTCGCGGGGCAACGCCCGCCCGGTGACCCGCTGTCCCGCGGCGTTGACCGCAAAAACCTGGACGACGCGTTTTGCCAAATCAACGCCGACTCGTGTAATCTCACTCATGGGGCTTCTCCTTCAGAAGGTTTTAGATTGACTGATCCAACACCAATCTTGGCACTAGATGCCGTTACCGAGAAGTGGGAAGTCCCTTCATATTCA
>RFXC01000477.1 GCA_009921765.1 Betaproteobacteria bacterium | reverse complement strand
CTGCGCAGCGTAGGGGCCAGCGATCACGCGCCCGAGATCCAGTACCCGGATCCCCGCGAGCGGACCCGCAGGTGCTGGCGGGGTGTGGGTGGCGTCGCTCATGATGCGCTGGCACCGGTCTTCAGGGAATCAGCGAGCGCGTGCCAGTCGGATGGGTCCATGAAACGATCGCCACCGCGAAAGAGCGAGATCTGGTCAAGCACGCCGCCGTAATGCGCCTGCAGCTTGCGTCCCAGTTCTGCCGGCGAGTCGAGCAGCACCATCTTGTCGAGCAGGTCGTCAGGAATCAGTGCCGACATGGCGCTCCAGGCTTTGGTGCGGCTCAGTTCTCGCAGCCTTGGCATCAGATCGCCGAAGCCGACCGAGTCGAGAACCGGCTGGTAGGTGGGTGTTGACCCGTAGAACGCGATAATTCCGCGAAAATGGGCGCGCAGTGCCTGGTGCTGCTCGTCATCATGAACCACGCCGGCGAGTACGCAGCAAGCGCTCCGAAATGGCGTGCTCACCCCCGCCTCGGCGCGCGATTGGGCAATCGCGGGGTGCAGTGTGTCGCGCAGGTACTGGGCGGTGGTGAACGCGTGAAAATGGACCCCGTCGGCGGTACGCGCAGCAATCCGGAGCAGGGTGGGACCCACCGATGCGATCCAGACCGGGATCGGCCCTGCTCCCTCGGGCAGGGGGGCAGGCGTAAATTCTGGGCTGCCCAGGGTTGCGCGCCAGTGCTGGCCCTCGAACTTCGGGCTGTCGCCGTCCCGCCACGAGCGCCAGATTTCGCGGACACAGTCGATGTATTCGGCCAGGGCATGACCCGCTCCAGGCCAACTCATGCCAAAGCGTCGCTCGATATGCGCCTTCACCTGGGTGCCCAGGCCCAGCACCATCCGGCCACCGCTTATCCGATGCAGATACCACGCGGATTGTGCGGTGACGTAAGGCGAGCGACCGAACGCCACCGCAATTGCGGTACCGAGCTCGAGCCGACGGCTTGCGCCGGCGACCGCCACCAGCGGCAGGAACGGGTCGCAACTTGCTTCGGCCGACCAGAGCGATCGGGCGCCCAACGCCTCCGCCATCCGTGCACACTCGCCCGCTGCTTCGGGATCTACACGATGGGTAAGCCTGATTTCAAGGTCCATGGCGAGTTGTCTTACGGTGGGTTGCGGGCCAACCATGGGTTGGTATGACCGCTAGGAAGCTGACGGCATGAGACGACGCCCGTTGTCGTACATGATTCGGCGAATCTGATCCGGAGCGAGACCGCCGAGTGCCTCGGACGCAAAGTCGCGCGGTGTTGGGACACCCTCGGCATGCGGATAGTCGGAGCCCATCAGCAGGCATGAGTCAGTGCCGATTGCGTGAACAATGCTCGCCACCTTGTCTTCCGGATAAGCGACCACAAAGCAGTGCCGCTTGAAGATTTCACTGGGTCGATGTTTGAGCTGCCCACAGGGCCAGTGGCCATTTTTGGCCATGCCGCGCGACAGATCCATTTTCTCCAGGAAGGCGGGCAGCCACTTCGCACCGTTTTCGACGCTGCAAAGCCGGATATTGGGGAAGCGCTCGAAGAAGTTGTAACTAAAGCATTTGTTCGTGAGATTGATTTATCCGCCTTTGGCGCTTCTGGAACTTTAGCGCTCATTACTATCGATAACGGCCTCGATCACACTCGCCCAAATACTTTAGGTCCGAAATCACTTCAAGAACTTGATAGCGCAATCAGCCAAGCAGAGAATTCATCAGCTGTTGCAATCGCAATTACAGGTAAACCTTTTATTTTTGCAGCGGGAGCAGATCTATCAGGTCTACCTTTTGTTACCGAGAAGAGCCAA
>RFXC01000476.1 GCA_009921765.1 Betaproteobacteria bacterium | reverse complement strand
GAGTACGAGGCGCTCATCACCGGCAACGAGATCCTGATGGCCCGCACGCAGGGTGTCGGGGTTTTGAAACCCGACCTCGCGGTGAACGCCGGCATCACGGGGCCGATGCTGCGCGCCTGCGGTGTCGACTACGACCTCCGCAAGGTCGACGGCTACGGCTTTTATCCGCGCTTCGACTTCCGCGTGCCGCTGGGCGCCCACGGCGACACCTACGACCGCTACATGATCCGCGTCCTCGAGATGCGGGAGTCGATCCGCATCCTGCAGCAGGCTCTCAGCGACCTGCCCGCGGGACCGGTCATCGATGCGAAGGCCAAGAACCGCGGCCTGCGCCCGAAGCCCGGTGAGGCCTATGCCCGCATCGAGGGCCCGAAAGGCGAGATCGGCTTCTACCTCATCAGCGACGGCGGACCCAACCCGTACCGCTACCGCGTGCGCCCGCCGTCGTTCATCAACCTCACCGTGCTCGAGGACATGTGCCTCGGCCAGACGGTCGCCGACGCCGTCATCATCCTCGGCAGTGTCGACATCGTGCTCGGCGAGGTCGACCGCTGACCCCTTTCCTCATGCTCGGCTCCGGACTCCTCCAAGGCCTCGCGGTCACCGCGAAAAACCTCGCGGGCAGCTTTCACGACCCGGCGCGCTACGTCACGACCGAGTACCCCGAGCAGCGCACGAAGTTGCCCGAGAACTACCGTAATTTCCCATTCCTCGTCCACGACGACCCATCCGATCCTAATGGCACTCTCCGCTGCGTCGCCTGCCAGATCTGCGAGAAGGAGTGCCCCCCGCAGTGCATCTACATCGTCATGGAGCGGGACGGGAAAGGTAAGGCGCTCAAGCGGCCCAAGGTCTTCGACATCGATATCTCCGTCTGCATGAGCTGCCAGATCTGCGTCGAGGTGTGCCCGTTCGACGCGATCAAGATGGGATTGCTGCTGCACCGGGAAGACCTCTCGAAGTCGAACGCGTACTACCACCAGATCCACCCGACGGAGGCAGCCGGCGTCGACGCCGCGCTCGCGGAACAGAAGGCGAAGCAGGCCGCGGCGAAGGCCGCCAAGGCCGCGCCGGCGGCGCCGAAACCCGCCGCCACCACCGCAACTCCGGCAACCGCCGTGACTGCCGCGCCTGCCCAGGACGCCGCTATATCCCCCGCGCCCGCGGCTCCTCGGGCATGTTGCCCACTGGGCAGCTGGGGCAGCGCAAATTGCAGCTGCCCGCGATCTCAATCACGTAAATGTAGGACTGGGGATCTTCGAGCGCCGGATAACGCTTGAGGGTTTTGAGCTGCGCTTGGTCAAACACCTCGGGCGCAAGATGCGCGGGCATGGGCAGGGGCTCGCGCAGCATCAAGCCCAAGCGGCGGCCCACGGGCGCGGCCAGCGCCAGCCAGTGCTGGGCCTGTGGCCGAAAGCCCGCGCCATCGAGGCAGATGACCAGTTGCACCACGCAGTCCAGCCAAGCCCGGTCCAGGCCCTGCTCGGTTTGAAGCATGTGCCACAAGGTGGCACTGGCCTGGCCGGCTTGACCCTCCTGGAGTAGCCGCTGAGCCGTCTGCGTCAGAGGATGTGCTAGCATGGTTAGAGTTTACTTTTTGTTGCAATTTAGCCTGCTGCGGAGGGGGCAAGCCAGGTCCCTTTCTGCCTGGGCCCGGCTGCAGTGCAAAGCGGCGCAACCCACACATGGCCACCCGAACTCACTTGAAACGTCGCCGCCAACCCAGTGCCTTGTGGCTGCGCCTGCTAGCCGGTCTGCTGGGCAGCTGGCACATGGGCTCCGCACAGGCGCAGTGTGCGCTCGGCGGCTACGACCCCGGGGGCGGCGCTG
>RFXC01000475.1 GCA_009921765.1 Betaproteobacteria bacterium | reverse complement strand
CAGAAACAGGGTGTAGCCGTCTGACACCGACTTGGCCACCACGGCTGCGCCAATGCTGCCACCTGCCCCGGGCCGGTTTTCAATGACAAAGGGCTGGCCCATCGATTCGCTCATGGACTTGGCCAGCGTGCGGGCCAACAGATCAGAACCGTCGCCCGCGGTTGACGGCACCACGATTTTGACGGGGCGCGTTGGATACTGGGCGTGAACCAGCCCGCCTGACAGCAGTGCTGAAGCCAGGAGAAAAATTTTTAGTATTGAGCGCATTTCAAGAGGGCCTCCTGCCCGAACGGAACTCCGGTATGTCTGGTCGCGAACCCCACATGCAGAAGGACTCGGGCGAGAACGGGAATTGACGCGGCCGATGTGTGGCTTCCTCGGCTGCGCTGATATGCCGCACGCCAGTGGAGTATTCGTAGACCATGCCGTCCGGTCCCTCGAAGTAGAGGAACACGGCCCCCGAGGTGGCATGCCGGCCCGGACCAAAAACAATCCGCACGCCCTTTTCCTTCAGGAAGTAATACGAGCGCATGATGTCGTCGATATCCTCCACCTGATGATTCACGTGCTGAACCCCGGCGAAGGTGGACGGAAACAGCGCCAGGGTGTGGTGGACCGTATTGATACGCATGAGCGGCGCATCGCCAATCCAGTCGGATGTGCGAGCCGAAAGCACCTGTGACCAGAATGCCTCGTCGGCGGCCGGGTTTCGGGTGCGAAGCCCGATGTGGCTGAAGTGGGTGATGCCCGCGTCGCGCGAGAGGAAGGTGCGTGTACCGCTGTGGAAGGGCCGATCGACAACCTCGATGTTGTTGCCGGTGGGATCCTGGAAACGAATGAACCGCCTGACCCTGCGCTGTGCGCACTCAGTCTCGGTGCCGAGGTGAACAGGGTGTCCGGCGCGTTCGATTTCTGCCGCGATGCTGTCGAAATCGCCGGGATTCCTCAGATCAAAACCGGTGTAGTGCTCGCCTGGATCACCCTCGAAATAGACCAGCGTGTGATCACGTGTATCGCCCCGGACATCGACCTTGTCCGATCGGAAATACGCCATTCCGCCTTCCCGCGCAACGAGTTGCAGGCCAACGATGCTGGTGGCGAACTTGATCGCCGAATCGAGATCGGGCGTACCGAGTCGCACGTATCGGATGTCGTGAAGGTTGACCATGAACGCCCTCCTGGTGAGCGATGCCGAGACGCGACTGACGGTCGGCGTGGAACGTCGCGATGATAAACCGGTGGTTCGTGATCGGGGCAGCAGGGCGTAGCGCCGGGCGTTCGGGTGGCGGTTGTCACGCACTCGGGCCAGCGCGAAGCGTGTCGATCTGCGCGCGGAGCGCCCCCGCCGTGATGGGTTTGGCAAGGTGGGCGTTCATGCCCGCGGCCCGCGCCTGGGCCATGTCGGACTCGAAGGCATAGCCAGTGAGTGCCACGATCCAGGTGGCGCGGTTGGGACCCAGACCCGCGCGGATCTTGCGACACACTTCCAGCCCACTCATCCCAGGCATTTCGATGTCCATCAGGACGAGATCGAAGCGCCGCTGACTCGCTGCGGTCAGCGCAGCAGCGCCGTCAGCCGCCTCGGTGATCCGATGGCCGTCTGCGGCAAGCAGACGGCGTAGCACCTCCCGGTTGAGTGCCACATCATCAGCGATGAGGATGTCGAGTGGCTCCCCGCTAAGCCGGAGGGGCTGGGGGGATTGCGTGTCATTGGTCTCCAGCGCGATCGGTAGGGTGATCACTATCCGAAAGCTCGAGCCTTGTCCTGGCGTTGACACGACGTTGATCGCCCCGCCCATGGCGTCGAGCAGCCGTTTGACAATTGCGAGC
>RFXC01000474.1 GCA_009921765.1 Betaproteobacteria bacterium | reverse complement strand
ATCGAGAGCCGGTGAAGCCGCGGGTGGTGGTGCCAGACTTTGCCTACGTGCATCGTGAGCTCGCACGCAAAGGCGTCACGCTGGTGCTGCTCTGGCAGGAGTACGTTGCAGCACACCCAGGCGAACGCACTTGGGGGCGCACGCAGTTCTTCGAGCACTACCGGTCGTTTGCGCAGACGCTGCGGCGCTCAATGCGGCAGGTACATCGAGCTGGCGAGAAGCTGTTCGTCGACTACGCTGGGCCGACGATTGCGGTGAGTGACGGCGGTCGTGCAAATGTGTTCGTGGCGGCGCTGGGGGCCTCGAGCTATACGTTCGCCTGCGCGACGCCGACCCAGAAGCTGGCCGACTGGATCGAAGCGCTGGTGCGCGCCTTGGAGTTCATGCAGGGTGTGCCACAGCTGATCGTGCCCGACAATGCTCGAGCGCTGATCACCGACCCCGATCGCTATGAGCCACGTGCCAGCAGCACGGTGCTGGACTTCGCTGCGCACTATGGCACGTCGGTTCTGCCAGCGCGCCCGCTCAAGCCACAGGACAAGGCGAAGGCGGAGAGCGCCGTACAGGTGGTTGAGCGCTGGATTCTCGCTCGGTTGCGGCATCACCGATTCCAGAACGTGTACGAAGTCGATCATGCGATCGCCCAATTGCTGCCCGACCTCAATGGCCGCAGCTTCCAGAAGCTGGCGGGTTCACGCGCGAGCGTATATGCCGATATCGATCGGCCCGCGCTCGGTGACTTGCCGAGTTCGCGCTACGAGATGGCCTGGTTCAAAAAGGCGAAGGTGCACATCGACTATCACGTACAGGTTGACGGCCACTTCTACAGCGTGCCGCATTCGTTGGTTGGTGAGGCGTTAGAGGTTCGCCTGACCGCACGCGCTGTCGAATGTCTGCACGGGGGGCGCCGTGTCGCTGCGCACCAACGCAGCTTCCAGGTTGGGGGCTATACGACGATTGCCGATCACTTGCCGGCAGCGCACCGGGCGCATCGCGAGTGGTCTCCGTCCCGACTGATCGATTGGGGGCGGCGAATCGGAGTCTCGACTGCCGAGGTGGTCAATCGGATGCTTGTAGAGAACAAGCATCCCGAACATGGTTACCGACGGTGTCTGGGTCTGCTGGGATTGGCAAGAAAGTACGGAGAGCAGCGTCTGGAGACCGCCTGTGCGATCGCGCTGCGTGTGGGCGCCTACCGCTACAAAACAGTCAAGGCGATTCTGGTCAACAACCGTGACCAGCTAGACCCTCAAGCACCGTCAGTAAATTGGAACAGTCCCGAGCACGAGAACGTGCGCGGACCGGGCTATTACCAGTGAGAGGCGATGCCATGATGAACAACGCCACCATTGAGCAGTTGCGTGCCCTCAAGCTCCCGGGCTTCATCTCAGAACTCCAGGAGCAGGCCTCGCGCCTCGGAATACACGCGCTCAGTTTCGAAGAGCGCCTCGCATTGCTCGTACAGCGCGAGGTACATATCCGAGAAGATCGAAAGCGGGGCCGCTTGCTACAACGCGCCAAACTGAAATACTCGCAAGCTGCCATTGAGGATATGGATACCCGTCCCGGGCGTGGTCTCGAGCGCCCCGATCTCATCCGATTGGCCAACAGCGGCTGGGTACAGCACGGCGACACCGTCTTGCTCGTCGGTCCGACAGGGGTTGGCAAGACCTGGCTGGCTTGCGCGCTTGCGCAACACGCCTGCCGCCAGGGATACAGCAGTCTGTACCTGCGAATGCCGCGCCTGACCGAAGAACTCCGAGCGTTACACGCAAGTGGCAGTTTCGGTCGCTGGCTACAGACGATCGCCAAAACCGACGTGCTTGTACT
>RFXC01000473.1 GCA_009921765.1 Betaproteobacteria bacterium | reverse complement strand
GAACGGTTACGCCCGAGCACGAGCTGCTGATGCTTTGCCTCCATTTCGAGGCCCTGGGCAAACCGCTGGGCCACGCGGTGCAGGCCGATTGGATAGACCAGTCCGAGAACCACATCGCGGGGCGCCTGCTCAACCGCTTCCTGAGCGAATTCGAGCAGGACTCGTGGCCCGGGCGCGACCAGCTCGATGGGCTGCTGGAAACCGAGGAGGAGCGCGCGCTGGTCTCGGGAATTCTATTCGAAGCACCGGTGATCGATGATCCCGTGAAGGTGGCGCAGGAAGGTCTGCGTCGCCTGCGCGCACGCAGTCTTGAGCCCCGTCTGAGGCAGATAGAACTTGCTTTGGCCACCCCCCAAACGGACAGTGACTCTGACCCAATTTCTCTCTTGAAGGAACGCTCAGAAATCCAGCGCCAGTTGCGCATGCCGATCTCGCTCACGACCGCGGTTTGACCTCCGCGCCGAAAGCCGTTCCGTACCCACCGCTCCCACATGTCGCGCAAGTCCAAGCCCGCCGCCGCTCCCGCCCAATCCGACGCCGTCGAGGAGGCTCTCGAGAAACTCCCGGTCAACCCGGCTGAAAACACCGCCGAAGGCACCGCGGAAGCCGCCCCCGCGGGCGGGATCAATGACAAGATCCGCAACCTGATCCGCCTCTCCAAAGAGCAGGGCTACCTCACGTTCGACGACATCAACGAGGCGCTGCCGGAGTCGGTCGAGAACCAGGAGGAGATCGATAACGTTCTCTCGATCCTGCAGAATCTGGAGATTGAGATCCTCGAGCCTGACCAGGTCGAGGACTACAAGCAGCGGATGGAGGAGGCCGAGGAGGAGCAGTCGCGCTCCTCGCAGAACGACATTCTGGACGACCCGGTCCGGATGTACCTCAAGCAGATGGGCCAAGTCCCGCTGCTCACCCGCGAGCAGGAGGTGGAAATTTCCAAACGCATCGAGACGGCGGAACTCAAGGCGCAGGAGGCGCTGTTCCAAGCGTCGGTGATCGGCGGGTATATTGTCGGCCTAGGCTCCAAGCTTTTGAATCGTGAGGAACGGTTCGACCGCCTCGTCATCGACAAGAAGATCGAGTCGCGCGACGCCTACTTCAAGGGGCTGCCGAAGCTGGTCGACCAGGCGCGTCACGCCGAGGAGAGCGTGGCCGAAGGCTGGGAAGAGCTGCAGAAGGCGCGCGGCGACGCGGCCCGGAAGAAAGTCCAGACCAAGTTGAAGAAGCGCGAGACCGTGCTCCGCGCCTCGTTCGGAAAATTCTATTTCAAGCTGAAGGTCTACGAGGAGTACCTCGAGCAACTCCGCCCCGTGCTTGAGGAAATCGAGCATCTCCAGCGGCAGCTGGAGCGCGCCAAGCATCCGAAGACCAAGAAAGACGCGACCATCGACACGAAGGGCATCCACGCGCGTCTGCGCCAGATCGAGCTGCAGCAGCGTATCTCCCCCGAGGGCCTGCTCGCGGTCGTCGCGCAGACGATGGTCCACGTGCGCGAGGCCCATCAGGCGAAGACCGAGATGGTGGAGGCCAATCTCCGTCTCGTGATCTCGATCGCGAAAAAATACACGAACCGCGGTCTCTCATTCCTCGACCTCATCCAAGAGGGCAACATGGGCCTGATGAAGGCCGTGGAGAAGTTCGAGTACCGTCGGGGCTACAAGTTTTCAACGTACGCCACCTGGTGGATCCGCCAGGCCATCACCCGTTCGATCGCCGACCAGGCCCGCACCATCCGCATCCCGGTGCACATGATCGAGACCCTCAACAAGGTGATGCAGGTACAGAAGCAGCTCCTGCAGGAGTACGGCCACGAGCCCACCCCCGAGGAGGTCGCCGACGAGATGAACCTTCCGGTGG
>RFXC01000472.1 GCA_009921765.1 Betaproteobacteria bacterium | reverse complement strand
GCTGGCCGAGGGCGATGACCGCTCGGATCCCATCGTTGATATTGCCCGCGCGTCGCTTGACGGGCAGGTGATGCTGTCGCGGGCGCTGGCCGATGCGGCGCACTACCCGGCAATCGATCTCACCGGTTCGGTGTCGCGGGTTGCGCAGAACATTCTTCCCCCTGAGCAGATGCGGATTGCCAATCGCTTTCGCAGGCTCTGGACGCTTTATCAGCAAAACGCCGACCTGATTCAGGTGGGCGCCTATCAGGCAGGCACCAATCCTGAACTTGACGAGGCGATCCGGATGCGGGGTCAGCTTGAGCAGTTTCTTCGTCAAGATATGCATGAACGTGCCGATTACCTGTCTACCCAAGCTGGGTTGCTCAAAGTGATGGGAGGCTAGTGTGGATCGTCGTCATTGCTGGGAAGTGTTGCTGGACCGTAGCGCCAAGGCGGTAGAACTTGCCCGCCAGGGCTGCCTTCGGGCGGCAGCGCGGGTGTCGCAACTGGAAGCGCAGATGCAGCGCCTTCAGGACCTCTATGCCGATTACACGCGACGGTTGCGCGAGGGCCAGGACAGGGCGCATGGCATTTCGCAGACGGTGAAGGCGGTGCATGCCGCCGCGCTTCGCGATCTGCAGCGTACCGAGCAGGAGCAGAACAAATACGAGGCGCTCATCGAGCGCGAAGATCTCAAGGCGAACGAGGCAGCAGAAAAGGTGGAGCAGCGCGCCTTCGAAGAATTGGCGATCAATCGTTACATTCAGCAGCAACGCGCCGCCTGAGCTTTTTCACAGCAGAAAATGAAACGGGCCCCTCGGGGCCCGTTTGCTTTAGAGCTGGCGATGTCGCCAGCCAGTTGGCTTTACGCCGCCATGCGGGAAATCGAGGCATCAACCGGGGGCTGGATGGTGGCCCAGGCTTCCCGGATTTCGCCCATCAGCCCGCGGAGCTCGACGATGATGGCCGGGTCGTTGTTGGCGTTGGCGTGAATGAGGCGACGCGAGACGTAGGCATAGAGTTCGTCGAGATTGGAGGCGAGTTCGCCGCCTTTTTCATGATCGAGCGACGCCTGAAGGCCCAGAACGATACGGCTTGCGCGCGAGATGCTTTCCCACTTGCCATTGATGTCGTTGCGCTGGATTTGGGCCTCAGCCATCACCAGCGTGTCGATCAGAGCGTCAAACATCATCTTGATCAGCCCGACCCGATCGGAACTGGCGACGTCTGCCTGGACTTTAACCGAACCGTACTCGCCAAGTGCCCGCTTGTTCATTCGCATGTTGTCTGCTCCAGCAGCGTTGTCCGACCTGAAAGAGGTATCGGCCTTAATTCGTCCGACTTGAGGCGGGGGCATCCTGGTGGTGTTCACCGGGCCTGCCCCCATTAGGGTATCGGTCGATGGGCAGCCAGCTTGAGCCCGATCAAACGACTGTCCGCTTGTCTTTACGAAGCGGCCGTTAGGGGAGAAATGGCTTGTGGATAAGGGGTGCCGGGCGCCAACTGCGGGTCTGTTGATCCATGAAACGGTGAGCGACTCATGAATGCGCCCGACTTGCCCACTATCCCCCGACTTGTATGCACGACGTCCGAAGCGGCGCGTCGGCTCGGCCTGTCGAGTACGACCGTCCAGGTGATGGTGGAGCGCGGGGAACTGATGGCCTGGCGTACGCGGGGCGGCCATCGGCGGATCAGCGTTGCCTCGGTTGATGCGATCCGACGCCAGCGCGGCGTGCTCGGTGAGCGGTTCCGCTCCGATCCCGCCACCCTTTGCGTTCTGGTGGTTGAGAGCGGTGGCGATCTGCCTGCGGCCTACGCCGGACTCATCAGGGGTTGGGGGTGGCCCATCAATGTGCTGACGGCGGCCGATAGCCTTGA
>RFXC01000471.1 GCA_009921765.1 Betaproteobacteria bacterium | reverse complement strand
ACCCGATCAGCCTGAAACGCAGAGCCCACTATCGCAGCAGCAGGCGATGGAAGATCGTGTGCTCGATGCTGCACAGGCAGCGATACCACCAAACTTGCTTGCAGCACTCATCTCGGGCATCAAGCCGGCGCGCATGGGTGGTAAATCAGGCGCGCATAGCAATGCCGGTGCACATGGTCGACCGGTAGGCTCGCGCCGAGTAAATAATTTACGCGGACGACGACTGCACTTGGTAGATACCCTTCGTGCGGCGGCACCGTGGCAGCGACTGAGGCGAGCGTTAAGTGGCGAGGCAGTCGCAAAGGCGAGGGTACTGGTGCGTGCGGAAGATTTTCATGTCACGCGAATTCGCCAGCGCAGCGCGAGTGTGACCGTGTTTGTGGTCGACGCATCGGGTTCTTCTGCCATGCATCGATTGTCTGAGGTAAAAGGCGCGATCGAGATGCTGCTTGCCGAATGTTATGTGCGACGTGATCAGGTGGCACTGGTAGCGTTTCGTGGGCGTTCTGCGGAGTTGCTGTTGCCACCAACGCGCTCGCTCACTGCAGCAAGACGACGCCTGTCTGGTTTGCCGGGTGGTGGTGGCACGCCGTTAGCCAGCGCTTTGGAAGTCACCGCATCACTGGTCGACTCACTCGCACGGCGCGGCCAGTCACCCCTGGTGGTTTTACTGACCGATGGTCGCGCCAATGTGGCACTCGACGGTAGCGGTGGCCGCGAACGCGCGCAACAAGAAGCCATGCAAACAGCGCAGCAACTAGCGCAGGTGCAAGTGCCGGTGCTGCTGATTGATACTTCACCCAAGCCGCAGCAGGAAGCGGCAACACTGGCGCGTGCGATGCGTGCGCGTTATCTGCCTTTGCCGCATGCGGGCTCGGCGCAGCTGGCGCAGACTGTGCGGCTGGCAACGGGCACAGAGCCGCGCGCCTTTGGGTGACCGTTTGGACTGGCAGGTCGACGGGCTCGACTGGCCCAATCGCGTAAGTAGTCGGTTCATCAGTGCCGCAGGGCTGTTGTGGCATGTTCAGGAATTTTCTACCGCTCGGCGCGATGCACCGGTAATACTGCTGCTGCACGGTACAGCCAGCGAGATGCCGATGCCGCCTTCGGGGCAGTCACTGACCGGCATGGCGCAGCGGGTGGCGGCTCTGATGAAGCAGATGCAGTTATCGCCTGATCTGATCGTTGGTCATTCAGCCGGCGCAGCGGTCGCTGCACGTATGGTGCTTGATGGTAGCGTGCAGCCAGCAGCGCTGGTGAGTTTGAATGGTGCTTTCATACGTTTCGGCGGCATGGCGGGCGCAATTTTTTCGCCGCTGGCGCGGCTGATGGCAACGGGTTCACTGACCGCGAAATTTTTTGCCTGGCAAGCGAATGATCCGGTCGTTATTCAGCGTCTGATGCGCAGCACAGGTTCAGTGATTGACGCCACCGGTATGCGGCTGTACCAGCGCTTGATGCAAAGCCCGGCTCATGTGCGCGCTGCACTCGCGATGATGGCGCATTGGGATTTATATGCACTGGAACGCGATCTGCCCAATTTATCAATACCGGTGTGGTTAGTCGCAGCTGAAAATGATCTTACGGTGCCGCCTCAGCAGGCGGCGGTGGTTGCCAAGCGGCTACCGCAAGCGCAGCGGGTGCTGTGGCCGATGCTTGGCCACTTGGCGCACGAAGAAAGTCCAAGCCAGTGCGTGGACCTGTTGGTTGATGTAATCAACAGCATCCGCACCGGCTGAAATCCAAGGCAATCGCCGCACATTCAGACTGTTCTCGTCGCTTGGGTGTCAATAAAACTTGACATATTGCAGTGACGCAAATACCTTACATCCATGGCCGGAACCGGCCGGTCGATACGGA
>RFXC01000048.1 GCA_009921765.1 Betaproteobacteria bacterium | reverse complement strand
CGAAGGACGCGCGGATTGGCCGCTATGCGGTGGAGGTGGAGAACTTCGAGTCGATCCACAACCACTCGGCCTGGGCGCGCATCGAGTCGAACTGAGCGCCGCGGACGATCGCCGCCGCGCGGCGCGGGTGTGCTGCTTAGTCCCTGAAGTTCTGATAGGCAAGCGGCAGGTCGGTGATCTCTTTTTTGAGCATCGTGATCGTCGCCGCGAGATCATCGCGCTTGGCGCCCGTGACCCGCACCGTGTCGCCCTGAATGCTGGCCTGCACCTTGAGCTTGCTGTCCTTGACCAGCCGCACAATTTTCTTCGCGTGATCGCTGGGGACACCGTGCCGCACGGTGATGAGCTGCTTCACCTTGTCACCGCCAATCTTCTGAACGTCGCCGATATCCAGAAATCGCACATCGACACCTCGCTTGGCGAACTTGCCAAGCATCACGTCGCGCACCTGGCCGAGCTTGAAGTCATCATCTGCAAACGCGGTAAGTTCGCGCTCCTTCTGCTCGATCCGGGCGTCCGAGCCCTTGAAGTCAAAGCGATTGGCGATTTCCTTGTTGCTCTGATCGAGCGCATTGCGCACCTCGACCAGATTGGCTTCGCAGACGATATCGAAGGATGGCATCGGAGGTCTCCTGATGGGCGGGGCAGTGGCCGTGGCGCTTCAGCGCAGCATCTTCTCAAAGAACCGGGCCTGCCCCATGGCGGGGTCCAACTGGTAGGGCTCAAACCCCGCATCGGTGTATGCCGCAATCGCCGACCGGTTACCCTCCAGCACTTCAAGCGTGAGTTTGCAGCATCCCGTGGCCCGCGCGTGCAATTCCGCCTGCGCGAGCAGGGCGCGACCGATTCCCTGTCGCCGGAAGGGCGCCGACACCACAATGTCGTGCACATTCAAAAGAGGCTGGGCGCGGAAGGTGGAGACACCCTCGAAGCAGTTGATGAGGCCGACCGCCTGCTGACCCGCAAATGCGAGCCATCCCGCGTAGTGCGGGCGGGCAGCCAGCACGGCGCACAACGACTCCCGCACCTGCACGCTGAGCGCACGCCCACCGCCCTCGGGCGAGCGGGCGTATTCGTCGAGGAGCGTCAACAGGGCCTGGGAGTGAGACGCGATCGACAGGTCGATTCTCACGATCGGATAGGGTGGGGTCGATGTCATGGTTGACCACTGAACCGGAGCGATTGATGCGATCAGCCCGCTGACCGCGCCTCCAGCGCCTCCCAGCGTTCCAGACACTCGGCAAGTTCGACCTCGATCGCTCCATGTCGCGCGGCGATCGCGCGGGCGTCGGTGCCAGCCTCGCGGTAGGTCTGCGGATCGGCGAGTCGGGTGGCGAGCGCAGCCTGCTCGGTCTCCAGAGCGTCGATCCTTCCGGGCAGCGCCTCGAGTTCGCGCTGTTCCTTGTAGGACAGACGGTTGCGGCCGCCGCGCGGCGTCGTGCGCGGGTCGGGTGTGCTCGGCGGATCCTCGCCTGCGCGCGGGCTTCCGGATGGAGCCGTCCTGGAGGCTGCGGTCGCGCGCGTGCCCAGAGTCGATGCTTCCTCGGCTGCGGCCTGACGCGCGCGCGCCGCCATCACGTCGGCGTGGCCGCCTGCGTATTCAAGCCATCGGCCGTCGCCTTCGAAGGCGATCGACTGCGTGACCACTGCATCGAGAAACGCCCGGTCATGGCTCACGAGCAGCACGGTGCCGGCGTAGTCGGCCAACAGCTCCTCCAGGAGCTCCAGCGTCTCGATGTCCAGATCATTGGTGGGTTCGTCGAGCACCAGCAGGTTGGTGGGCCGGGCAAACAGGCGGGCGAGCAGCAGGCGGTTCCGCTCGCCACCTGACAGGCTCTTCACCGGTGAACGGGCGCGTTCAGGCGCAAACAGAAAGCGGCCGAGATAGCTCATCACGTGGGTGCGCTGCCCGCCGATCTCGATCCAGTCCGAACCCGGGCTGATGGTGTTGATGAGGCTTGCCTCTTCGTCGAGCTGCTCGCGCATCTGGTCGAAATAGGCCACCTCGAGCTGGGTGCCTCGGCGCAAATGGCCTTCATCGGGGGCGACCTCGCCCAGGATCAGCTTGATGAGCGTGGTCTTGCCCGCACCGTTGGGGCCGATCAGACCCACCCGGTCGCCACGGCTGATGATGCCGTCCAGCCCACGAACCACCCAGCGCTCGCCCCAGGCCTTGCCCACCCCGGTGAGTTCGGCCACCAGCTTGCCCGAGCGCTCGCCCGAATCAATCTCGATTCGTACCCGCCCTACCTGCTCGCGGCGCTGCTCTCGTGCGCGCCGAAGCGCATCGAGCCGGCGTACGCGGCCTTCGTTGCGCGTGCGGCGCGCTTCCACGCCCTGCCGGATCCAGACCTCTTCCTGGGCGAGCAGTTTGTCAAACTTGGCGTTGATGACCTGCTCCTGCGCGAGCTCGTCGGCCTTGCGGCGCTGGTAGGCGGCGAAACTGCCGGGGTAGGAACGGATCACCCCCCGATCGAGCTCAACGATTCGGGTGGCGACGCGGTCCATCAGCCGGCGGTCATGGGTGATGAGGAGCGTGGCTTCGCGGCGGGCCGCAAGCAGTTCTTCCAACCAGCTGATCGACTCGATATCGAGATGGTTGGTGGGCTCATCGAGCAACAGCAGATCGGGTTCGGAAACCAGCGCCCGGGCGAGCGCCACCCGCTTGCGGGTACCGCCCGAGAGGCTGCCGATCCGGGCATCGGGCTCAAGCTTGAGGCGCGACAGCACACTGTCGATCCGATGCGTGACCGTCCAGGCGTTGGCCGCCTCGAGTTCGGTTTGGACCGCGGCCAGCTGGGCGGTGAGGGCGTCGGTATCGTTGGCCGACGATGCGGTGTTGGCGTCGGCCGCGCCGGCAAGTGCGTCGGCAAGCCGGTGATGGCGCGCGATCAGCTCGGCATGGTCGGGCAGAGCCGAGGCCACCGCCTGATGGATGGTGTGCGACTCGTCGAACACCGGCTCCTGTGCCACATAGGCGAGCGTGCAACCGCTCTGCCGTACGATCCGACCGTCGTCGAGCTGAATCAGGCCAGCCAGCGCCTTGAGAAGCGACGACTTGCCGGTGCCGTTACGACCGATCAGTGCGACCCGCTCGCCCGGCTCAATGGCGAGCGCCGCGTCGTCGAGGAGCGCAACATGCCCGAATGCAAGCCTCGCCCCCTGTATCGAGAGGAGGCTCATGAGACGGTGATCGCGTTCAGGGCGTGGCGTGCGCGATGAATTCGGCGGGCGCCGGGGCGCCCCACTGCGAGCTGAGACCTTCTTCAGCCGACAGCAGGTTAGGGCTCGAGCGGTTGTTCAGCATGTCGGTGTCGCACCAGTGCTCGTGCACCCGTCCCCAGGGGTCCTGCCAGTAGTCGAAGATCTGGCTGCCAAGCACATGGCGGCCGATTCCCCATACATGCTGATAGCGATCGGCGCCCTTCAGGTGCTCGTGCCCCAGCATCACGTCATCAAAATTCTGCACTTCGAACGAGATGTGATTCAGCCCGGTCTTGGGCCCTTCGATACAGAGGAACGTGTGATGATCGACAAATGTTTCGCCGCGATCGCAGCGGTTGAAGGAGGCGATGATGTTGTCGGGGGAGCCGGCATAGACATCATCCGAGCAGACGAGGCCCAGGGTTTCGCGGTACCAGCGCACCTTCTCCATGGCATTCGAGGTCATGTAGACCGCATGCGCAATGCGTTTGACCTGTGAGGGGCCGCGATCGAGCCGCATCAATTCGCCCGCGCGGCGGAGCTTCTCATCACCCCAGTTCAGCACGTTGCGGCGGGTGGGCAGTTTCGCAACCGGCGTCATTCCGGTGATGAGTTCGACGTCATAGCCCATCGGGTCTTTCAGGCGCACCCGTTTGCCGCCACCCGGCTCATCGACGTTTTCAATGCCGGAGGCGCCCGACACCTTGCTTGCAGCCTTCAGATCGTCTTCGCTTTCGACATGGAACGCGAGACCCAGGCAGCGCGCGTCGGGTCCCCGATGCGTGATGTGGATGCGGGCCTGCGGATCGGTGCCACGCATGAACAGCCGGTCAGGTGTGCGGCTGGTGACCGCCAGCCCGAATCGGGTCAGGAATTCCTGCGATTCGTCTAGGCTGGGCGATTGCAGACGGCAGTAGGCGAGGTCGGTGACCTTGACGACGGGCATGAGCGAGTCCTCCTGGGCGATGCGGTGTGGGACATGGGGTCTTGTGCGGCCAGCACCTGGTCGGCGGCCGCAGGCGGACCCGGTTGTGGTGTTTGTACCTGCGACGGACTCGATGATAGGCCGGAACGGGCCGATCGTCGAACGAGGATTCTGGCTCTCCAGAGGTGGTCTTGCATCCGGTCAGGGCGCTCCGCGGGCGCGGCCAAGCACCTGGTCGAAATCCTGTGGCAGTCGGTCACCGCGCCAGCCGACATGGTGATCCGGTCGGATCAGCACATGGTTCGCGCCATAGAGCTCGCGCGCCGTGTCGCCTGCTACCTGCACCATATCAAGTGGGATCCCAGCCTTCCTGGCCCTGGCTGCCAGAGTCTCGGCTGCCGCCACGTCGGCACCCTCCAGGCACAGCAACGTGAAATCGCGACCGAAGCAGTCGAAGATCGCGCGCTGGTGGTCCACCCAGAGGTGCGGTGCGCGCGCACCCGGGATGGCATGCGGCCGGTAGGCATACCAGTCATCAGCAGGCGCGTGCGACGCGTCGAGTCCGATCAGGGGCGAATCGGCGTAGAACATGCCCAGGTGAATGCCGGGAATGTCGAATTCGCGCCGCGCATGATCGGCCAGTCGCTCGCCCAGTACGGCGCGTGCAGCGCGGCCCTGGTCACTGTCGTGCTCGAGATGATCGGGCAGCGGCAGCCGGCCAATGCTCTCGGCCATGGCGTACGAAAACCGCGTATTTCGACGGGCGATCGGCTGACGCTCGGCCTGGTAGCTGGCAAGGAGCGATGGGCCGCCCCAGCCCTGACAGACGGCCGCAAGTTTCCAGCCGAGATTCACCGCATCATCGACTGCGGTGTTGTAGCCCTGACCCCCTGTGGGCGTGAACAGATGGGCGGCGTCACCCGCGAGCAGCAGCCGGGGTTCCGGTGAATCGTCAGCAAACCGCTCGGCGACCAGCATGTAGCCAGCCGTCCATTCGGACATGCCGATGATGTCGAAATCAAACGGTGCGCCCATGGTGGCGATCAGACCGCGCTCGGCAAACTCGCGGGTGGGGGTCACGCCAGCAGGCAGTTGCAGCGCGCAGGCGATCTGGTCTGCGCCGTCAATCGAGATGGTGAGGCCGCGGCACTCCCGATTGACCGCCCAGTATTGCCAGGAGCGGCGCTTGCCGGTGGCGGCATAGAAATCGGGCGCCCGAAAATAGACGGTGAGCATTCGCCCGCCCATGAAGTCGCGATCATCCTCGCGCAGGCCCTCGTAGCGGATGCCCAGCGTCTCGCGTACCCGGCTCCGGGGCCCGTCGCAACCCACCACATAGTCGGCCTCGATCTGCAGCGCCTCGCCGCAACGGGCCGACTCGCAGTGCAGCAGGCCGCCCGCGTCGAGCCGCTCCACCGATGTCACGCGCATGCCAAGCTGCAGCGTGACCGAGGCGTGGCGACGGACCTCCTGGAGCAACACCGGCTCGATCAGCATCTGCTGCCCGCGGTGCAGGGGCTCCGGCGTGGGCCAGCGGTCGTCATGCGCTGCGCGCCGGGTGCGAGCCTCCTCGCGGGTAAGACCGGGCAGCCGCGCAAGTTCGTGGCTGGCGTAGCGTGTGAAATAGGCGATGTCCTGCGGGAAATCGGGCGGCAGGCCCTGGGCGCGGATCTGCTCGGAAAAGCCCAGCCTGCGAAAGTGCTCCATCGAACGTGCGGTGGTGGCGTTTGCCTTCGGAAAACGTGGTGGGTGCTCGTCCTCATCCACCAGAACGCAGGGCACGCCGCGGCGGCCCAGTTCGATGGCGAGCACCATGCCGGCCGGCCCGCCGCCTGCAATCGCCACACGTGTTCGCACCCTTTTAGTTGTCGATCCCAACCCGGTTCTCCGCGAGCAATGGTCCGGCGGCAAGATAGAGCAAATCGGCGGACGATGAAAATCCACGCGGGAGAAAACCAGCGCGGGAGGTTAAGCTTCAGGCCCGCACCGTGCGCCGGGCACAACGGCTCACGGCCTGAACACCTCTGACTTCGCAACGGGTTGATCGATGGAGCTTTTTCGTCTTGACGGCAAGGTTGCCGTGGTCACCGGCGCAAGCCGCGGCATCGGCCGCGCGATTGCCGAGCGCCTGGCCGATCACGGCGCGCGCGTGGTGGTCTCCAGCCGCAAGCTCGAGGCCTGTCAGCAGGTGGTTGATGCGATTCGCGCCCGGGGCGGCGAGGCCATTGCCCGGGTCTGTCACATCGGGCGCAAGGACGACCTGCAGGCGCTGGTCAGTGCCACCGAAGCCGAGTGGGGCGGGATGGATGTTCTGGTCTGTAACGCTGCGGTCAATCCCTACTTTGGCCCGGCTGCCGGCATGTCCGACGAGGCCTTCGATCGGGTCATGGCGACCAACGTGCGGAGCACGTTCTGGCTGACCAACATGGCGCTCCCCGGCATGGCCGCTCGCGGCGGCGGTTCGGTCATCATCATCTCGTCGGTCGGGGGCTTTCAGGGCTCCAACAAGATCGGCGTCTACAACGTCTCGAAAGCGGCCGAGATGCAGATCGCCCGCAATATCGCAATCGAGTGGGGGCGCCAGGGCGTGCGCGCCAACTGTATCGCCCCGGGGCTCATCCGGACCGACTTTGCCCGTGCACTCTGGGAAGACCCGGCCATTCTGGCCCGTACTGTCAAGCATTCGCCGCTTGGCCGGATCGGTGAGCCCGACGAGATTGCGGGCGCAGCCGTCTTTCTGGCGAGCCCGGCGTCGGCCTTCATGACGGGCCAAACCCTGGTGATTGACGGTGGCCGGCTGGCAGGCTACCCCCATCTCGACGATTGAGGATTCCACGATGAACTATCGCAGGCTGGGTGGATCGAATCTGCGCGTCTCGGCGCTATGCCTGGGCACCATGATGTTCGCCGACCAGACTGACGCGCGCGAGGCGGCGTCGATTCTTGATGCGGCGCGCGAACGCGGCGTGAACTTTGTCGACACCGCGGACGTGTACAGCCGGGGCGCCTGCGAGCAGATGCTGGGCCCGCTCCTTGCCGCAGACCGCGACCGCTGGGTGCTCGCCTCGAAAGTGGGGAACCCCATGTCCAGTCGGCCCAATGAAAACCGGCTGTCGCGGAAGTGGATCATCCAGGGCGTTGAGGCAAGTCTCGAGCGCCTGGGCACCGACTATCTCGACCTCTGCTACATGCATCGCGACTACGAGGACGATTCGCTCGAGGAACCGCTTCGCGCGTTTGATGACCTCATCCGGGCGGGGAAGCTTCGCTACTGGGGGCTCTCGAACTTCCGGGGCTGGCGCATTGCGGAGGCGGTTCGTCTGAGTGCCCAGATGGGGATGCCCGGGCCAGCGGCCTGCCAGCCCTACTACAACCTGCTCAACCGCCAGCCCGAGGTCGAGGTGTTGCCCGCCTGCCGCCACTACGGCATTGGAGTCGTGCCCTACAGCCCGATCGCGCGGGGCGTGCTCACCGGAAAATATGCTCCAGGCAGCACCCCTGCGCCGGATTCGCGGGTAGGGCGGGGCGAGAAGCGCGTGCTCGAGACAGAGTGGCGCGAGGAGTCGCTCGCGGTGGCCGAGCAGTTGAAGACCCGCGCGGCTGCCCGTGGCACCACGCTGCTTGCCTATTCGGTTGCCTGGGTGCTCGCACACCGCGCGGTGAGTTCGGTGATTGCCGGACCTCGCACCCTGTCCCAGTGGCTGCAGTATTTCGACGCCCTTGATCTGCAGTGGCGCGCCGACGACGAGGCGGCGGTTGACGCGATGGTCAGGCCCGGGCATCCCTCCACACCTGGTTATAACGACCCGCGCTATCCGCTCGAGTCGAGGCTTGCCGGGATCGGGTAAACGCTGCGCAACGCCACCACCCGCTCACGGGCAGCGGTGTCAGAGCTTGCCGAGCAGCAGAAACTCCATGAGTGCTTTCTGGGTATGTAGCCGGTTTTCGGCTTCATCCCACACCACCGACTGCGGGCCATCGATCACTTCTGCGGTCACCTCTTCGCCCCGGTGGGCTGGCAGGCAATGCATGAAGACCGCATCGGGGCTTGCGACCGACATCATCTCGGCATCTACGCACCAGTCGGCAAACGCCTTTCGGCGCATGTCGTTTTCCTGCTCGAAGCCCATGCTGGTCCAGACATCGGTGGTGACCAGGTCGGCGCCCCGGCAGGCCTCGAGCGGATTGGAGAATTCCTCGAAATGATCGGTGCCGAAGAGGCCCGCCCGCTCAGGCTCCACCTCATAACCTGGCGGCGTGGACACATGGACGTTGAAGCCCAGTACCTCGGCTGCCTGCAGCCAGGTGTTGCAGACATTGTTGGAGTCACCGATCCAGGCCACCGTGCGGCCCTCGATCGAGCCGCGGTGCTCGATGTAGGTAAAGATGTCGGCGAGGATCTGACAGGGGTGGTATTCGTTGGTGAGGCCATTCATGACCGGCACCCGGGAGTGCCGCGCGAACCGCTCGATGATCTCCTGCTCGAAGGTGCGGATCATGACCAGGTCGCACATTCGCGAAATGACCTGGGCTGCATCTTCAACGGGTTCACCGCGGCCGAGTTGCGAGTCGCGCGTGTTGAGGTAAATGGCTGATCCACCAAGCTGCTGCATGCCGGCTTCGAACGACAGCCGGGTACGCGTGCTTGCCTTTTCGAAGATCATGACCAGCGTGCGGTCGGCGAGCGGGTGATAAGTCTCGTAGCGCTTGAAGCGCTCCTTGATCAGCCGCGTACGCTCGAACAGATACTGGATCTCGTCACGGCTCAGGTCACGGAACTGCAAAAAGTGACGGGTGTTCATGGCAGCACGCTCGTTGGGCGGACGCTGGCCTGGACCCGATCAGGCCCGGCCCAACCTTGCCTCGATCAGCGGAATCAGCCGATCGAGAAGCAGTTGCGCCTGCTCGCGCGACAGGATGAGTGGCGGCAGCAACCGCACCACACGGTCGGCGGTAACGTTGAGCACCAGCCCCGCGGCGAGTGCCTGACCGACCAGGTCGCCGCAGCTGCGATCGAGCTCGATGCCGATCATGAGCCCCTGGCCACGCACCTCGACCACGCCCGGGTTGCCGGCAAAATGTTCGCGGATGCGGGTGATGATGAAACCGCCAACCTGCGCTGCGTTGTCGAGCAGGTGCTCGGCCTCCATGGCCTCGATGGTGGCGATGCCCGCGCGCATGGCAAGCGGATTGCCGCCGAACGTCGTGCCGTGATTACCCGGCTGGAACACCTCGGCAGCCACGCCATGGGCCACCACCGCGCCGATGGGTACGCCCGAACCCAGACCCTTGGCAAGCGGCATGACATCTGGCAGAACTCCCGCCCACTGATGCGCGAACCACTTGCCGGTGCGCCCCATGCCGCACTGCACCTCGTCGATCATGAGCAGCCACTGCTTTTCGTCGCAAAGGCGGCGCAGTTCGCGAAGATAGTCGGCGCGGGCGGGCTGAATGCCGCCCTCACCCTGAATGGCCTCGACGAACACCGCGACCACGTTCGGGCGGTCGGCTGCCACCCGCCGGATCTCGTCGGCGTCATTCAGATGGACACGGACAAAGCCTTCGACCAGCGGCTCGAAACCCTTCTGCACCTTTTCGTTGCCGGTGGCCGACAGCGTGGCGAGCGAGCGGCCGTGGAAAGACTTGTCGTAGACCACGATTTCAGGAAGGCTCACCCCCCGGTCGTGCCCGTATTTTCGGGCGATCTTGATGGCCGCCTCATTGGCCTCCAGACCCGAGTTGCAGAAGAACACATTGGTCATGCCGCTGCGTTCGAGGATGAGGCGGGCGAGCTGGTCGCGCAGGGGATGCGTGAACAGGTTCGACACATGGATGACCTTGCCGATCTGCTCGCGCAGCGCCGCCACCAGCACCGGGTGATTGTGGCCGAGGGTGTTCACCGCAATCCCCGACAGGCAGTCGAGGTAGCGCTTGCCGTTGCTGTCGAACAGCCACGCGCCGTCGCCATGGGTGAACACCACCGGTTGCTGCGCGTAGGTGTTCATCAGGGGAGTGGTGGCGGCCATCGCGTGGGCTCCTCGGTCGGTGGTTGGGGAAGCGGTGCGCTCGTTCAGCCCTTCACGCGGCTTTTGTACTCGCCGGTGCGGGTATCGATTTCGATGCGGTCGCCGATTTCAACGAACGCAGGCACCGATACCTCAAGGCCTGTGGGCTTGATCCGGGCGGGCTTCATGACCTTGCCCGAGGTGTCACCTTTGACCGCGGGCTCGGTGTACTCGACTTCGCGCACCACCGAGTTGGGCATTTCCACCGAGATGGCGCGGCCGTCGTAGAACACCACCTCGCAGGCGAGGCCATCGTCGAGATATTGCACCGCGTCGCCCATGGACTCGGCCTCGACCTCGAACTGGTTGAATTCGCCATCCATGAACACATACATGGGGTCGGCGAAGTAGGAGTAGGTGACCTCCTTGCGATCAAGCACCAGCACATCGAATTTTTCGTCGGCCTTGAAAACGGTTTCCATGGCGGAGCCGTTCAGAAGATTCTTCATCTTCATTTTCACCACCGCCGAGTTGCGGCCCGACTTGTTGTACTCGGCTTTCTGAACAACCATGGGCTCTTTGCCGATCATGATGACGTTGCCGGTACGGAGTTCCTGAGCGATTTTCATAAATATTCCTGATCGAATGCCCGCTGAACAAAACCCATTATTCTAGCCGATCAAGACAATATTGAGTCAGCCGCTCGGTGAGCGAGGTTTGCCCTTCGAGCGATGCGACCCATGATCGATAGCGAGCCGGGAGTTCGTCGGAGGCTTCAAGGCGGGCCTCGAACGCCCGCCATGCCGAGGCGATGGCGTACGTCGGGTTGCCGTTCCAGGCGTGCATCAGCGCATGAATGGCCTGATGTTCGGGGTCCGACTCCGGCGCGCCCAGGCGCATTTTCCTGAGAAAGGCATCGAGTTTGATGAGGTGCGCGCCGTCGGCCTGGGGGTAGGCTTGCCAGACAAACGGCACGCCCGCCCAGTGTGCGCGGAGCCAGGAATCCTCGCCCCGAACCGCGTTGAACGCGCAGCTCCAGAGGAGCTGGTCATAGCCCGCCTGGTCCAGCATTGGCAGGCGCACAAATTCAACCTGACCGACCCCCGCGCGCTGGCCGACCGGCAACGTCCGCCCGAGCACCGTTTCCAGCGCCCCTTCTGCCGAGCCGCCAGCCACGCAGACCAGCGTTGGGGCGGCGCCAGCGGCGAGTGCGCTGAACCAGGGCGCAAGCGGCGCCGAGGCGTAGCAGAAGAGGCTCACGACACGCTGCCCGGGGGCGGGGGTGGCGTGGAGGCGCGCGAGGAGGGTGGCCGGGCCATCGGCGGCCCGGAATTCGTCGCGACGCTCAAAGAGGCCGGGCTCGCGAAGCAGCCCTGCGGTGCGCTCGGTAAAGCCCGGATAGAGAAAGTGTTCGCGTGCGGCGTCGGCAGGCTTGATCGACACCAGGCCGTGAACGTCTTCGATCCAGTCTTCGGCGCTCAGGTATTCGAGCTGCAGCCAAAGCGGCCGGCGCGGGCCGCCTGCCAGCCGAGCGCGCAGCCACGCCGGCGGTTCGCAGCCGAATGCGCTCACGATGACAGCCGGCAACCCGTCGGCGGGTGCGCGCTCGACGCTCGCGCGCTCGATGACTCGAACGCCATCGATTTGCATGTCCTGTGGCGCGCGCTCCCCCGCCCGCTGCCGCGCGAGTCGTGGTTCGATCGCGGCGAGCGTGGCTGGTTGATCGATCACCAGGGTGGGTTCAAAGTCTCCGGCGGCGGCGAGTGAACGCGCAAGGCGCCAGCAGACGCCGGCGTCGCCGAAGTTGTCGACGACCTTGCACAGAATCCAGATCGGGATCGGCATGCCCCCGGCTCAGCTTTTCCGGTCGGGGTTTCCAAAGAGAGAATCGAGTCGTGCACGTGCATCCGCGGCACGCACCACACGGCCACGTTCGGTCACATATTCTTCCTCGATGCGGTCGGCGTAGAACACCGCCGGATTGGGTGCGGCGACCAGCCGGCGCCAGACCTCGGCAGGCACGTCCTTGTAGGCCTTGACATCGCCGCCCGCGAACTCGATTTCGAGTCGGCGCTCCATCGCATCATAGGCTGCGCCCACCAGGCGCCCGCCGCTCAGCTTGCGTCGTTCCATCCTTGTCTCCGTGAGTTCATCGTCCGCGCGCGAGGCCCTCGCGCCTGGGGTCGGTCCCGCTTTCGAGGACGCAATCTTCGCCCGCCGGCGTGCAGCGCCTCGCTATGCCGTGTAAGCCGCTGGTCATCGTCGTGAGGCTGATACGGTGCGCGCGAGCCGCCAGCGCGTCGGCGAGCGCGCCGGATGTGCTCCCGGCCTCCAGTTCGGTCGGGCCGTTGCGGCTCCCCAGGTTGGGGGCATCGATCACCTGCTGGAGCGGCAGGCCGTCATGGAGTACCCCGATCAGGGTTCGCGCGACATAGTTGATGATCGATGGACCGCCGGGCGAACCGATCGCAAGCACCATTGGCCGCGTGCCGACCGCAAACGGGTCTTCGCCCAGTACGTCGACGGGCGGGGCCGCCGTGCTGCCCGGCACATTGCGAGGGCCGCTCGTCTGCGCCATGACATGGCCCGGCTGCCCGAACACCAGCGTGGGTGCCATGGAGCTCCTTGGGCGCTTTCCGCCCTCCACCCGATTCGGATGGGGGCCGTCCGAGGTCTGCGCCACGAACGAGAAGTCGGTCAGCTGATTGTTGAGGAGGAAACCGCGCACCATAAGGCGCGAACCGAATGCGTGTTCGATCGACGAGGTGAGCACGACGGTTCGGCCTGCGCGATCGGTGATCGACAGATGGGTGGTGGACTCGACCTCGCCTTCAAGCGCATGGTGCGCCCGGGTTTCCGCGAGAAAGCGCTCGGGGTCACCAGGGCGCGCGGTATCGATCGATGTCGGGCCGATGAGCGTGGCGCGGGCGCGCAGGTAGCGTGAATCGAGCAGGGCGCGGACCGGAACGCGGGCGAATGCCGGGTCGGCGATCCAGCGGTCGCGATCGGCGAAAGCGAGTCGGCCGGCCTCGGTGAATAGGTGGGCTGCCATGACGCTGGCAGGGGTCCCTGTCGGGCCGTGAGGGGGCGCCATTGCGCCGTGGGCGGCCGCCATCGCGTGGGCGGGGGGTGCCATTGCGTCGTGATGGCCCGCCAGGCGCGTGCTGGGCCCCGCCGCATGGTCGCCAATTGCAAGAATCTGCGCAACCGAGATCGCGCCCGCCGAGGGCGGCGGCATGCCGCACAGCAGCCAGTCGCGATGCGCGGTGCACACGGGCGTGCGGCGCAGCGCCCGGTAGTTGCGCAGATCGTCTTCTGTCAGGTCGCCTGGATTCGTGGCATGACCCTGTACGCGGGCCACCAGGTCGCGGGCGATCGGACCCTGATGGAGGACCTCGGCGCCGTGCCGGGCAATGGCGGCGAGCGTGTCGGCGAGCGCGGGATGGCGCAGCAATGTGCCAATCGGCAGTGCCCGCCCTTCGCTGTCGTAAAACAGTGCGCGGGCGTCGGGATCGTCACGCAGCCATCGGTCGCGGGCGAGGAGCGTGTGCAGCCGCGGACTGAGCCTGAACCCCTCGCGTGCATGCCTGATGGCGTGCTCGAACAGCCTGATCCACGGCAACACGCCATGGTCGCGATGCGCAAGCTCCAGCATTCGGAAGAGGCCGGGCACCCCTACGGATCGGCCGCCGATGACGGCCGCCGCAAATCCGAGTGGACGGCCCGCCGCATCGACAAACCGATCCGGGCGCGCCGCTGCGGGGGCCGTCTCCCGACCGTCGTAGGCCTGGACCCACCCTCGCGCCGGATCGTGATGCAGCAGAAAGCCTCCGCCGCCCACGCCCGAGGACTGGGGCTCGACCAGCGCAAGCACTGCCTGCGCGGCAATGGCAGCGTCGACCGCACTTCCGCCCTCGGCCAGCATCGCAAACGCGGCCTCGCTGGCAAGCGGATGCGCAGTGACCGCCAAAAACTCACGGGCCCGGATCACGGGCTTGCTTTCTCGCCCGCTCGCCGCCTCGGGCGGGTCACCCAACGAGGGCTCGGCGAGCGACGGTACCGGGGCCCCGAAAGCGGCCGGCGGCGCGACGGGCTGCGCCTGCCCGGCCAGCACGGCAAGGGACAGGCACAGCGCGATCGATAGTCGAATGCCCAGCGGATTCGAGGACGCGGCCATCAGTCCATGATAGCGTGCGCACCGCCCATCATTGTTCGGAGTGACCGCCCCGATGAAGACCATCAGCGAAGCCGCCAGCGCCCTGCGCGAGGGACGCTCGAGCGCACGTGCCCTTCTCGAAGAGAGCCGCGTTGCCGCGGATTCGGCGGCCAGCCTTAACGCCCTGGCCTGGGTCGACTGGGATCAGGCGGGCCGCGCGGCCGATGCGCTCGATGCCCGGGCGCAGTCCGGCGCGCCCGTGGGGCCGCTCCACGGCATTCCCATCTCGATCAAGGACCTGTTCAACGTGGCCGGCATGCCCACCCGCGGGGGCACCCGCGCGCCGCTTCATGAACTGGGTGAGGCCGAAGCGAGCCTGGTCACGCGGTTGCGTGAGGCGGGCGCGCTGATCTTTGCCAAGACCAACCTGCACGAGGTTGCGCTCGGAGCGACCGGCGAGAATCGCTGGACGGGCGATGTCTGCAATCCGTTTGATCCCTCGCGTCAGGCCGGCGGCTCCTCGAGCGGCGCGGCGGTGGCAGTCGCCCGTGGCATCGGACTGGGCGCGGTCGGTAGCGACACCGGCGGTTCGATCCGGATTCCGGCCGCGTTCTGTGGCGTGGTCGGATTCAAGCCAAGCTATGGTGCGGTACCCCTCGATGGCGGCCTCCACCTGTCATGGACCTGCGACCACGCCGGCCCCCTCGCGCGGAGCGTTGCCGATTGCGCACTGCTCTTTGAGGTGATGTCGGGGCGCTCCACCCGTCATGGTGCGGTGGCCCGCAAGCCGCGCCTGGCCGTGCCCGAGACCTGGCTGCGCGGTCGTCTGCAGCCGGCTGTACGCGAGGTATTCGAGCGCATGGTCGCCTCGCTCCGCGCCGACGGCATGACGGTGGATGCCATCGAGGCGCCGCTCATTCCACGTGGCTGGGAGGCTTACACGCCGTTGGTACGGGCCGAAGCCGCCTGGGTGCACAGGCGGGCGCTGGCCGAAGGCGGCGAGGGGTTTTCGGAGCTGGTGGCGCCGCCCCTGCGTGCAGGGCTCACCGTGCCAGCAGCCGATTACATTGCCAGCCTCAAGATGCGGGACGCACTCGCGGCCCAGCTGGATGGGATTCTGTCGGATTACGACGCGCTGATCATGCCCGGCAACGCGGTGTTGCCCCCTAAGCGCGGCCAGACCGATATCGACACCGAAGGCGGCATGATGAGCGTTCGCGATGCCGTCCTTGGACAGACTGCGTCGTTTTCGTTTGCCGGCGTGCCGGCGCTTGTGCTGCCAACTGCGCACGTCGACGGGCTGCCCACCAGCCTGCAGCTGGTGGGGCGGCGCGATGCCGATGCGGGCCTGCTTGCCCTGGGCCGCTGGTTCGAGACCCGCCTTGCGGCGGGTGCCTGACTGCGCCGCGGTCGGCTTACTTCGGCGCCATCCGGATCGCGCCGTCGAGCCGGATGGTTTCGCCATTGATCATCAGGTTGGCAAACACATGGCCGACCATCTGCGCGAACTCGTCGGGCCGCCCGAGGCGAGCAGGAAACGGTACCTGTTTGCCAAGCGATTCCTGTGCGGCGGGCGGCAGTGACTGAAGCAACGGGGTGAGAAAGAGTCCCGGCGCAATGGTGACCACCCGGATGCCGTCGCGGGCGAATTCGCGCGCGATCGGTAGCGTCATCCCGACCACCCCGCCCTTTGAGGCCGCATAGGCTGACTGACCAATCTGGCCGTCAAAGGCTGCGACCGACGCAGTGTTGACGATGACACCCCGTTCGCCTTCGTCGCTCGGTGCGTTGCCCATCATGGCTGCCGCCGCGATCCGGATCATGTTGAAGGTGCCGATCAGGTTGATGTTGATCACCCGGCTGAAGGCTTCGAGCGGCAGCGGTCCTTCCTTGCCCACGGTTTTGCCGGGCGAGCCCACGCCGGCACAGTTCACCAGGCCAACGAGCGTGCCCATGTCGCAGGCGGCGCTGACCGTGGCCTTGGCATCGGCGTCCGAGGTGACGTCGCAGCGGATGAAACGCGACCCCGAACCGATGTCCGCCGCGAACCGCGTTCCGAGATCGGCATTGACATCGGCGATCAGTACCTTGCCGCCGCCTGCCGCGATCATTTTTGCAGTGGCACCGCCCAGGCCCGATGCGCCGCCGGTAACGATGACAACCTTGCCCTGATAGTCCATTCAAAGCTCCGTGAAAGTGAGTATTGCGTCAGACGGATTGTGCAGCGACCGCCAGACCCGCTGCCGGACTGCGCCGCACAAATGAAAAGGGCGGCCCCGCGAGGCCGCCCCGGATGCTCAGATCATGCCCGGTTACAGCAGGGGCACGATAAGCAGCGCCACGATGTTGATGATCTTGATGAGCGGGTTCACAGCCGGGCCCGCGGTGTCCTTGTAGGGGTCGCCAACCGTGTCACCGGTGACCGCCGCCTTGTGGGCGTCTGATCCCTTGCCGCCGTGATGACCTTCTTCGATGTACTTTTTGGCGTTGTCCCACGCGCCGCCGCCGGTACACATCGAGATGGCCACGAACAGACCGGTGATGATGGTGCCCATCAGCAGGCCGCCCAGTGCCTTGGGACCGAGCACCAGACCGACCACCACCGGAACGATCACCGGCAGGAGCGACGGGATGATCATTTCCTTGATGGCCGACGTGGTGAGCAGATCGACCGCACGCGAGTAGTCGGGCTTGGCCGTGCCTTCCATGATGCCTTTGATCTCGCGGAACTGCCGACGCACTTCCTCAACGACCGCCCCCGCTGAGCGGCCAACCGCTTCCATGGCCATGGCGCCAAACAGGAACGGGATCAGCCCGCCGATGAACAGGCCAATGATCACCATGTGGTCGGACAGATCGAAGGTGACCTGGATCTTGGCCGACTCGAGCGCGTGGGTGTAGTCGGCAAACAGCACCAGGGCCGCAAGGCCGGCCGAGCCGATCGCGTAGCCCTTGGTCACAGCCTTGGTGGTGTTGCCCACCGCGTCCAGTGGATCGGTGATGTTGCGCACCGACTCGGGCAGGTCGGCCATCTCGGCGATACCGCCGGCGTTGTCGGTAATCGGGCCGTAGGCGTCGAGCGCCACAACGATGCCTGCCATGGACAGCATGGCGGTGGCTGCGATCGCGATACCGTAGAGACCTGCCAGCCAGAACGAGGACAGGATGGCCGCGCACACCATCAGCACCGGCCAGGCGGTGGACTTCATCGACACGGCGATGCCGGCGATGATGTTGGTGGCGTGACCGGTGGTGGAGGCCTGTGCCACATACCGCACCGGACCGTATTGCGTGCCGGTGTAGTACTCGGTCACCCACACGATCAGCCCGGTGAGCACCATGCCCACGACCACGCAAAGCCAGAGGCTCATCACCGTGAGACCTTTGGGAAGGGTGGCGCCGGCGAACATCCACTGCGTGATCGGATAGGACGCGATGGTTGCGATCACGCCCGCCACGATCAGGCCCTTGTAGAGCGCGCCCATGATGTTGGTGTCGCCCGGCTTGGCCTTCACGAACATGCAGCCGATGATCGAGGCGATGATCGACAGCCCGCCCAGCGCCATCGGGTAGACCACCGCCTGCATTTCTGCGCCGGTGACCATCAGTGAGCCGAGCAGCATGGTGGCGATCAGCGTGACGGCGTAGGTTTCGAACAGGTCGGCCGCCATGCCTGCGCAGTCGCCGACGTTGTCACCCACGTTGTCGGCAATCACCGCAGGGTTGCGGGGATCGTCTTCGGGGATGCCCGCTTCCACCTTGCCTACCAGATCGGCACCGACGTCTGCGCCTTTGGTGAAGATACCGCCACCGAGACGCGCGAAGATCGAGATGAGCGATGAACCGAAGGCCAGACCGATCAGGGGCTTCAGCACATGATGCAGGTCGGTGATCTTGCCCGCGCTTCCGACCAGAAACGCGTAGTAGCCGGCCACGCCAAGAAGGCCGAGACCCACCACCAGCATGCCGGTGATGGCGCCGCCCCGGAAGGCCACCGCCAGCGCTTCGTTCAGACCCACGGTAGCGGCTTGCGCGGTGCGCACGTTGGCACGGACCGACACATTCATGCCGATGTAACCCGCCGCACCGGAGAGAACGGCGCCGATCGCGAAACCGACCGCCGTCGACATTCCCAGACCCGGAACGACCAGGATGATGATGAAGAGGATCACGCCCACCAGGCCGATGGTGCGGTACTGGCGATTCAGGTAGGCCTTCGCGCCCTGCTGAATGGCCGCGCCGATTTCCTGCATCCGCGCATTGCCAGCATCCAGCCCCAGAATCCAGCGGCTTGACACGATGCCGTACAGCACCGCGATGACGCCGCAGGCCAGCGCGAGCCAAACGCCCGCATTGGTTGCAGTCATGATCGATCCTCCGTTGTCACTATGGTTTGTTTAGATAAAGCGGCGGGATTTTACACGTGCGCAGCCGAACGCTAAGCCGCCCGTTGCGGCGGTCGTGTCGGTTACACGTTGAGATGCATCGGGGCGGGCGCCGCCCCCGATGCCACACAGGCGTCTGCAGACGCCTAGCCGGACACGGCCTCGAGCGCCCGCGCGGTGATTTCGTCGACGGCACCGATACCCGAAATCCGGCGGTAGCGGGGTGCGCCCGGCTGTCCGCTCGCCGCCCAGTTGCCGTAGTAATCGACCAGTTGCCGGGTTTGGGAGTGATAGACCGAGAGGCGCTTGCGGACGGTTTCCTCGCGGTCGTCGTCACGCTGCACCAGGTCTTCGCCCGTCTGGTCGTCTTTGCCGGTGACCTTGGGCGGGTTGAAGCGCACGTGGTAGGTGCGCCCGCTTGCAAGGTGAACCCGGCGGCCGCTCATGCGTTCGACGATTTCGGAATCGGGAACATCGATTTCAAGCACGTAGTCGATGCCCACACCGGCTTCCTTCATCGCTTCCGCCTGCGGAATGGTGCGCGGGAAGCCATCGAACAGATAGCCCGCCGCGCAGTCGGGCTGAGCCAGTCGGTCACGAACCAGGCCGATGATGATGTCATCGGAGACCAGACCGCCAGAGTCCATCACCTTCTTTGCCGCGAGTCCGAGGGGCGTGCCGGCCTTGACCGCCGCGCGCAGCATATCGCCGGTGGAGATCTGCGGGATGCCGAAGCGGCGGGTGATGAACGCAGCCTGCGTGCCTTTGCCGGCACCCGGGGCGCCAAGGAGGATCAGACGCATGAGAATTTCCCGAAAGAGGGGTGAGGGGAGCGTACCGTCAAACGCTCGGGACGGTCAATTTGACGGGATTGACCAGAGCGCACGGACCCTCGCCAGATCGGCCGGCGTATCCACGCCCGGCGGTGGCGCGAGTTCGGTTACATGCACGGCGATCCGGAACCCGTGCCAGATCGCGCGCATCTGCTCGAGCGCTTCAATTTGTTCGAGCGGCGCCGGGGGCAGATTCGGAAATCGAGCCAGAAAATCGGCGCGGTAGGCATAGAGCCCGATGTGGCGAAGCGGCAGCCCGCTTGCAAGCAGCGCGGGCGACAGGCCGTCGGGCGTGGACGCCGCGGTGGCGTCGCGTTCGTGTGGAATCGGCGCGCGGGAAAAGGTGATGGCGCGTCCGGCCGCATCGGTGATCACCTTCACGACATTTGGATTTCGAAACTCCGCCGCCGAGGTGATGGGATGGGCTGCAGTGGCAATGGCGCAGTCGGGACTCTCGGCAAGGCGGGTGGCGACGGCGGCGATCAGCGACGGCGGCACCATCGGTTCATCGCCCTGCACATTGACGACGATATCGGCCTGCTCAAGACCCAGCGCGGCTGCCGCCTCGGCCAGGCGGTCAGTGCCCGAGGGGTGGCTGCTGCGGGTGAGGACAGCGGTAAACCCTGCGGCGCGCACGCTCGCTGCGATCCGTTCCGAATCGGTGGCGACCGCCACCATCCGCGCCCCGGAAGCGGCCGCCCGCTCGGCAACGCGCACCACCATGGGTTGGCCGCCAATGTCGGCAAGCGGTTTGTCGGGCAGTCGGGTGGAGGCGAGCCGCGCCGGGATCAGGGCGATGAAGGCGGGAGTTGACATGGAGGCTTGGCGAGTTCAGGCGATCTCGGTGTCGTCGAGCCGTCGCGCCTCGTCGACCAGCATGCGCGGGATGCCGTCTCGAACCGGAAACGCCATGCGGTCAGGCATGCAAAGCAGTTCGGCATCGAGATCGGCGCCATCGGCCGCCGTGCCGCCCCGGCGCTTCCGAAGCGGGCCCTTGCAGATCGGGCAGACCAGAATTTCAAGCAGACGTGTGTCCAACGAGCACCTCGGCCAGCCAGGAAATCAGTTGGGGATCAGGTTCGGCGCTCACCTCGAGCGCCCAGCATCGCGGGTCTGCGAAGCCCGCGCATTTTACGGCGTCCTTGGTGGTCATCAGCACAAGGTCGGCTTGCAGGCTGTCAAGGCGCGTTCGCGCGATAGGCGCGTGGTCCGGCAACGGCAGCGCCTGCGCCCTGATGCCCAGGCCTCGAAGCATCTCGAAGAAGCGCTCGGGCTCGCCGATCCCGGCCAGGGCGGCGACCGACGCCTGCGCCGCGAAGCTGGCAAAGTCGGCAGCCGCGATCGGGTCATGATGCGCGGCAAGCGGAACAAAGCGTTCGGCAACCATGTGGAAGCCGAACACCCTGGGGTGAGGGACCGGACACACCGCTTGCCCGTTCAGGACGATTGCATCCATCCCGGCCAATGCCGAGAGCGACTCACGGAGCGGCCCGGCGGGGAGCAGTCGGCCATTGCCCGCCCCGCGCCGGTCGAACACCGCCAGCTCGATGGTTCTGGGCAGATGAACATGTTGAAGGCCGTCATCCGACACCACGACCGTCAGCTCGGGGTGTTCGCGCAACAGCATGGCGAATGCCTGGCCCCGGTGCCGTCCCGCCGCGACGGGGCCGCAGCCCGCCCGTGCGAGCAGCACCGCCTCATCGCCATGCTCGCCCGCATCGGCCGAGGGCAGAACCAGCCGCGCTTCCTGTCGCGCGCCGCGGTAGCCGCTACAAAGCAATCCCACCTGGTGGCCATGCGCCCGAAGGCCGCGCGCGATGGCAATGGCGAGCGGGGTTTTGCCGGCGCCGCCCACCACCAGGTTGCCCACCACGACGACTGGCGTCGTGGGCGCGGGAAGCGACCGGATCTGCGCGCGGCGCAGCTGGCGAACTACCGCACGGCCCAGCGGCTCGTCGGCTGGT
>RFXC01000470.1 GCA_009921765.1 Betaproteobacteria bacterium | reverse complement strand
TGGGGTCCTCAGGAGGCTGCTGCACAGGGGCCTGCACATGCTCCTCCACAGGCAGGGGCTGCAGAGGCTGCACATGCACATGGTGCACCTCCTGCACTGGCTGAGGGTGGTCCTCAAAGTCAGAGTCGTACACTGCACAGCACAGCAAGCCAGAGGGAGGGGGTCAGCCTGCTGTACGTCTCGCATTTCCTGGAGGAATCGCGGCGGGTGTGCTCGCGCTTCACGGTGCTCCGCGACGGGGCCAGCGTGGCCTCGGGGAACCTTCCGGAGATCTCCAATCCGGAACTCATCCGGATCATGGTGGGTCGCGAGGTCCAGGATCTGTATCCGCGCAGCACCCGATCCCTCGGCCGCAGCGTGTTCCAGGTCCAGGCCCTGCAGGGCGTGGAGAAGCCGACCGAGGTGACCTTCAGCCTCAGGAGCGGCGAAGTGTTGGGGCTGTTCGGTCTCGTGGGGGCCGGCCGATCGGAGACCTTGCGGGCGGCCTTCGGGCTCGATGCCCTCCGGTCCGGCACGGTGACTCTGGGGGAGTCGGACATCTCGGCGCACACGCCTCGCCAGCGGTGGCAGAGCGGCCTTGGCTTCCTGAGCGAAAACCGCAAGGAAGACGGGTTGCTCCTGGCCCGAAGCATCGCCGAGAACCTCTTCATCACCCGGCCGGGGTCGTTGGTGCGCTGGGGGTTCTGGCATCCGCCCTCGGAGCACCGGGAGGCGCGCGACTGGATGGGCCCGCTGGACATCCGGGCGCACAGTCACTCGCAGTCGGTTCATGAGCTTTCCGGAGGCAATCAGCAGAAGGTGGCCTTCGGGCGCCTGATGTATCACGACTCCCAGGTGCTGCTCCTGGATGAGCCGACCCGCGGCATCGACGTGGGCAGCAAGGTGCACATCTACCGTCAGATCGACGCCGCGGCCTCCCGCGGAAAGGCGGTGGTGATGGCCAGTTCGTACCTGCCGGAGTTGCTCGGAGTTTGCGACACCATCGGGGTGTTCCATCGGGGGCGCATGGTGGCCCTGCGACCGGCCGACCAGTGGACCGAGGCCTCGCTGCTGGCGGCGGCGGTGGAAGGCGCCTGACAGGGCCATTGCGGCAAGGCCTTGTCCTCGGGCGGCGCTCAGGCCATGGTTCGCGGAATTCAATGAGCGATTCGCATGCCCCCGTCCGTTCGTTCAAGGCCGATGCCCTGGACGTCCACGTCTTCGCCAGCCAACCCGACCTGGCCGCGTATGTGGCTTTGGATGTCCGCAACTATCTGGCCGACACGATCGCCCGCAACGGTTCGGCCGCGGCCATTCTGGCCACCGGCAATTCGCAGATCCAATTCCTGAAGAACCTCGTGGCCTTGGGCGGCATCGACTGGTCCAAGGTCACGCTGTTCCACATGGACGAGTACCTGGGCATCTCGGCCGAGCATCCGGCCAGCTTTCGTCACTACATGAAGCAGCGCGTCGAATCGCTGGTGAAGCCGAAGGCGTTCCACTACATCCACGGCGATTGCGATCTGCCCCACGTGGAGTGCGCCCGCTACACGGCGTTGCTCCAATCGCAGGCCATCGACTTGTGCTGCCTGGGAGTGGGCGAACAACTGGAAGATTTACAACGCTTTCATGCGCGCGAGTTTGCTCACGCCTTGCTCGGCGCATAATCGCCGCCTGTTTAGACCTGGGAAGGTGAACCATGAGCACATCTCGACGCACAGTGTTGCAGGCCATGGCGAGCTCCAGCCTGCTGACCACGCTGTCTGTATCCGCCCAGGGCGCCTACCCCAATAAACCGATTCGCTACATCGTGCCGGTGGCGGCCGGTGGCGGTAGCGACATGGTGGGTCGCACCGTTTGCGAACGCTGGGCCAAACAATT
>RFXC01000469.1 GCA_009921765.1 Betaproteobacteria bacterium | reverse complement strand
GACGGCAGGCGCGATGATGTCGATTTCTTCGCGGCCAAAGAGGCCTGATTCCCCGGCGTGGGGATTGAGGCCAGCGACTGCCATCCGGGGCGCGGAGAGGCCGGCCGCGCGAAGCGCCCGATCGGTGATCTCGAGCGTACGCACGATATCGGCGCTGTTCAGTTGCTGCACGGCCTGCGCGAGCGCCACGTGGATCGAGACCAGCACCACCCGCAGGTCGGCATTGGCGAGCATCATCCGCACCTCGACCCCGCCTGCCAGTTCAGCGAGGAGCTCGGTATGGCCAGGGTAGAGGTGACCGGCTGCCTGCAGCGCTTCCTTGGAGATGGGGGCGGTCACGATTGCGCGAACAGCGCCCGCCTGTGCGAGCCGCGTTGCGGTGACGATTGAGCGATAGGCGGCCTCACCCGCGCGGGGATCGATGCGGCCGTGAGCGAGGTCGGCGGGTACGCGCGCAGCCGGTTCGATACGCGGAGGAAGCGGCAGTGCCAGGCGCATGGCCTCGGCGGCGAGCCAGTCCGGATCACCCACGGCAATGAGCCGAGTGGGGTCGGGCGCTCGCGCGATGGCCTTCAGGACAATCTCGGGCCCGATTCCGCAGGGGTCGCCCATGGTGACCGCGATGGGTAACGCAGGGGGTGAGGTGCGGGCAGTTGCTGTTGACACGAATGGCCCGCCGGTCAGTTTGAAGCGGGCGCCCAGCCGGCCGCCTCGATCATGGCATCGAGCAACACCTGGGCGCCAGCCGCCAGATGCTGGGGTTGCGCGTTTTCGATTTCGTTGTGGCTGATGCCGCCCTCGCAGGGAACGAAGATCATGGCCGCCGGGCAGGTTCTGGCCACATACACGGCATCGTGGCCCGCGCCACTGGCCATTCGTCGCACCGTCTGCCCGCGCGCCTGGGCAAGCGCCTCGATGCGGCTCACCCAGTGCGAATCAAAATGGCAGGGCTCGAAGTGCACGACTTCGGTGAGCTGCGCGGAAAGCCGCTCATCAGCGGCGATTCGGGTGATGCATCCCTCTATATCGGCCACCATCGCGGCGAGCGTCTCGGCGCGTGCATTGCGCAGGTCGATCGTGAGCCGCACCCGCCCCGGGATCACGTTGCGGGAGTTGGGCGATACCAGAAGCTGACCGACGGTGCCTCGCGCATTGTGTGGATAGTCGGCAGCAATCCGTCTGACTTCGGTGATGACGCGGGCGGCGCCCACCAGTGCATCGCGCCGCATGGCAAGCGGCGTCGGGCCTGCGTGCGCGTCCTGGCCGGTCAACTCAAGGTCGAACCAGCGCTGACCGAGCGCCCCCTCGACTGCGCCGATCGTGATGCCCTCGGCCTCAAGAATCGGACCTTGCTCGATGTGCGGCTCGAAGTAGGCGGCAAAGCGTGGCGCCTGATCGGTGCCGGCGTAGCCGATACGGGATAGTGCCTCGGCGACCGTGATGCCCTCCAGATCGGTTCGCGCGAGGCAGTGCTCGAGGCTGAAGGCGCCCGCGTAAGCCCCCGAGCCCATCATGACCGGCGTGAAGCGGCTGCCCTCCTCGTTGGTCCAGATCGCCACCGCGATGGGATGGTCGGTTGCGATGCGGGCGTCGTTCAGTGCGCGGATCACCTCGAGACCGGCGAGCACGCCATAGTTGCCATCAAATTTTCCGCCCGAGGGCTGCGTGTCGATATGGCTGCCAACGCCCACCGGGTCGGCCGCGCGCGTGCCCGGGCGGATCGCGAAGATGTTGCCGATGGCGTCGACCCGGATGCTGCAGCCCGCCTCGCGCAGCCAGCCGCAGACGCGATCGCGACCCTGGCGGTCGAGGTCGGTGAGGGCGAGGCGCCGCACGCCGCCCAGTTCGGTGGCACCGATGGCGGCGAGCTCCATGAGGCTCTGCCAG
>RFXC01000468.1 GCA_009921765.1 Betaproteobacteria bacterium | reverse complement strand
CGCCCACCTCTCTGCCCCCTGCCTCAGCCGGGTCCGGCGCCCAACCCGCTCGCGGTGACTGGCAGACAGTGTCGCGGCTGCTGCCCTACCTGTGGGCCTGGCGCGGCCGTGTGCTGTTTGCGCTCGCCTGTCTGGTGGCGGCCAAGCTCGCCAATGTAGGCGTACCACTGGTACTGAAAGCGGTGGTCGATGCGCTTGATACGCCCGAGGCGGCCGCGCGCGCGGCGATCGCGGTGCCGGTGGCGCTGATCGTGGGCTATGGTCTGCTACGGCTGTCGGTATCGCTCTTTACCGAGCTTCGCGAGCTGGTTTTCTCGCGGGTGACGCATGAGGCCAACCGCACGATCGTGCTGCAGGTGTTCAGGCACCTGTTCGACATGTCGCTGCGGTTTCATCTCGACCGCCAGATGGGCGGCATGACGCGCGACATCGAGCGGGGCTCGCAGGGCGTATCGAGCCTGATTTCCTACACCCTCTACAGCATCCTGCCCACGCTGATCGAGGTGTCGCTGGTGATCGGGTATCTGTTCTGGCACTACGAGTCGTCGTTCGGCTTCATTGCGCTGTCGGCCCTGGTTGTCTATGTGATCTATACGATCCGCGTGACCGAGTGGCGCACCCATTTTCGGCGCGAGATGAATGAGCAGGATTCCCGCGCGAGCACGCGCGCGATCGATGCCCTCATCAATTACGAGACAGTAAAGTATTTTGGCAATGAGCGCTTCGAGGCGGAGCGCTATGACACCGAACTTCGAAAGCGCATGCGCGCGGCGATCCGCTCGCAGGCGTCGCTATCGCTCCTCAATTTCGGTCAGGCGACCATCATTGCGGTAGCGGTGTCGCTTCTGATGTGGCGAGCGGTGGCGGGCGTGATCGCGGGCGAGATGACGCTGGGTGACCTGGTGCTGGTGAATGCTTTCATGATCCAGCTCTACATCCCGCTCAATTTTCTGGGCGTGCTCTACCGGGAGATCAAGCAGGCACTCACCGACATGGAGCGGATGTTTCGACTGCTCACGGAAAAGCGCGAAGTTTCCGATCCGCCGGATGCGCGGCCGCTGGCCGTGGGACGTGGCCCGGAAATTCGGTTTGACCGCGTGGGTTTTCACTACGACGCAGCGCGTCCGATCCTCCATGACATCGACTTCGTGATTGCACCCGGCACCACCACCGCGGTGGTCGGTGCGAGCGGGGCCGGCAAGTCAACGCTCGCCCGGCTGATGTTCCGCTTCTACGACGTGAGCGCCGGGCGCATTCTGGTCGACGGACAGGATATTCGCGCGGTCACGCAGGAGAGCCTGCGTGCGGCCATCGGGATCGTGCCGCAGGACACGGTGCTGTTCAACGACACGATCCGCTACAACATCGCCTACGGCCAACCGGAGGCCAGTCGCGAGGCAATCGAGCAGGTGGCACGCGCGGCGCAGTTGCATGATTTCATTGCGGCGCTGCCGCAGGGCTATGACAGTCCGGTGGGCGAACGCGGCCTGAAGCTCTCGGGGGGCGAGAAGCAGCGGGTGGCGATTGCGCGAACGCTGCTGAAGAATCCGCCGGTCCTGCTCCTCGATGAAGCAACCTCGGCCCTTGATACCCGCAACGAGCAGGCGATTCAGCAGGCCCTGCGCGCGGCGGCCGCCGGGCGGACGGCGCTCGTCATTGCGCACCGCCTGTCGACCATCGTCGATGCCGACCAGATTCTGGTGCTCGAGGCCGGCAGGATCGTGGAGCGCGGCACGCATGATGCACTGCTCGCAGCTGGCGGCGTGTATTCGCGCATGTGGGCGGCACAGGCGGCGGGGGAGATTGCCGCCTGAGGCAGGCTGTCGGCCGGGGCGGGTTATCGGCAGAGGCGGGTTATCGGCGGAGGCGGGCAATCGGCGGAGGCGGGC
>RFXC01000467.1 GCA_009921765.1 Betaproteobacteria bacterium | reverse complement strand
GGCGCCACGCCGGGTACGGGCGTAGATTTGATCGCGCCGATCGTTTCGTTGTCGACTCAAGGCGGCGGCATAGGCGTCGCGGCGGGCAATGGAACGCCGGGTGATGCCTTGCGCCTTGCCTCAACGGGCGATCGTCTATCCGAGGTCACACTCGATGCGCAGGCGGCAAGCGGTTCGCTGCTGATTCAGGCTGCGGGTCTATCGGTGGCGGCGGATGGGGTGAACCTGGCCGGCAATGGCGACCTGCTGCTGGAGGCCTCCGCAGCCTCTGGTATCGGGCTTCGCACCGCAGGCGGTGTGTCTGCGGCGGGTGGGGCATTGAGTCTGGTTGCACTGGCGGGTCCGATTGTTCAGAACGCCGGCGCAGGTGCCATTCAGAGTCCGGGCGGGTCCATCGAGATCACGGCGGCGCAGGCCATCACACTGGCGGCGGGCACGCAGGTTCGTACTGCCACGGCCAATGGCGGCGGTGCGATCCGGATCGCGTCGGGTCAGGGTCTCGACGGTGCGCTGCAGGTGGCCGAGGTACTGGCTGGCAGCGGCGCGGTGGCGCTGATTGCGCGCGGCGGCTCGATCATCGATGCGGATGGTGCGACCGAAGGCGCGTCGCCCGATATCGTGGCGGCGAGCCTCCTTGCGCAGGCCACCGAAGAGATTGGCGGTGCGCTCGCGTTGGGCGGTGTGGCCTCCACCCATACGGCGATTGCGACCAATGCGCTTGAACTCCAGGTAGGCAGGCTCGCCGCGGAGGCGGGCGCCACCGTCCGGCTCACCGAAACCGATTCGGTGACGCTGGGCGCGGTATCGGTTTCGGTTGCCCGCGCCGGGCGGGCGATCGAACCCCTCACGACCACACTGAACGGATTGCGCAGCACCGGAAGCGGCGACCTGAACCTCACGGCAGGCTCACAGGCGGCGAGCGCCACGATTCGAAGCGAATCCGGCGCACCGATTGCCACCGGCGCAGTGGGCGCGGTCACCGTTGGCGCGCAGGGCAGCGCATCGCGCATCGTGCTCGCCGATTCCGTGAGCTCGGGATCGGGTCGCATCACGCTGCAGGCGGCCACCACCGTTGACAAGCTCGATGCGCCACAACTTGCCACGTCGGGCGAGGTGCTGATTCGCGCAGCCGACGGCCTTCGCATTGTGGATGCGAATGGCGCGCTGGCAACCAGCGGCACGATCAAGCGCGGCGCATCGCCCGGGCTCCTCAAGGTCGAGGGCAATCAAACCGTTTCGGCAGGCCAGGCGCTATCGCTTCGTCTGTCGGATGGCACCGCAACCGGCTTTGACCGGCTGCAGGTCACTGGCACGCTCACGCTCGCACCTGGCTCGATACTCGATATCCAGCTGCGTCAGCCGGTGATGGGCACCGAGATCATCGACACCGAGCCGGTGGACGTGGTCGTCACGCCCGGTTTTACGCCGCAACTCAAGCAGAAGTTTGCCATCATCGATGCGGGTTCGATCGCGGGACGCTTCACCGACGGCAAAGGCCTGTTCGGCTTCAGCTCGGGCACGCGGTTGCTGCAGATTGCCGCCGATTCCAGGACGCTTGCGCTTGACACCATCGCGCGTCCGCTGTCGGACCTGATCGACATCCGTGCGCACGCAGTGGCCGATGCCGATCGGCTCGGCATGTTCTTCAACTCCGATTATTTCGGAACCGAGCGCAGTTACTCGGTGGGTATGACCGTGACCACGGTCGACTTCCTGACGGTGGACGGGCGCTTTGATCTGAAAAACGCCGATGCCCAGCTCACGCTGTCCGATGGCACTTCGGTTCAGACGCGCCGCTGGCTGATCGGTGGCTCGAACCTCCAGGCCTTTGCAGGTCTGAATGGCCCCTATCGGCTCGACACGGATCGCGATGGCGATCTGGCTGACGAAA
>RFXC01000466.1 GCA_009921765.1 Betaproteobacteria bacterium | reverse complement strand
AATCCGCGCCGGGGGTTCGCCGCTGCATCCGAGTCGACTGACGGTCGAATCGCATGGGCGCCGGCACGAAATCGGGCACTTCCTCAATGAACAGGAAAGGCTGGGTCTCGCTGCCCGACTCAGGCGACTGATCGGCCGTGTGGACGAATCCCCGCCGTTGCCGAAGCAGGCTGGTGCCGCGTGAAGCGGACCGCTGGCTCGTCGACACCGTCGTCTTTCAAAAATTTCGAGTAACCGGACAGCCCATGAAGAGACATCTCAGCCACGCCCTGACCACCGCTTTCGCGATCCTGGGCGGCCTCGCTCCCCTTGCTGCGCAGGCCGAGTGGGGCAACCTCAACATGCCCGTGGGCGTCACCGAACTTTCCAAAGAAATCCACTTGCTGCACATGACCATTTTTTGGTGGTGCGTGGCGATCGGTGTGTTCGTATTCGGTTGGATGATCTGGTCGCTGGTGGCGTTCCGCAAATCGCAGGGCGCCAAACCCGACACCACCATGGTGCACAGCACCAAAGCCGAGATCATCTGGACGGTCATTCCCGTGGTGATTCTCGTCATCATGGCGATCCCGGCGGCGCGCACGCTGATTGCCATCGAGGACACGCGCAACACCGAGATCAGCATCAAAGCCACCGGCTACCAGTGGAAGTGGCAATACGAATACCTCGGCGAGAATGTGAGCTTCTTCTCGCAACTCGATCGCGCGAGCGACGAAGCGCGGCAGCTCAAGTCCGGCATCGACCCGACGACCGTGCCCGACTATTTGTTGAGCGTCGATAACCCGCTGGTGGTCCCCGAGGACACCAAAGTACGCATGCTGCTCACTGCTCAAGATGTCATCCACGCTTGGTGGGTTCCGGCGTTCGGCATGAAAAAAGACGCTATTCCGGGCAACGTCAACGAGCTCTGGTTCAAGGTCGAGAAGGGCAAGACCGGCATTTATCGTGGTCAATGCGCCGAGCTTTGCGGCCGCGATCACGGCTTCATGCCGGTGGTCGTCAAAGTGGTCACCAAAGACGAATACAAGGCATGGCTCGCCCAACAAAAGGCCGCTGCCAATCCGGCCGCCGCCGAGCCGACAGCCGAGCCCGCCGTCGATGCCGCGCCCACGGTTGCTGCCTTGCCGGCAGCGCCCCAAGGCTAAGCCAGCAGCGCGAATCCGCACCGCGACCGCCTACGTCAAAGAATTCAGCTAGAGAGAACGAAGATCATGGCCAACACCGCAACTCACGAGCACGCGCACGACGATCACGATCACAAGCCGCACGGCCTGAAGCGCTGGCTCTATGCCACCAACCACAAAGACATCGGCACGATGTACCTGGTGTTCGCCTGCGTGATGTTCTTCTTGGGCGGCAGCATGGCCCTCGTCATCCGCGCGGAACTCTTCCAGCCCGGTCTGCAATTCGTCGACCCGGGCTTCTTCAATTCGATGACCACCATGCATGCGCTGCTGATGATCTTCGGCGCCGTGATGCCCGCCTGGACCGGCCTCGCCAACTGGATGGTACCGATGCAAGTCGGTGCGCCCGACATGGCGCTGCCCCGCCTCAACAATTTCAGCTTCTGGTTGCTGCCATTCGCATTCACGTTGCTGCTGCTGACCTTGTTTGTTCCGGGCGGTTCGCCGGCCGGCGGCTGGACCTTGTACCCGCCGCTCTCGCTGCAAGCCGGTGACAGCTTCCCGCTCACCATTTTCGCAATTCACTTGATGGGCATTTCTTCGATCCTTGGTGCCATCAACGTGGTCGTGACCATCCTCAACATGCGCGCCCCTGGCATGGGGCTGCTCAACATGCCGCTGTTCTGCTGGACCTGGCTGATCACGGCCTACTTGCTGATCGCCGTGATGCCGGTGCTCGCCGGTGCCGTGACCATGCTGCTCACCGA
>RFXC01000465.1 GCA_009921765.1 Betaproteobacteria bacterium | reverse complement strand
GGAGCCGCCGGCGGCTCCCCGTGGTCATGGGGATCGTCAACGTCACGCCCGACAGTTTTTCCGACGGAGGCCGGCATGATTCGGTCGAGGCTGCCATCGCAGCGTTGGCTCAGGACTTCTCACCCATGACCGACATGCGGGCAAGCAGCGCCTACCGCATGCAGGTGGCCGGCAATCTGTTGCGGCGCCTGCACCTCGAGCGGCAGCAGAGCGGAGCGGCGTTGAGGGTCGAGCAGGTAAGCGCCTCGTGAACCGGCTCGCCGCAGAACCGTTGTCGAATCCGGCGCTGATTGGCGAGCCGCAGCCGCATGAAAGCGCGCGGCTGCACGTGACTGGCCGCGCCCGCTATCTCGACGACATCGACTTGCCCGCAGGCACGCTCCACGCGGCGCTCGGTATCAGCCCGGTGGCGCACGGGCGCCTTGTCGGACTGGATCTGCAGGCCGTGCGTGATTCGGCCGGGGTGATTGACGTCATCACCGCGGCCGATCTGCCGGGTGCGAATCAGTGTGGGCCGGTGCTCGATGACGATCCCATTCTCGCGGAGAGCGAGCTGGTGTACGCCGGTCAGCCGGTGTTTGCGGTGCTCGCCACCTCGCATGATCTCGCGCGGCGCGCGGCGCGCAAGGCAAAGTGGAACATCGACCCACTTCCCGCCATTCTTGACATCCGGACTGCCCTGGCAGAGCAGAGTTTCGTGCTGCCCACCCAGACGCTGGTCAGGGGGGAGCCGCATGCCGCGCTGGAGCGTTGTCCGCTTCGGCGTACCGGCAGCGTGTCGATTGGCGGTCAGGACCATTTTTATCTCGAAGGCCAGATCGCGATTGCCTTGCCGCAGGACGATGGCTCGATGCTCGTGCAGAGCTCGACCCAGCATCCCAGCGAGGTGCAGCATCTGGTCGCGCATGCGCTGGGTCGCTCGTCCCATGATGTGACCGTGCAGTGCCGCCGTATGGGCGGCGGTTTCGGCGGCAAGGAAAGCCAGCCCGCGCTCTTTGCCTGCGTGGCGGCGGTGCTGGCCGCCCGCACCGGTCGTCCGGTGAAACTGCGCCTGGACCGCGACGATGACATGCTGATCACCGGAAAAAGGCATGACTTCATCGCCGATTGGGAGGTCGGTTTCGAGCCCGACGGCCGTATCCGTGCGCTGCGCATCATGCTCGCCTCGCGCTGCGGGCATTCCGCCGATCTGTCGGGGCCAGTGAACGACCGGGCGATCTGTCACGTCGACAATGCCTATTTTCTCGAGCATGTGGAGATCGTGTCGCACCGCTGTCGCACGCACACGGTATCGAACACCGCGTTCCGCGGGTTCGGTGGACCGCAGGGCATGATGGCGATCGAAGCGGTAATCGACGACGTCGCGCGCGCGCTGGCGCGCGATCCGCTCGATGTGCGCCGCCTCAATTTTTACGGATCGGGTGAGCGCAACATCACGCCCTACCTGATGGAAGTGGAAGACAACGTGCTGCCGATTCTTGCCGACCGGCTCGAGGCGAGCAGTCGTTATCGTGAGCGGCGCGAGGCCGTCGCGCGCTTCAATGCCACGAGTCCTGTGATTCGTCGCGGCATCGCCATGACGCCGGTCAAGTTCGGCATCTCGTTCAATGCGCAGATGTTCAACCAGGCGGGCGCCCTCGTGCATGTCTACAACGATGGTTCGGTCATGCTCAATCACGGCGGCACCGAGATGGGGCAGGGGCTGCATACGAAGGTGATGCAGGTGGTGGCCAATGTCTTCGGGCTGCCGATTTCGGCGGTGCGGGTGAGTGCCACCGATACCTCCAAGGTGCCCAACACCTCGGCGACCGCTGCGTCGTCGGGCACCGACCTCAACGGCAAGGCGGCAGAAGCCGCAGCTCTCACGATTCGCGAACGGCTGACCGAGTTTGCTGCCAGCCGTTATCAGGTCCCCGCG
>RFXC01000464.1 GCA_009921765.1 Betaproteobacteria bacterium | reverse complement strand
CACAAAGACATCGGCACGATGTACCTGTGGTTCTCGTTCACGATGCTGATCGTGGGCGGGCTCAATGCGCTCCTGCTTCGCACCGAACTGTTCCAGCCGGGCTTGCAGATCGTGAGCCCCGAGTTCTTCAACCAGCTCACCACCATGCACGGCCTCATCATGGTGTTCGGCGCCATCATGCCCGCGTTCGTGGGTTTTGCGAACTGGCAGCTGCCGCTCATGATCGGCGCCGCCGACATGGCGTTCGCGCGTATGAACAACTTCAGCTTCTGGCTGCTGCCGCCCGCGGCGCTTCTGCTGGTGGCGTCCTACTTCGTACCGGGCGGCGCCACGGCGGCAGGGTGGACCATCTATGCGCCGCTGTCGGTGCAAATGGGCCCCGGTATGGATCTGGGCATTTTCGCGCTCCACATCATGGGCGCGAGCTCCATCATGGGCTCGATCAACATCGTCACCACCATTCTCAACATGCGCGCGCCGGGCATGACGCTCATGAAGATGCCGCTCTTCGTCTGGACCTGGCTCATCACGGCCTATCTGCTGATTGCGGTGATGCCGGTCCTGGCAGGTGCCATCACCATGCTGCTCACCGACCGTCACTTCGGCACCTCGTTTTTCAACGCTGCCGGTGGCGGCGACCCGGTGATGTTCCAGCACATCTTCTGGTTCTTCGGTCATCCCGAGGTGTACATCATGATCCTGCCGGCCTTCGGCATCGTGTCGGAGATCATCCCGACCTTTGCACGCAAGCGCCTGTTTGGCTACAGCTCCATGGTGTATGCCACCGCATCGATCGCCATCCTGTCGTTCATCGTCTGGGCGCACCACATGTTCACCACGGGCATGCCGGTCACCGGGCAGCTGTTCTTCATGTACGCCACCATGCTGATCGCCGTGCCCACCGGCGTGAAGATCTTCAACTGGGTGGCCACCATGTGGCGCGGTTCCATGACGTTCGAGACGCCGATGCTCTTTGCCATCGGCTTCATCTTCGTGTTCACGATGGGTGGCCTCACCGGCATCATTCTGTCGGTGGCGCCGCTCGACATCGCGCTCCACGACACCTACTACGTGGTGGCGCACTTCCACTACGTGCTGGTGGCGGGCTCGCTCTACGCCCTCTTTGCTGGCACCTACTACTGGCTGCCCAAGTGGACCGGCCACATGTACGACGAGCGGCTGGGCAAGGTGCACTTCTGGATGTCGCTTCTGTCCTTCAATCTCACCTTCTTCCCGATGCACTTCCTCGGGTTGGCCGGCATGCCACGCCGCTATGCCGACTACCCGATGCAGTTTGCCGACTTCAACGCAATCGTCACGGTGGGTGCGTTCTGGTTCGGGCTGTCGCAGCTCATCTTCCTGTGGGTGATCATCAAGTGCATCCGCGGCGGTGAAAAGGCGGCGGACAATCCGTGGGGCGCCTCGGAAGGTCTCGAGTGGACGGTGCCCTCGCCCGCGCCTTTCCACACCTTCGAAACCCCGCCGGTTGTGAAGTGACGTGGTGCCGGATACCGTGAGCGCAGACCCTTCAGCCAACCGCCCGAGCAACCTGCGAACCGCGCTCGTGCTCGCCTCGATCGCGCTGGTGTTCTTTGCCGGCGTGATCGCAAAATACTGGCTGTTTGGCGGCTGACCCGATTCGTCATGGCAGCGCCCGACCCCGCCTCCACGCACGCCCCCGCCGGGCGCCTTGCGCGTGGCATGAATGTCCAGATGCTGGGCAAGCTGGTGGTCATGGCCGGGCTCATGTTCGGGTTCGGTTATGCGCTGGTGCCCATTTATCAGGCCATCTGTGAAATCACCGGCATCAATGACCTCACCAAGCGCGACAAGGGTGCTGAGGAGTTCGCTCGCAATACCCAGGTTGACCGCAGCCGCAAGATCACCGTCGAGTTCGACGCGAACAGTCGCGGAGCGTGG
>RFXC01000463.1 GCA_009921765.1 Betaproteobacteria bacterium | reverse complement strand
AACCGCCTTTCAGCCCTAGCGCCATGAGCAGGTACAGCGAAAGAAATTTCGCCATCTGAGGCGGCACCTCAAGGTTGGAGCGCAGCAGCCCGGCCAGTAGGCCGAACGCAAAGAACAAAATTGCCGGGTCGAGAAGGTTTTGCACATGAGACTCCTGAAAATTGTGCGCAATGGTAGCGGCGTACCCCGATCAGGTAAAATCGATTTTTGAATGAAAAGCATCAGGAAAACTCTATGAACCTGACTTTTAGACAACTGCGCCTGTTCTTGGCGCTGGCCGATACTGGCAGCGTCAGCGCGGCTGCGAGGGCGCTGCATGTGACGCAGCCGACCGCCTCGATGCAGTTGAAAGAGATCACGCAATCCATCGGCATGCCGGTGTACGAGGTGGTGGGCAAGCGGGTGTTTCTGACCGAAGCTGGCCGGGAATTGGCGGAGACCGCGCGCGCCATCGCTGGCGAATGGGAGGCCCTGCGGCAGAAGTTCGATGCCATGCGCGGCTTGACGCGCGGTCGGCTGAGGGTGGCGCTGGTGAACACCGCCCAGTACTTCATGCCGCGGCTGCTCGGCGGGTTTTGTCAGCAGCACCCGGAGATTGATATCTCGTTACAGGTGCTGAACCGCGATGGCGTGGTGGCGCGCCTGCGCGATAATCACGACGACCTTTACATCATGTCGATGCCGCCTGCCGATATCGAGCTGGACGATGATGTCTTCATGCCTAACCCCTTGCTGCTGGTTGCAGCCTCTACCCACCCGCTGGCCAAGAAGCGCAAGCTGCCAATAGAAAAGCTTGCGACTGACCGGTTCATTTTGCGTGAGTCTGGCTCGGGTACGCGAATGGCAACCGAGCAGCTGTTCGCTGCGCAGAGCTTCCGCCCCAATATGCGCATGGAGCTGGGTAGCAATGAGGCGATCCGGCAGGCGGTTGCAGCAGGACTTGGCGTAGCGGTACTCTCGCGCCATGCGCTGGAGAGCGGGCAAGGCAACGATGAAGTGGTGGCACTGGACGTGCAGGGTTTCCCTTTGCACTCGCAGTGGCATGTGGTGTCGCCCAAAGGTAAACGGCTGTCGCCCATCGCGAGCGTGTTTCGCGAACATTTGCTGCGTGGCAGGCGCGGGCGTGATTGATGTCAGCCATGACCGCGCCATGACCGCGCGAGTCGGCCGGGACGGGCTGATACACTCGCGCGCGGGCCGCCGGGTCGATTGCTCAGCGCTGCGAGAGAGGATAAAGCATGGCTTTTAGCAGTTGGCAGATCGTGAACGGATGGCGTGCGCTGGTGCTCGCCTTGCCGATCTGCTGTGTGCTTGCGCCGGCCCAAGCCCAAGCGCCGCTGTTCATCGAGTTGGCCGAGCCTTTGCGGCTTGATCAGGCGATACGCTACGCGATTGAGCACAACCCGACACTGGCCGCGGCACGACGCGAGGTGAACGCCACTGACGGCCAGGTGCTGCAGGGCTCGCTGCGCCCTAATCCCGAGTTCATTTATCAGGCCGACGATGTCAGCCGCGCTGGGCGCAGCTCGACTGCCGAGGTCGGCGTACCATTTGAAACTGCCGGAAAACTGGAAGCCCGTGTGCGTGCCGCCGGCTTGGGGCGCGAGGTTGCGCTGGCGGATTTAGGCAGCGCAGAGCTGCGTCTGCGCAGCGCAGTGATCGCGGCATTTTTTGATGTGCTCGCCGCACAGGAACTGAAAACCACCGCCGAAGACAGCGTGCGTCTGGCGCAGCGTGCAACCGATATCGCAGCCAAACGCGTCACAGCAGGCAAAATCTCGCCGGTGGAAGAGACCCGTGCACGCGTGGCTGAGGCGGGCGCGCGCGTGGTGCTCAACCAGAGCGAGAGCGAGCTGCGTAATAGTCGGCGCCGGCTCGCCAGCTTGTGGGGTAACACCGTACCGAACTTCACTGAGGCCAG
>RFXC01000462.1 GCA_009921765.1 Betaproteobacteria bacterium | reverse complement strand
TGGCCGTACCACCACTGGATCATGGCGTCCTGTACGCCGGCGTAGGCGGAGTACGATTTGGTGAGTGATACCGGTAGCGCTGCACTGTTTACGATGTGGAGCACGGCCACCGTGATGATGAAGGCGCCGAAGAACCAGTTCGCGACATAGATGTGGGGGGTCTTGCGCTTGAAGATGGTGCCGAAGAAAACGACTGCGTAGGACACCCACACTGCAGCGATCAGCAAATCGATCGGCCACTCGAGTTCAGCGTATTCCTTGCCGCTGGTGATGCCAAGCGGCAGCGTCACGGCGGCCAGCACGATCACCAGCTGCCAGCCCCAGAAGGTGAAGGCGGCGAGCCCGGGCGAAAAGAGCGGGACATGGCAGGTGCGCTGCACCACGTAGTAGGAGGTGGCGAAAAGCGCGCACCCGCCAAACGCAAAAATCACCGCATTGGTGTGCAGCGGCCGCAGGCGGCCGTAGCTCAGCCACGCAAGGTCAAAGTTGAGTTCGGGCCAGGCAAGCTGAAGAGCGATCCAGACGCCCACCAGCATGCCGACAAACCCCCAGATCACCGTCATGATCGTGAACTGCCGCACCACCTTGTAGTGATAGTGGACGTGGGCTGTTGTGCTTGCCGTCATCGGAACCCCCTGTCGATTGGGGTGATTATTGAAAGCTTCCGGCGAACAGGCCTTGCGTTGCGTCAAGGGCGGTCGATTCGCCGATGTGCGCGTCGTCTCGGTCAGACGCTAACGACTGGCCGAATCGGAGCGATGGGGCGCGCGGTCGTCGTCGGCAATGATCTGGTGCCCGGGGCTGTCGAGGTCCTCGAACTGCCCCTGGTCCGCCATCCGCAGGAAGAGCCAGGTGGCGGCTGCGATGATCGCCACGCTGAGCGGGATGAGAAGGAAAAGTGCTTCCATCAGCGTGCCCCGGTTGATGGCGCCGTGTGATGCCGGCGGGATTCCAGTAGCCGCAGGGCGTTGCCTGCGACCAGGAGTGAACTCGCCGACATGCCGAGCGCAGCCGCCCAGGGCGCGATCCAGCCGAATGCGGCTGCGGGAATGGCGATGATGTTGTAGGCGAGTGCCCAGCCGAGGTTCTGAACGATCACGCGCCGCGTACGCAGCGCAAGCGTGCGCAGCGCCGTGACATCATCGAGTCCGCTACCCAGGAGGACAACCGAAGCCGAGGTGCGTGCGAGCGTGCTCGCGCAGCCCATCGCGATGGAGACATCGGCTGCGGCAAGAAGCGGCGCGTCATTGATGCCGTCGCCTACGGCAAGCACACGCCGGCCCTGACACTGGAGCGCCTGAACGAATGCGAGTTTGTCGGCGGGCGTGGCCTCGGGATGACAGCTCCCGATATCGAGTCGGTCCCCGACAGCATTGACCACCGCGCGGCGATCACCCGACACCAGATGCACGGTGAGGCCGGCCTTCCGCAGTGCTGCCACCACGGCGGGTGCTTCTTCACGCAGTGGATCGGCGAGTGCGATTCGTGCGAGCGGCAGGCCGTCTTGCGAGAGCCAGACTTCGGAGTGGAGACCCTGGTGGTCACGGGATGTCGAGCTGTGGGCAGGGGCTGACGGGTCGGAAGCGTCGGCCTGATCGGCGGATCGGGTCTGTGCGGCGGAAGCAGGTTGCGGGTCTGAGGCGGGTTGCAGGTCTGAAGCGGGCTGCGGGTCTGAAGCGGGCTGGGCGGCGCGACCGGTCTCGGTCAGGGCAAATCGTTCGCGGCCGAGGCGATAGTGGCGCCCATTGACCTGACCCTCGACACCCTCGCCCGGGACATTCGTAAGCGACACGGCGACGAACTGCGCACTGCCCGACGCGCGGGCGGCGTGCACGATCGCTCGACCGAGCGGATGGGTGCTGGAGGTCTCCAGGGCAGCCGCGATGCCCAGGCAGGCGGCCGTGTCTAACGACGTGAAGACCT
>RFXC01000461.1 GCA_009921765.1 Betaproteobacteria bacterium | reverse complement strand
GTGTAGTGCCGAACGCCCCATTGTTGGGCGGCGCTTTTTCGGCGAGGATCGCGGGCGTGTTCCTGCGGCGCAAAACCAAGCAACATCGCGGAGTCGGCTACAGCTACTGGCACCTGTGCGAGACGGTGCGCACGGCGCGGGGACCGCGCCAGCGGGTCGTCGCTTCGCTGGGCAAGCTGGACGAGCAGGAGGCTGGTGCGTTGCGGGATGGCTGGGATGACCTGCCGGCGCTGCTCCGCGGCGAGACCCCGGCGGCGCGCACCACGACGTCGCCGTTGCCCGGGGTGGCCGCGGATGAGCCGGGCGCGGCGCGGTGGGAGCAGGTGGACGTGCGGGGAGTGCGCGTGGAACGCACGCGTGACTTCGGCGAAGGCTACCTGGGCCTGGCGCTCTGGCACCGGCTGAAACTCGACCAGCTGCTCGCCGGGTTGCTGCCGGCGGGGCGCGAGGCGGTCGGCTGGTCCCAGGTCGCGGCGCTGCTCACCGTGGCGCGGTTCTGCGCGCAGCGCTCCGAACTCGGCGTGGCCGAGCACTGGTACGGCACCACCGCGCTCGACGAGCTGCTCGGCATCGACGAGCGCGCGGTCAACGACGCGCGACTGTACCGGGCGTTGGACCGACTGGCCGAACACAAGGAGGCGCTCTGCTCGCACCTGATGGAGCGCTACCGGCAGTGGTTCGGCGTGCGGCTGGAGTTCCTGCTCTACGACGTGACGAGCACGTTCTTCGAGGGCGAAGCGGCGGACAACCCGCAGGCCCGGCACGGCTACTCGCGGGACAGCCGCGGCGATTGCAAGCAGGTGTGCATCGGGCTGGTGTGCACGCCGGAGGGGCTGCCGCTGTCGTTCGAGACCTTCGCCGGCAACCGCACCGATGTGACCACCGTCGAGCAGATCGTGCGCAGCATGGAGGAGAAGTACGGCGTGGCCGAGCGCATCTGGGTGATGGACCGCGGCATGGTCAGCGAGGCGAACATCGCCTTCCTGCGCGAACGCCGGGCGCGCTATCTGGTGGGCACGCCGAAGAGCTGGCTGCGGCGCCACGAGGCGGCGCTGCTCGAGCGCACGTCATGGCAGGAGGTGCAGGACGGGCTGGAGGTGCGCTTGGTCGAGCATCCCGACGGGGAGGCTGGTGAGCAGTACATCCTGTGCCGCAGTTCGGCCCGCGCGGAGAAGGAGCGCGCGATGCTCCAGCGGCAGAGCGAGCGGTTGACCGAGGCGCTCGTGCGCGTCGCGCAGTGGCTGCAACGCCAGCCGCAGACTGACCAAGAGGCGGTGGGCCGGCGCATCGGCCGCGCCCTCGGCAAATACCCCGCCGCGGCCGCGATCATCGAGGCCACGGTGCTGAGCGATGAGTCGGGGCGTGCGGTCGGGTTGCGGATCGCCAGTGACGTTGTCGCCGGCCGGAAGGCGTACCGGCAGAAAGGCGCGTACCTGTTGCGCACCAACTGCGAGGAGACCGATCCGGCGCTGTTGTGGCGTTGGTACATGCAATTGACCCAGGCCGAGGCGGCCTTTCGCACCGCGAAAAGCGACCTGGGGCTGCGACCGATCTACCATCGCAAGCAGGAACGCGTCGGGGCGCATCTGCTGGTGTGCTTCCTCGCGCTGGCGCTGTGGCGCACGCTGGAGCAATGGATGCAAAGCAAGGGGCTGGGCACCTGCGCCCGGCAACTGATCAAGCAGGTGGCCACCATCAAGAGCGTGGATGTCGTGTTGCCGGTCAAACGCGGCGCTGTGCAGACGGAGCTACGCCTGCGGGTCATCTCCACACCCGAACCCGCGACCGCCCAGTTGCTCGCCCACCTGGGCCTGCGACTGCTCAAAGGATCCCGTGTGATCCCCAATGTAGTGCCGAAAAACGGCGCCTAAATAACGCAAGTCGCTGATTACCAATAAAAGCGTTCCGCGAACTGACGAACTTGGGTTAGAACTCGAGGGTGGTGGTGA
>RFXC01000047.1 GCA_009921765.1 Betaproteobacteria bacterium | reverse complement strand
GTTCGGTTCGGCCCGCGCCGGCACACGGTCAAACTCGGCCGTCACCATGGGGCGGGTGTGTCTGCCGGAAATGCGGCGCTACCGCTACGACGGGGGCCTTGCCGCCGGCACGGTGGCGGCAGGGGGAACGCTGGGCATCCTCATTCCCCCCAGCACGGCTTTCGTGATCTACGGCATTCTCACCGAGCAGTCCATCGGCAAGCTGCTGCTCGCGGGCGTGTTGCCGGGCCTGCTGCTCACGCTGCTCTTTGTCATCACGATCATGATCTGGACGGCGTTTCGCCCCGAGCTCGGCCCGGCGGGTGAGCGCTCCACTTTCCCGCAGCGCTGGCGTGCGCTTGGACAGTCGGCGCCGATGCTGGGTCTCGTGTTCGCTTCAATCGGCGGCATCTACGCGGGCGTGTTCACACCGGCCGAGGCCGCGGCGGTGGGTGCGTTCCTTGCGATCGGCTGGGCCTGGGCTACCGGCCAGCTGAGCCGCCCAGTGCTTGAGCAGGTGCTGCTCGATACCGTTCGCACCACCGCCATGGTGTTCCTCATCCTGATGGGTGCGCTGGTGTTCGGACCGTTTCTCGCGCTGAGCGGACTGCCCGGTCGAATCGCCGACCTGCTGACCGGCGCATCGCTTGCACCCTTTGTGGTGCTGCTCCTGATCATGGCGCTGTATCTGGTGCTCGGCATGTTCCTCGAGGGCTTCTCGATGCTGGTGCTCACGCTGCCCATCGTGATTCCGATCGTGAAGGCGCTGGGATATGACCTGATCTGGTTCGGCGTCATCATGGTGATCCTGCTTGAAATGGGCCTGATTTCCCCGCCGGTGGGCATGAATGTCTTCGTGGTGAAAGGCCTGGTGCCCGACACCAGCATGGGCGCGATCTTTCGTGCCATCACCCCGTTTTGGGTTGCAATGATTGTCTGCGTCGCGCTGATCGTGGCCTTCCCCGACATTGCCCTCATGATTCCCAATGCCATGGTCCGATAGTTCTCAACCATAACAACGGCTGCCAGCCCGGTCGGGCGAGGCCGCCATCCACCGCTTGTTTTCTGAAGGAGGAGACCCCGTGAACCCTGATCGTCGACGTTTCGCCGCTGCCTCGTCCGCCGCAGCGCTGGTTCTGACCGTGCCCGGCACCTCGCGTGCGCAGCAGGAAGAAATCAAACTCGCCACGTTCGTTCCGCCCACGCACTATGGCCTGGCGCAGATCATGGTGCCTTGGGGAAAAGAAATCGCCGAAAAGAGCGGTGGCCGCCTCAATCTGCGCGTGTTTCCTTCCATGCAGCTTGGCGGCAAACCGCCCGAACTCTACAAACAGATGGTGCGCGGTCTCTCCGACATCACCTTCACCTTGCCCGGCTACACCTCCGCTGATTTCCCGCTGATGTCGCTTTCCGAACTTCCCGGCATGGCGAACAGTTCGGAGGAGGGAACCCGCAAGATGTGGCAACACATGAAGTTCTTCACCGATGGCGAAATGAAGGAGAGCAAGCCACTGGTGATCTGGACCGGTGATGCCGCCGCCGTCATGACCCGGTCGAAGCCAGTGCGCAGGCTCGAGGATATGAAGGGCTTGAAGATCCGCACGCCCTCGTCGGCGCAGTCGGAACAACTCATTGCACTTGGCGCGACGCCAATCGACATGCCGGCGGGCCAGATCTACAACTCGATCGAACGGGGCGTGGTCGACGGTGCATTGATCTCGATGGCCGGAGCCATCGACTTCAAACTGCTGGAAGTCTGCCGCCATTTCACGATCGATGTGCCGGTGGGACGCTCGCCATTCACCATCAACATGAACCTTGCGCGCTACCAGAAACTGCCGGTAGACCTGCGCAAGATCATTGACGACACCACCGGGCTGGGGCTTAGCCTTCGGGCCGCAGCCAACATCCAGAAGCACAGCGACGATGCGGTGGCCGCTGCCCGCCGTGACAAGGAAGTGATCGCGCTGTCGGCCGATGAGCAACGGCGCTGGACGGCCGCGTTTGTGCCGATGATCCGGGCGCAATTGGCAGCGACCGAAAAACCCGGCGTGCCCGCGCGCGATTTCCTGAAGGCCTACGGGATGCAGGTTTGAGGCGCGCGCGTCGCCTTCAGGGGGTGAGCGCGCCGCCGTTGATATAGAGGGTCTGTCCCGTCATGTAGCCGGAAGCCGGTCCGAGCAGAAACAGGATCGGTCCCACCACATCGGCGGGCAGGCCCAACCGCCTGAGCGGAATCAGCTTCATGTAGCTCTCGCGGTCAAGGTGAGAGTCGGTGCGTTCGCGCCCGGTTCCCCCCACCAGAAAATCGGTGTCCACCGCCGCAGGGGCCACTGCGTTGGCGCGGATTGCTGGTGCGTTTTCAACCGCCACGGCCTTGGTGAGTGCAATCAGCGCGGCCTTGGAGGCTGAATAGGGACCGAAACCTGGCATGACGCGCGTGGCGAGTCCGGATGCGACGTTCACCACCGCTCCACCGCCGCGCTTTCTGAGCCTGGGTACGGCAGCCCGGTTGAGCAGATAGCTCGACCCAAGGTTGCCGTCGACCACGCGTTGCCACTCGGCGATGGGAAGCTGGTCGAGGGGGATGCGATCAGCGGCAAAGCCCACCAGATTCACGAATCCATCGAAGCCTTCGGGCCATGATGCGTCGAGCGTGGCAAAGGCCGAGTCGACCTCGGCTGCCAGCGAGGCATCGAGTGTGATCAGCGCTACGCCGGCCGGCGGCGGGTGGCGCTCGGCCGAGGTGGGGAGGTCGAAAACGGTCACCACGACGCCCGCGTCGATCAGTGCCTGGACGAGTTCGCGGCCGATGCCGCCGCAACCCCCTGCGACCAGTACGCGGGTGCCTTTCGCGGGGGCAAGTTGCATGGAGGTGGACACGCTGATCAACCTTTCCGGGCGAGCCCGAGTCGCTCGATGGTGGCACGCTCGGCCTCGAAGGTTTCGCGGGCAAAGCGCGTGTAGTCGGCGGTGTTTTTGTAGATCACGGTCTGGTCATAGCGATCGAAGCTTGCCCGCACGGCAGGGTCGTCCAGTGTTTTCCGGAAGGCGTCGTGAATTGTCTGGACCACCGCCGCGTCCATGCCTTTTGGGCCGCAAACGCCAAACGGTGAATCCGATACGGTCTTGTAGCCCAATTCGTCGAGCGTGGGCACCTGGGGCCAGCGGCGGGTACGTTGGCTGCCATAGGTGGCGAGCAGTCGAAGCCGCCCGGAGTCGACATGAGGGGCCCAGCCGGTCGCGTCGCTTGCGGCCATGACATGACCGCCCAGCACCGCCTGCATGTTCTCGGCGTTGCCCTTGAACGGAATGTGGTTGAGCTGGATGCCCGCGCGCTGTGCGAATTCCTCGATGGCAAGGTGCGGACTGGTGCCCGTGCCGGTTGAGCCGTAGGTGAATTCACCGGGGCGCGCCTTGGCCCAGGCCACCAGGTCGGCAATGCTTCGGATGGGCGATTCGGCCAGCACGACCATGCCGAAGGTATAGCCGGTGAGACAGGCGATCCAGGTGAAGTCGGTGAGCGTGTTGAACGCCATTTTCTGCATGTGGGGCAGCCGGAACACGCCCTGCGGCAGCTGCGCAAGCGTGTAGCCATCCGGGCGTGCCGAAACCAGCTCGTTGGCCCCCAGCGTGCCGCCCGCACCTGGCTTGTTCTCGACCACCACCTGCTGACCCAGCGCCCGGCTCGCGCTTTCCGCCAGCGCGCGCATCACTGCGTCGGTGGAGCCGCCCGCGGGCCATGGGCAGATGTAGCGTATGGGGCGGCTCGGAAACGCCTGCTGGGCTCGGGTCAGCGGGCTGGCCCCAGCCAGCCCCGCTGCGCTTGCCGCGGCCAGAACCTGTCGTCGCGTGGTCATGGATCGTCTCCTCGTTTGGCCTGATGAATCAGGTCTTCGGCCTGTGTTTATCACGAGCGGGGGGTGTTGCGCCAGCGCTGCGAACGTCCGGCAGTGGTCGGTTCTGCGCGGCGATGGTCGAACGGCCTGATCGGGATTGTCGCAAGTGCCAGGCGGGTTCGGATAGGCTTGCGGCTGGTCAGGCATATGCCTGCATGCCCACGAAGCTGTTCGCGGTGAGGTTGCGCGACGGTCGGGTGGGCGCATCAGTCCGGTCGCGCAGGGATCCTCATGTCAACCGTCAAATCGTGTATTGCCCGCAAATCGGGTCAGATCAAATCCCTGCCCTCCAGCGCAAGCGTGCTGGAAGCACTCACCATGATGCGCGAGCACCGGATCCGTGCGGTGCTCATCATCGATAACGATCACCTGTCCGGTATTGTGTCGCAGGGCGATTGCGCGATCCGTGTGCTGCTGCCCGGCAAAGACGCCAGCGCCACGCGGGTATCCGACATCATGACGCGTGATCCGCTCACCGTCACGCCTGAGCACACCATCGATCACTGCATGAAGATCATGATGTCCCGCAGCATCCGCCACCTTCCGGTGACCGACGCAGGTCGAATCACCGGCATGGTATCCATTGGCGACGTGGTGAAAGACATCATGCAGCAGCAGGGTGAGCTCATCAAATACCTCGAGACCTACATCAAGGGTCATTCGGTCGAGTATTGATCAACCGCGCCTGATCGGCGCGGGCGCCTTTCAGGTGCCGTTCGGCTTTGCACTGAACGGACCGCACGACCTTGCGGTCGACAGAGGAGCCGGACTAGACTCCCTCGTCCCCCCGCAAGGAGTCTATCCAGATGGCCCGTCGCTTTGTCGACCTGTCGGTACCGATCGAAAACGATGTGCGCTCCGATCCGCCCGGGCTTGAGCCCAGCATCGAATACCGCACGCACAAGGAAACCGCACCGCTGGTCGCGCGGCGCTATGCCGACCTCAAGCCCGAGGAGTTGATTGATGGCGAGGGATATGCGATCGAGTTCCTCAAGGTCAATACGCACAACGGTACGCATGTCGATGCGCCCTGGCATTTCGCCTCCACCATGGATCGGGGCAAGCCTGCTGCCACTATCGATGTGATCCCGCTCGAGTGGTTCTATGGGCGAGGGGTGAAGCTCGATTTCCGGCACTTCCCCGACGGGTATGTAGTGCAGGCAGACGACGTCGAGCGGGAGCTTGCGCGCATCGGCCACGATCTGAAGCCCTTCGATATCGTGGTGGTCAACACATCGGCCGGCAAGCGGTTTGGCGATCCTGATTATGTCGAGGCGGGCTGCGGAATGGGCCGCGAGGCAACGCTCTATCTCACCTCGCGCGGCGTGCGCGTCACCGGTACCGACTGCTGGTCCTGGGACGCCCACTTCAAGCACATGGCCAAGACCTATGACGAAACCCGTGACGTGAAGGTGATCTGGGAAGGTCACAAGGCGGGGCGCGAGATCGGCTATTGCCACATTGAAAAGATGCACAACCTCGAGGTGCTGCCCGCGCACGGATTCACGCTCTCCTGTTTCCCGGTGAAGGTGCGGGGCGGGTCGGCGGGCTTTACCCGGGCCGTGGCGATCTTCGAAGACTAGGGCGCAACCATGAAGCTCGCCACGTTTGTTCGCGACGATGGCTCGCGTGCGGTGGGTGTGGTCGATACGCGCCTTGGGCAGGTGCTCGATCTGGCCAGGTCCGCGGCCGACCTGGCGCTTGCCCGCCCGGCGTTTGAATCCATGCTGGATCTGATCGATGGCGGTGACGCCGCACTCGATGCGGCGCGCGCGGTCGCGGCCCGCTGGCCGGCAGCCCATGCGAAGCCGCTTGCCGGGCTTCAGCTTCTGTCGCCGCTGCCCGAGCCTCGCCAGATGCGCGATTGCCTGGTGTTCGAGGCGCATCTGCTGAACGCGATGAAAACCTGGGAAAAGCGCACCGGCAAACCTTCGGCCCCCGTTTCACCGGTCTGGTACCAACGCCCCACCTGGTACAAGTGCAACCGGATGAGCGTGGTCGGGCATGAAACCGACGTTTGCTGGCCGCCATTTTCCGAGTTGATGGACTATGAACTGGAACTGGCCTGCGTGATCGGACGGCGCGGCTGTGACATCGCCCGCGACCAGGCGATGTCGCACATTTTTGGGTTCACCATCTTCAATGATTTTTCGGCGCGCGATGTTCAGATGGTGGAGCGGCCGCTCGGTATGGGGCCGATGAAGGGCAAGGACTTTGATACCGGCAATGTGCTGGGGCCCTGGATCGTCACCACCGACGAGATCGGTGATCCGCACACGCTCGACATGGAAGTGAGAGTGAACGGCGAGCGGCGTGGCGGCGGAAATTCATCGGGCATGCACCACGGCTTTCCGGACATTCTCGCGTTCATCTCGCAGTCGGAAACGCTTTACCCGGGCGAGGTGATCGCCTCGGGCACGGTCGGAACCGGATGTGGTCTTGAGATCGACCGGTTTCTCGAACCCGGCGATGTCGTCGAACTCGAAATCGAGCGCATTGGTGTGCTCAGGAATCGAATTGTTCGCCGCTGAGCGTCGTTGTGCCCGCACATTGAAGGATCCCTGTCATGCCTTTGCCTGAACGTCCCGCCTCGATTGGTCGTCGCCCGGTGCACCTGCGTGCGATCACCATGCGCGGCTACCATCGTCAGGATGGGTTGTATGAGATTGAGGGCCGGGTGAGCGACAGCAAAGACCTGCCGTTTTCACCGCCTGCGGGTGATCGGCATGTGAAGGTGGGTGATCTGGTGCATGACATGTGGGTTCGGATTGCGGTGGACACCGACCTGGTGGTGCACGAGATCGAGTCGGTGAGCGATTCCACCCCCTATCCGGTCTGCCGGGAGGGCGGCATGAACCTCGAGCGACTGATCGGCACGCGAATTGCAGCCGGCTGGAGCAACGAGGTAAAGCGCAAGCTTGGCCGAAGCGCCGCCTGCACACACATCATGGAATTGTTGATCCCGATGGGAACTGCAGCCTTCCAGACGCTGGCCGAGGTGCGGCTGGCCAAGCCGCCGCAACTCGATCCGTCGGGCAAGCCCCTGAAGGTGGAAAGCTGCAGCGCCTATGCTGCCGACCGGGGGGTGGTGGCCATGCACTTCCCGGCGTTCTACACCGGCAACCAGAGCGCTCAGGCCCAGCGCGCCGACGCCCACTTCGGCGCCAATTCGGGCCACGATCACTGAGGGTGGGCGCCCGGCGCACCGGACCCGATGAATGCCGGACCGGCCCGCGCTCAACGCACCGGGATCATGATTTCGTTGCGGCGATTCCAGGGCAGGGTGAAGGGATCGTTGTAGCGCGCGATCTGCGCTTCGCCCGCAGCCTGCAGGCCCTGGGTGGTGACCCACTCGCGCAGTCTGCGCGTCTGCTCGCTGATGGCGGTTTCGGTGGTGAAGCCGCCAAAGCGCACCACTGCCATCCGGTGCCGCGGCACCTCGCGAAGATTGACCGATGGATCCGAGGGCTTGGGTAGCGTGTTCGAACGAAGGTCCTCGGGCATCACGAAGTGCAGGCGCCATTGGTCGCCCCCTGCTGGTTCCACGGTGACCGGTGCTGTCATGGCGATTTTTACCGGCTGACCGTCGGGCCCGCTGTTGCCGCCGAAGATATAGCCCGCTACCCGCCGGAAGCCCGCGCGGCTCGCTTCGTCAAAGCCGCCTTCGACCCGGGTCTCGGCGACGACAAAGCCGGGGTAGTCGCGAAGTTCGAAATCACCCTCGCGACGCTCGATAGTGAAGGCGGGTTCGGATACGGCCATCGCGGACTCCGGAGAAAACAAGGTGGCCAGGGCGAGTGCCGTGGCCAGCACGGCGCGCTTGAAGACGGAGATCATGAGGCTGCCTGTCAAGAGGGATGGAAACGTTGACGGGATTGTCCCCCAGTGATCCGGTGGAACCGAGGTCATGCCCAGGTTGGCGGGTCGGGAACCCGGGGTGGCGCGTCTGTCTACAATGGATCCATGACCGCTTCGCATACGCCGCACTCTACGCTCGACCCTGAACAGGCGCCCGCGTTTCCGGCGCCCTCTGTCGGCCCGAATCGCACCGGCGGCGCCGTCTGGCATGTTCGCGCCCTGAGGGCATCGGGCCGCTGGCGCCCGACGCGGGAGGCGATCGCGAGCTGGCTGGGCACGCTGAGGTTCGAGTCTCGCCATCTGGTGCTGGTCGGCGCGTCTGCCGGATGGATGATGTCGACCGATTTCCTCGAACGTTTCCGGTGTATCGAGGCGATCGATATCGACCCGCTGGCCCGCCCGCTATTTGCCTGGCGCCATGGACGGCGCCTGAGGCGCGCAGGCACGTCAGTGCACTGGCATCGGCTGGACGCGCTGTTGAGACTGGAAGCACTCATGGCGCGTTGGCCCGATGCGTCCTGGCTGTTCGATAACGTGCTGGGGCAGCAGATCTATCGCCATCACGATCTGGATGCGGTGGAGGCTGCGCTGGCTGGGCTCCCCAGGCGGCTCGCGGGGCGGGAGTGGGCGAGTGTGCATGACTGGTTGTCGGGGCCTGCTCTGCCGGGTGATGTTGGCGCGGTGCTTTCGAGGACGATCGAGCGCGCGGTGCTCGAGCCCACAGGGCTGCGACTCAAGGATAAGAACCATTCCCTTGACGCGGCGGGCGAGGCCCTCCTTGCCACGCTCAACGCCAGTGGCGAATGGCAGGATCACCGCACGGCGTGTGTGTTTCCACCGGGCACCTCGGTTTCGCTCATTCCCTGGGAGTTTCTCCCCGGGAAATGGCATTGGCTGCAGGCCGGGTGCGTTCTCGACCGCAACGATCGAACGGCCCGTTCGTGATACGTTTAGGGGTTTGCTTCGGCGCGCTCACGCGCCGGGTGTCCTTTTCCCCCGCACGATCCTGATCCATGAGCCAGAACATTCTGCAGTCGCTTCCTGTCGGCGAGCGCGTCGGCATTGCCTTCTCCGGTGGGCTTGATACCTCGGCCGCTGTGCACTGGATGCGCGCGCGCGGCGCCGTTCCGTGCGCCTACACCGCCAATCTCGGTCAGCCCGACGAGACAGATTACGAGGACATTCCGCGCAAGGCGCGCGCCTACGGTGCCGATATTGCGCGGCTGATCGACTGCCGCAAGCAGCTGGTTGCCGAAGGCATTGCCGCCATTCAATGCGCGGCCTTTCATGTGTCCACCGCCGGAGCCACCTACTTCAACACCACGCCGCTTGGCCGTGCGGTGACGGGTACCGCGCTTGTCGTGGCCATGAAGGATGACGGCGTCAACATCTGGGGTGATGGCAGCACCTTCAAGGGTAACGACATCGAGCGCTTCTATCGCTATGGTCTTCTCGCCAATCCGGCACTGCGGGTCTACAAGCCCTGGCTCGATCAAACCTTTATCGACGAGCTCGGTGGCCGCAAGGAGATGAGCGAGTACCTCATCGCCAATGGCTTCGATTACAAGATGAGCGTGGAGAAAGCCTATTCCACCGACTCGAATATGCTGGGCGCCACCCATGAGGCGAAAGATCTTGAGTTTCTGAACAAGGGCATCACCATCGTCAATCCCATCATGGGCGTGGCGTTCTGGCGAGAAGAGGTGGTGGTCAAGCCTGAAACCGTCACCGTGCGGTTTGAGGACGGGCAGCCGGTGGCGCTCAATGGCGCAAGCTTCTCCGATCAGGTGGCACTCTTTGAGGAGGCCAACCGCATTGGCGGTCGGCACGGTCTGGGCATGTGCGACCAGATCGAAAACCGCATCATTGAAGCCAAAAGCCGCGGCATCTACGAAGCCCCCGGCATGGCGTTGCTCCACATTGCCTACGAACGCCTGGTCACCGGCATTCACAACGAAGACACCATCGAGCAGTACCGCGCCAACGGCCGCCGACTGGGGAAACTGCTCTACCACGGGCGCTGGTTCGATCCGCAGAGCCTCATGTTGCGCGAAACCGCACAGCGATGGGTGGCGCGCGCCGTCACCGGCGAGGTCACGCTTGAACTCAGGCGAGGCAACGACTACTCCATCCTCGACACCTCAAGCCCGAACCTCACCTATCACCCCGAGCGGCTCACCATGGAAAAAGGCCAGGGCGCGTTCACGCCGGCAGACCGTATCGGTCAACTCACCATGCGTGACCTCGACATCGCCGACACCCGCGCCAAGCTTGGCATCTACACCCGCACCGGTCTCCTGGGGCAGGGGGGCGACGGGGCGGTGCCGCTGCTCGGCGACTGAATATCCGACCGCGGCATCCGCGATGACCTTCTCAATCGTTGCGCGCGACCCCGCCACCGGTGCATTCGGCGTGGCGGTGGCCACCCGCTTCTTTGCAGTGGGCGCCCTCTGCCCGCATGCAGAGGGCGGGGTCGGGGCCCTTGCCACGCAGGCGCTCATCAATCCTCTTTATGGTCTGGACGCCCTCGCGATGTTGCGCAACGGGGTGGCTGCACATGATGTGGTGGCTGCACTCACCGATGCCGATCCCGGACGCGCCGCGCGGCAGCTGCATCTTCAGGACGCGCATGGGCGGATCGCTGCCTACACCGGCGCCGATTGCATTCCGTGGTGCGGGCACCGCATCGCAGAACGGGTCTCCGTAGCCGGCAACATGCTGGTCGGGCCTGGGGTGGTTGACGACACCCTGCGCGCCTATCAGGAGGGCATGAACCTGCCCTTTGCCGAGCGTCTGATCCATGCGCTCAAGGCCGGTGAGGCGGCGGGCGGCGACAAGCGCGGACGGCAGGCCGCAGCGCTTCGTATCCACACGACCGAGGCGTATCCGGCGCTTGATCTCCGAGTCGATGATCATGATGATCCGCTTGCCGAACTCGAGCGTCTCGAGGCGGTGAGCCGCGAACGCTTCACGCATTTCGCGCAGTTCTTTGCCACCCGTGCGCGGCCGGGCGGCATCCATGATCGCGCTGTGATCGAGGCAGCCATCACGAAGGCCGTCGCGGGTCAGGCAGGTACGCGTTCGCGTGCCACCAACGCATGACCCGAGGGGCCCATGCTCCTTGAGATCGATTCGCTCAGGGTGAGCTTTGCCACCGCCCGTGGCGAGGCGCGCGCGGTTGACGGCGTGAGCCTGTCGGTGCGGGCTGGCGAAACACTATGCATTGTGGGCGAGTCAGGCTGCGGCAAGAGCGTGACCGCGCTGTCCATCATGGGGCTGGTGCCCAGTCCGCCCGCTGCGCTTTCCGGTTCGATCCGCTTTGAGGGTTGCGAATTGCTGGGCCTCAACCGTACGCAGTGGTCTGACCTGCGCGGCAACCGCATCGCGATGATTTTTCAGGAGCCGATGACCTCGCTCAATCCGGCCTTTACCGTCGGGTCACAACTCACCGAGGCGCTGATGCGCCACCGTGCAATGTCGCGCCTGCAGGCCCGCGAGGCGGCAATTGCCATGCTCGCGCGCGTGCGCATTCCGTCGCCCGAGCGCCGGATCGACGACTATCCCCACCGCCTCTCGGGCGGCATGCGCCAGCGGGTGATGATCGCGATGGCGCTTCTCTGTCAGCCTGCGCTGCTGATTGCAGACGAGCCCACCACCGCGCTCGATGTCACGATCCAGGCCCAGGTGCTCGCGCTGATGCGAAGCCTGCGCGATGAGACCGGAACCGCCATCATTCTCATCACCCATGATCTGGGCGTGGTGGCGCAGATGGCCGACCGGGTGGCGGTGATGTACGCCGGACAGGTGGTCGAGCAGGCGCCAGTGAGGGAACTTTTTTCGCAGCCGCAGCACCCTTACACCGTCGGGCTGCTGGGCGCCATTCCGGCGATTGCGGCGCCGCGCGCACGCCTGTCCGCGATCAGCGGCATGGTGCCTGCCGCCACGGCCATGCCCGCCGGCTGCCGTTTTGCCGAACGCTGTCCGTTTGCGCAGCCCGAGTGTCGCGCCGACCCGGTCGAACTGGTCGAACTCTCGGCCGGGCACTGGTCGCGTTGCAGGCGTGCGCCATTGGAAGCGCTTGCCGAGTCGCTCGCGCCCGATCTCGAGTCGGCATGAGTATCGCCGCCCCGGCTGGTCCGCATCGCGACACGCCGCTACTCGAGGTGCGCGACCTTGCGCGGGCGTTCAACGTGTCGCAGGGACTGTTCGGCCGCGCATCTGCGCTCGTACGGGCGGTGGACGGTGTGTCCTTCGATCTCGTTGCGGGCGCCACCTTCGCGATTGTCGGCGAATCCGGATGTGGCAAATCTACGGTGGCCCGGCTGCTGCTCCGCCTGATCGAGCCCGATGGCGGCAGCATCCGGCTGGCGGGCAATGATCTTCGTGCGCTCGATCCGGCCGCGCTTCGGCGCAGCCGCGCGAAAATCCAGATGGTGTTCCAGGATCCTTACGGATCGCTCAACCCGCGGATCCGGGTGGGCGACATGCTGGCCGAGCCGCTTCTGTTGCACACCGATCTCGACCAGGCGGCGCGCGGCCAGCGCGTGGCCGAGTTGCTGTCACTGGTGGGACTCCCCGCCGAGGCCGCCAGCCGTTATCCGCATGAATTCTCGGGCGGGCAGCGGCAGCGTCTGGCGATTGCCCGCGCGCTCGCTGCCGCGCCGAAGTTGATCGTCTGCGACGAGCCGGTATCGGCGCTTGATGTGTCGATACAGGCGCAGATTCTCAATCTGCTTGCAGATCTGCAGGAGCGGTTCAATCTCGCTTATGTCTTCATCTCCCATGATCTGGCGGTGGTGCGGCAGGTGGCCGACCAACTGGCCGTCATGTACCTCGGCCGCTTTGTCGAGACGGGGCCGGCCGGGCGGATTTTCGCGATGCCGCGGCACCCTTACACCCGGGCGCTGCTGTCGGCCGTGCCGGTACCCGACCCCGACCGTGCGGTGACCGAGCCCGCGCTCGGGGGCGATGTGCCCAGTCCCTTGAACCCGCCCTCGGGCTGCGCGTTTCACACCCGTTGCCCGCATGCGCGCGAGCGTTGCGCAGCCGAACGCCCGGTGCTGGAAGCCACTGGCGACGGCGTGCAGGTGGCCTGCTGGTTCTGGCGCGACCTGCCGCCGGCGGTCGGTGTGACCGAGAGCTCGCCCTCCGATAAAACCCTGTCACGGCTTCAGGCGGCGTTCCTGAGGCATAGTTCAACTCCCTCCTGACCTCCTCCGGAGCTTTGCCCCATGAACACTCTCGCCCTGATGCGGCACGGTTTCGCGCTGGCTGCAGCGTTCGCGATCGTTGGCGCCGCCGCCGCCCAAACCACGCTTCGCATTGGTCTTGCCGAAGACCCCGACGAACTCGATCCAACCAAGGCCCGCACGTATGTCGGTCGCATCGTGTTTGCCTCGCTCTGCGACAAACTGTTCGATATCGACGACAAGCTCAACATCGTCGGACAACTCGCCACCGGCCATGAAACCGCCGCAGACGGCCGCAGCATGACCATCCGGTTGCGCCCGGGCGTGAAGTTCCATGATGGCGAGCCTTTCACCGCCGAAGCGGCCAAGTTCAGCATCGAACGGCATCTCACGATGCAGGGCTCGTTCCGTCGCGCGGAAATCGCACAGATCGACCGGGTCGAAGTGGTCGACGCCCTCACGGTACGCTTGCATCTGAAGACACCATTCGCACCGTTGCTCGCCCAACTCACCGACCGTGCCGGCATGATGGTGTCGCCCAAGGCCGCGCAGGCGCTGGGTGACAAGTTCGGGACTGCGCCGGTGTGCGCCGGGCCCTACCGTTTCGTTGAGCGCGTCGCGCAAGACCGGATCGTGGTCGAGCGCTTTGCCGACTACTGGGACAAGGCACGCGTGCACATCGACCGCATCGTCTACCGGCCGATCCAGGATTCCACCGTTCGGCTTGCCAATCTGAAGTCGGGGCAACTCGATCTGCTTGAGCGGTTGCTCGCCACCGATGCCCCGCAGGTGAGCAAAGATCCAAAACTCAAGCTCGCCACGGGCACCGAGTTGGGCTATCAGGGCATCACCATGAATCTGACCAACGGCGAGAAGGCCAACACGCCGTTCGCGAAAGACGCCCGCGTGCGTCGCGCGTTTGAACTGTCGCTCGACCGCGATGCCATCAACCAGGTGGTGTTCAACGGCATCAACACGGTGAACAACCAGTGGGTGAGCCCGGCCAACCCCTACTACCAGGGCAAGTTCCCCACGCCCAAGCGTGATGTGGCGCGCGCGCGGGCGCTGCTGAAAGAGGCCGGCGTCACCACGCCGCTTGCGCTCGACTTCATGGTGCCCAACAACCCTGAAACGCGCGCTGTGGCCGAAGTGATGCAGTCGATGGCAGCCGAGGCGGGCTTTGATCTGAAGATCCGGGTGACCGAGTTTGCCACCTCGTTGAACGAAGCCGAGAAGGGTAATTTTCAGCTCTACATGCTTGCCTGGAGCGGCCGCACCGATCCAGACGGCAACATCTACTCCTTCGCCTCCTGCAAGGGGCCGCTCAACTACGGTCGCTACTGCAGCGCCGACATGGATGCGCTGCTCGACAAGGCGCGTACCGTCACGGCGGTGCCCGAGCGCAAGGCGCTCTATGAGCAGGTGACGCAGCGCTGGCTCAGTGAAGGGTCGGTGGTCTATCTCTATCACCGTGCGCTGCTCTTTGCCCACTCGCCGCGGCTGGAGGGCTTCAAGGTCATGCCCGATGGCCTGATCCGGGTAACGGATCTGAAGCTCGGCCGTTAATCAGTCGCCCGTCGGGCAGCGGGTGACTCCCTGCTGCCCGTCCCCGATCGTCGAATGCTCAATTTCCTTCCCCGTCGTCTGCTGCAGCTCATCCCGACCCTGTTCCTGGTGTCGGTGATGATCTTCATGCTGCAGCAACTGCTGCCGGGTGATCCGGCGCTGGTGATGGCGGGTGAGGAAAAAGATCCCGAGGTGATCGAGCAGATCCGCAAGCAATACAGACTCGATCAGCCGCTTCCGGTTCAGTACCTGTACTGGATCGGTGGCGTGCTGCAGGGCGATCTGGGCGAGTCAATGCGGATCAAGCAGCCGGTGGCCTCACTGATTGCCGACAAGCTCCCGGTCACGCTGCAACGGCGGTTAAAAAAGGCACGGCCTGGGACACGGCGGCCAATATCTTTGCGCTGTGGGGGCTCTCCACGCCCAATTTCTGGCTGGGCATCTTGCTCATTTTCCTGTTCTCGGTGCAGCTTGGCTGGCTGCCTGCCTCGGGCTGGGTCAGTCCGTTTGAAGATCTGGGGCAGTCGCTTGCCACCACCGTGATGCCGGCCTTCGTGCTGGGGAACGCGATCGCTGCGGTGCTCATGCGACATACCCGCTCGGCCATGCTTCAGGCAATGTCGGCCGACTATGTGCGCACTGCGCGCGCGAAAGGGCTGCGCGAGCGCGCGGTGGTGTTGCGGCATGCGCTTCGCAATGCGCTCACGCCGGTCATTACGCTGGGTGCGCTTGAGTTCGGCACATTGTTGTCGGGCGCGGTCCTCACCGAGCAGGTGTTCTCGGTGCCGGGGTTTGGCAAGCTGATTGTGGATGCGGTTTTCAACCGCGATTACGCAGTGGTGCAGGGCGTGGTGCTGGTCACCGCAACGGTCTATGTGCTTCTCAATCTGCTCGCTGATGTGCTCTATGTGCTCGTCAATCCGAGGCTTCGCGGATGAAGGCATGGCTGGGTCGACCGGCCGCGCTCTTCGGCGCGGTGGTGCTGGCAGTGGTGGTGCTGCTCTCGGTATTCGCGCCCTGGGTTGCACCCTACGACCCGCTTGCCACCAGCTGGTCACTGGTGCGAAAGGCGCCGAGCGCCGCGCACTGGTTGGGCACCGATGAGGTGGGGCGAGACCTCCTGTCGCGGGTGATCTGGGGCGGACGAGCGTCGCTGTCCGCAGGGGTGATCGCGGTGGCGATTGCGGTGTGTGCGGGCGTGCCGCTTGGCATGCTCGCGGGCTATGTGGGCGGCTGGTTCGATCTGGTGATTGGGCGGCTCACCGACGCCATGCTCGCGGTTCCGTTTCTGATTCTGGCCATTGCGCTCGCTGCCTTTCTTGGCCCGAGCCTGGGCAATGCAATGATCGCGATCGGCATCACCGCTACGCCGATTTTTGTACGCCTGGCTCGAGGTCAGGTGCTTGCTGCGCGAGGCGAGGATTGGGTGGAGGCTGCGCGCGCGGTGGGTAATCCGCCCGGTCGGATTCTCCTTCGACACATCTTCCCCAACATCCTGCCGCCGGTGATGGTGCAGGCGACGCTCGCCATTGCCTCGGCCATCATCGCCGAAGCGAGTCTGTCATTTCTCGGGCTGGGTCAACAGCCGCCCGCGCCCAGCTGGGGGTCAATGCTGAACACCGCCCAGCGTTTTCTCACGCAGGCGCCCTGGATGGCCATCTTCCCCGGGCTTGCGATTTTTCTCACTGTGTTGGCCTTCAATCTGTTTGGCGATGGCCTGCGGGACGCGCTTGATCCGAAACGATAGGGATCCCGGGAAGCCGAATGTGACCGGTCGCTGGCTTCGTACGCTGCTTGCACTTCTTGCCGGCACGCTGGGGGGAGCGCTCTTCGCCTGGCTCCATACGCCGCTGCCCTGGATGCTCGGCCCGATCTTTGCCGTCGGCGCGTGCAACCTCGCGGGTGCAGGCTTTGCGCCACCGATCGCCGTTCGCCGGGGCGGCCAGTGGGTGGTGGGTGCAGTTCTGGGGCTTTATTTCACGCCGGATGCGGTGGCCCGGATGAGCGCGCTGGGGCCGGCGCTCATCGTTGCCACCACCGCGATCATCATGATCGGTTGGGGGTTCTGCTGGGCGCTGATCCGCTTTGCACGAGTGGATCCGGCCACGGCCTTTTTTGGTGGCGCGATCGGCGGGGCGTCTGAAATGCTGGTCCAGGGCGAGCGGTACGGGGGCTCGGGGCAATTGATCTCGGCGGGCCACACGCTGCGGCTCATCATCGTGATCACGCTGATCCCCTTCAGCATGGCAGCGCTTGGTGTGCATGGCGATGATGCGTGGCTGCCGCCTCCCATGGCCATCTCGATTCCTGGGCTCCTGGTGCTTGCCGCGCTCACCGGTACGGCGGGAGTCCTTGATTCCGACCTGTCACTCAGTGCGCTGCCCAGGCCGGTCATCAATATCGGGCAGTTGTTGCTTGGGGTAGCCATCGGCTCGCGCTTTGCGCCCGATTTTTTTCGGGTGGCGCCGCGCTATCTGTCGGTGGTGGCAGTCAGTTCGGTGGTGGGGGTGGGCCTCGCGCTTTTGCTTGCATGGGGTCTGTCGTGGCTGTCGGGCCTGCGGGTGGTCACGCTCCTGCTTGCGGTGGCACCGGGCGGCGTGGCCGAGATGGCGCTCACCGCCAAGGTGCTGCAGCTGGGTGTGCCCGTGGTCACTGCGTTTCAGGTCATGCGCGTGGTGGTGCTGTTGCTGAGCGTGGGAACAACGTATCGGCTGCTTGGGCGTTGGTTCGATTGGCCCAGGGATACCGGCGCACCGCGGCGCCGCGCCTGAGCAACTTGCCCCGGCATACAATCCTGGCCCTGATCAAGACCCTTATTCCGGAGCCCAGTCCAATGTCCACCGCACCGTCAGGTCGTCCCCCATTTCGTGCTGATCATGTCGGCAGCCTGTTGCGGCCGGCTCCGCTTCGTCAGGCGTGGAAAGCACGCTCGGCAGGACAGATCAATGAAGCCGATTTCGAACGCGTCACGAATGACGCAATCCGCGGGGTGGTGGCGCTTCAGGAGCAGGCAGGGCTTCAGGTGTTGAACGACGGCGAGTTTCGGCGCGGCTCCTACTGGCTCCGATTCGTCCAGAAGACCACCGGCATGGGCATCCGGCCTGCGGTGTTCAAGTTTCGCGACGAGTCGGACAACGTGGTGGAGTTCACCGCGCCGCATGTCGAAAAGAAAATCCATCGTAGCGGGCCCATTACCGTGGATGAGTTCCGTTTCGTAGCGCCGCTCACGCGTGCAACGGTCAAGGTCACCATGCCGTCGCCCTCCACCCTGCATTTCTGGCGCGGCACCTCGTTTGCCGAGCCGGGCACCTATGCCACCGACGAGGCCTTCTTTGCCGACCTTTCAAAAGTGTTTCAGGAAGAGCTTGCCGAGCTCCATGCAGCGGGTGGACGCTACGCACAGCTCGACGAGGTTCCGCTCGCCATGCTGTGTGATCCGGATATTCGCGACAAGGTGAGAGCGCAGGGCAGCGATCCCGATCGGTTGGTTGATCTTTACGTTGACGCCATCAATCAGGCCGTGGGCGGGCGTCCGGCTGACATGAAGATCGGTATCCACATGTGCCGTGGAAATTTCAAGGGCAAGTACCTGTCCGAGGGCGGCTATGGCGATGTTGCCGAAAAGCTCTTCAAGGGCGCGAAGGTCGACCATTTCCTGCTGGAATACGACACCCCGCGCGCGGGCGATTTCTCCCCGCTCCGCCATGTGCCTGCCGACAAGGGTGTCGTGCTGGGCATCGTGTCATCCAAGGTGGCGGATCTGGAGTCGGTGGATTTCCTGCGCGCGCGCATTGATGACGCAGGGCGGTTCATCAACGTGTCGCAGCTGGGGCTCAGCCCGCAATGCGGGTTCGCTTCCACAGTGGCCGGGAATCCGGTGACCGAGTCCGATCAGCTCGCGAAGCTCGCGCGCTGTGTCGAGGTGGCAAAGAAGGTGTGGGGGGATTGAGCGACCCTGAACAGCCGGGGGCACGCACCGCCTGGGTGCCGGTGCCCGATGCGAGCGCCTCTCAAACCGCCGGATACCGATCGCCCTTCCCATGCCGCTCCGGCATCTGCTTCTCCGCGTCGCCTGTGACTCGATTCACCACGCGCCCGCGTTGAACCGCCGGTCGGGCGGCGATGGCGGCGGTCCACCGCTGCACGTGCCGATAAGTGTCCACCTGTAGAAACTCGGCCGCGCCGTACAGGCGCCCCTCGGCGAGCTGCCCGTACCATGGCCAGAGGGCCATGTCGGCGATCGTATATTGGTCGCCCACCATGTATTCGTGGTCTGCCAGGTGGCGATCCAGAACATCGAGCAGGCGCTTGGTCTCCATGGTGAAGCGGTCAATGGCGTATTCGATCTTCACCGGGGCGTAGGCATAAAAATGCCCGAAGCCGCCGCCCACATAGGGGGTGCTGCCCATTTGCCAGAAGAGCCACGACAGGCATTGCGCACGCGCTGCGCCCTCGGTGGGGATGAAGGCTCCAAACTTTTCTGCGAGATGGAGGAGGATGGCGCCCGACTCAAACACCCGCACTGGCGTGGGGCCGCTGCGGTCAAGCAGCGCGGGAATCTTGGAGTTGGGGTTCACCGCCACAAAGCCGCTTCCGAACTGATCGCCTTCGCCAATGCGAATGAGCCAGGCGTCGTATTCGGCCTGACTGTGGCCGGCGGCCAGCAGCTCTTCAAACATCACCGTTACCTTCACGCCGTTGGGCGTGGCAAGCGAATAAAGCTGAAAGGGGTGCTCGCCCACCGGCAGCTCGCGCTCTTGGGTGGCACCCGCCACCGGGCGGTTGATGTTGGCAAAGCGACCGCCGCTGGGCTTGGTCCAGGTCCATACTTTGGGGGGCTGATAGGAATCAGTGCTCATGTCGGCTTCCGAGAGAGGATAGCCGCGCATTGTAGTGGCGGATGGGCGGGACCGTATTGGGCTAGACTTTCAGGTTGTTCAGTTTTTGCCCCCCAATTTGCGGGCCAATACCCCCATGACATCCACCACTGGCAAAGTTGCGCTCATCACCGGAATTACCGGGCAGGATGGCTCCTACCTCGCGGAGTTTCTGCTTGAAAAGGGCTACACGGTGCATGGCATCAAACGCCGGGCCAGCTCGTTCAACACCCAGCGGGTGGACCATATTTACGAAGACCCGCATGTGGATGACGCGCGCTTTCGCCTGCACTACGGCGACCTGAGCGACACCAGCAACCTGATTCGCATTGTTCAGGAAACCCAGCCCGACGAGATCTACAACCTGGGCGCCATGAGCCATGTGGCGGTGAGTTTTGAATCGCCTGAATACACGGCTGATGTCGATGCGCTCGGCACGGTGCGACTGCTTGAAGCCATCCGCATTCTCGGACTCGAGAAAAAGACCCGTTTTTATCAGGCATCCACCAGCGAGCTCTACGGCCTGGTGCAGGAGATTCCGCAGCGGGAAACCACGCCGTTTTACCCGCGCAGCCCCTATGCAGTGGCCAAGCTCTATGCATACTGGATCACGGTGAATTATCGGGAGGCCTATGGGCTCTATGCCTGCAACGGCATCCTGTTCAACCATGAAAGCCCGCGGCGGGGCGAAACCTTTGTCACGCGCAAAATCACCCGGGGGCTGGCCAATATTGCGCAGGGGCTGGAACCCTGCCTATACATGGGCAACCTCAATGCGTTACGCGACTGGGGGCATGCGCGTGATTACGTACGCATGCAGTGGCTCATGCTGCAACAGAACACGCCGGAAGATTTCGTCATTGCCACGGGTGTGCAGCACAGCGTGCGGCAGTTCATCGACTGGAGCGCGCGTGAGCTGGGCGTGCAGCTGCGTTTCGAGGGCGAGGGCGTTGATGAAGTTGCGGTGGTTGAGGCGGTGAAGGGCGACAAAGCGCCAGCGCTCAAGCCCGGCCAGGTGGTAGTGCGGGTGGATCCCCGATATTTCCGGCCCACCGAGGTGGAAACGCTGCTGGGTGATCCAGCCAAGGCGAAAGAAAGGCTGGGTTGGGTGCCTGAAATCACCGTGCAGCAGATGTGCGCAGAGATGGTGGAGGCCGATCTGGCGGAGGCGCGGCGGTGCGCGCTCCTCACGCAGCATGGATATTCGGTGTCGATTGCGGGGGAGTGAGCGGCCTCTGGTAGTGCCACGTAACCCAACCGAGGGGCCGTCATGGCTGACGCGTCATGAACCTGAATGCCGATTACACGCAACGAGTGGTTTTGAATCATCACGACCTGCCTTGGGTGGCAAGCCCTGAAGCAGGCGTTGAGCGACGCATGCTGGATCGCGAGGGCGGTGAAGTTGCGCGCGCCACGTCAGTTGTTCGGTATCAGCCCGGGTCGGCGTTCAAATCTCACACCCATGATTTGGGCGAAGAGATATTGGTGCTCGAAGGCGTTTTCAGCGACGAAACCGGTGATTTCCCCGCGGGCTCGTACATCATGAATCCGCCCGGATCGGCGCATGCGCCGTTCAGCGAAACCGGATGCACGTTGTTCGTCAAGCTCCGTCATCTGGGCGCCGACCAAACCCAGCGCGAGGTTGTGGATACCAACCACGCAGAGTGGTACCCCGGAATGGTTCCGGGATTGCATGTCATGCCGTTAATGAGACAGGGTACCGGCTCAACGCTGGTGCGATGGGCGCCCAACACATTTTTCAGCACGCACAGGCATTTTGGTGGCGAAGAAATATTTGTGGTGAGCGGCGTCTTTTCCGACGAGCACGGCAATTACCCCGCCGGATCCTGGATCAGAAGCCCACACATGAGCCAGCACACGCCGTTCAGCAACGAGGGGTGCACCATCTTGGTCAAGACCGGTCATTTGATGTCTGACCCGCCGGCGGTGGTTGCCGATTTCAAATCTTGACGATGGTGTCGCTACGGTGCGCCCGGTGATGTTTGATGACATCGCCGAGAGCGACGTTATAAATCCCGATCGCGGCTACTCCCAGCCAGGCTGGGGTCGAGTGGCTGGATGAACCGCAGCTGGTTGCCTTGCTCGTCGAGTTGCCACGCCGCCCCATGCTCGCGGGGCGCGAAGGTATTCGGCTGTCGCTCGCTGGCGCTCAAGACAAGCTGCCCGTGG
>RFXC01000460.1 GCA_009921765.1 Betaproteobacteria bacterium | reverse complement strand
CGTCGGCCTTCGTAAGGCTCACCTCCCCGATCGTGAGCGTGCCCGCCGCGCCAAACTTGCCGTTCAAGGTCGCCAGTATCAGCGCGCCTTCCAGCTTGCCTAGCCCCACCCGGGCTCCACCGGGTGCACTTCCCACCGTGAGCGCGGTCTTGCCCTCTTGAAGCGTCACCACAAACGCCTGTTGTGCTGCCGTACCCTCCAGCAGCACCATCGGCTGGCGCGCAATGCCAAACCGGCCGTCGAGGGTATAGCTCACCGACCCACCGGAAAGCGTGAGCCCGACATCGGCGCTCACTGCAAAGAAGTCGTGGTGCTGCTCGTCGCTGTAGTCAAACCCCCTCTGACCAATCGTCGCCTTCGACGCCCGACCCGTCGTGTTGAACCCAACCTCAACACCCTTCACGTCCCCAAACGATAGGCTCGATAACGCTCCTCCCGCGCCATCCGTCACGTCAATGTCGCCCGCGCGCAGCACACCGGCCGCGCCCGTCTGGTTGATGAGCACCGCCCCGCCGATGTCGGTAATCGAGAGCTTGATGTCGCTCGCGTTGCTGCCAGTGGCAAGGGTGAGCTGACCTTGTTCGATGCCGATCTGGATGGTCTTGCTGTCGGTGCCGGTAACGCCCACCGTGAAGCTGCCGCCCAGGCTGCTTGAGAACACGCCCAGCGTGAGCGTGCCTGCAGCCTCCAGCACTGGACCCTTGCTGCCTGCCAGATCAAGCGTGACACTGGTGCCTGGCCCGGTGGAGACGGCGCGGCTGTTGGTGGAGGCAAAGTCCAGCACCGACCCATCAGCCGCTGCCCGGTTGATCGCCAAGGACAGGCTCGTGCCCGCCAGCGTCACATCCGTGACCCCGGTGAGGCAGACCAAAGTCCAGCTCCTTCACCTGCAGCCCCACCGCGTCGGCCGTGCCGCCGTTGACCCCCACAAACGCGTCCACCGCCCCCACGCCCACCGTCAGCTGATCCACCGACACCGTGGCCCCAGCCGCCGTCTTCACGCTTGCGACCGTCTTCTCGAAACTCACCCCGCCGCTCACCCGCACAAACCCGAACAGGTCCAGCGTCATCTGCCCAGACACCTTCGTCTGCGCTCCCAGCAGGCCATCGAGCTCCAACGTCCGGCTCGTGCTCGGGCCCGTCTTCACCTCCAGGCTTCGAACTCCAAAGTCCACCACCAGGTTCGGATCCACATCGGCCTGCAGCGCAGGCTGCGCCACCGACGCCCCCTTCTGCACCACCGTCAACTGCGCGCTCGGGCTGTCGGCCTGCGCTCAGCCGCTGCTAGCGCTCCGGCAAAGCTCACCTCGTAGGTACCCGTGCCTTGCTTGCTTACCGACACCTGCGCGCCCGTGAGCGATCCGTCTACAAACGCCTTCAAGAGCGCCTGCTGCACCTCGGCTGCCGTCGCTCCAAAGCTGATCGAGCCCGTCGTATAGGTCGTTGCGCTACGCACCAGGCTCAGCGTGAAGCTGCCGGTGGTGCCGCCCGCATCGAGCTCGATCCGCTGCACCTCGTTCACGCCCGGCGTGGTCACCGTCTGACTCACCGTGCGCGTAAATCCCTTCTGCACGATCGACAGCTGCGCGCTCGAGGCCGCCGGCGTCACCTTCACCGCAACCGGTGCAATCGCCTGGCCCGCAAGGCCACCGCCAAACGTGATCTGATAGCCCCCGGTGATCGCCGTCACCGTGATGCTCGCTGCGCTCGCAAGCCCCGTGATGTTCAGCGCTGCAAATGCCGCCTGCACCTGCGCCGCTGTGGCGCTGACCGACAGGGCCGCTGTCGTGTAAGTGCTTGATCCCACCTTGAACGACGCGGTGAACGTGCCTCCCGCCTCGGTGTTGGCCAGCGTGAGCTTCTGTACCGTGGCAATCGACTGCGTGGTGGGCGTACTCGTGCGGCTCGAGCCCTCTCGGCTCGTGCTCACCGCCACCGTCACCCCGCTCT
>RFXC01000459.1 GCA_009921765.1 Betaproteobacteria bacterium | reverse complement strand
ATTTACTGTACGTAATAATTTATGTATTGTGTAAATAACAGGTAATTGTAAAGGTTTAATTAATTAAAAAAAGGAGCCGTGATAAAAATTGCAACTTATAAAAACACTGTGTTATAAAATAAAGTAGAAGTTTAAAATACTTCAGCTTATTCTAACATTACTGTTAATAATTAGTTTTTAAAAAAATCAAAAATTGAATTTTCAATACATATATTTGCCGCGCAAAAAATACTCACTTTCATGAAAAAACTATTTACTTTTATTACTGTTTTAATTTATACAGCCTTTGCGCAACAAACCTACACTTTTACCAATTGTGGGGCAACGGGCAGGCTTGGCCCAACACAAGCTCAGTTAAATGTAGGTTATTCAGGTTTAAATTCATTAACCGGATTAGTTTCGTCCACAAATGGTATACAAACATTTACGGTACCTACAAGTGGTCTTTATCAAATTGATGCATTTGGAGCTAAAGGAGGAAATTCAGGCGGAAATGTTTATTCAGGTGCTAATGGTGCTAGGATGTCAGGTCAATTTAGTTTAACAGCAGGTGATATACTTCAAATTGTAGTTGGTCAATTAGGTGTAAATGGCACTCAATCTGGTTCAAATTATTGTGGAGGAGGAGGTGGTGGTGGAACATTTGTAAGAGTAAATGGAACATTAGTAATTGCAGCTGGTGGAGGTGGCGGCGCAGGAACTGGAGAATTAGGAGCAAATGGTTACAACGCAAATCCTGCAACTATAAGTACAACCGGGAATACAGCAAATGGAACTAATAACATGGCAAATGGAAGCCCTGGCTCAAATGGAAATGGAGCTACCGGCGGTAACTGGTATGGTGGAGGCGGTGGTGGAGGATTAAATACAAATGGAGGTAATGTTGTTAGTGGAACCATTGCTAATGGTGGACAATCATTTTTAAATGGTTCTAATGGTGGTACTGGTAACTCCTACAATGGTGCAGTTGGTGGTAATGGAGGGTTCGGAGGTGGTGGAGGTTCAGTAATGGGTGGTGGTGGTGGTGGTGGTTATTCTGGAGGTGCAGGAGGAACGCATGGTGGTGCTTGGAATGCAACTGCAGGCGGTGGCGGCGGTTCATTTAATTCAGGTTTAAATCAAAATAATCTTGCTGTTGCAAATTCAAGTGATGGTAAAGTAATTTTAATTCAATTATGTTCACCTGGTGCACTTCCGGTATCAAATACAGCTGCAAATCAGTTAAATATTTGCTCGGGTTCATCCAGCTCACTTTCTGTTACAGGTACTGGTACATTAAATTGGTATAATAGTCCAACATCAACGGTAAGTTTAGGTTCAGGAACATCATATAACACATCAACTTTATCAACAGGTACTTATATATATTACGCAGCTTCAACAAATACCTGTGCTGAAGGTCAACGTTTAGCATTAACCGTAACAGTAAATGCCTTGCCGGTAGTAAGTATAACGGGTACCAATGCATTGTGTTCGGGGCTGAGTATTAACTTATCGGCATCAGGTGCCAATACCTATACTTGGAGTACCAACAGTAATTTAAGCAGTATATCTGTAGCACCCACATCAAATATTACATATACCTTAAGCGGAACCAGCACAGCGGGTTGCGTAAGCGCAGCAGCGGCATCCTTAGCGGTAACGGTTAATCCATTACCAACGGTTAGCATTACAGGTACCAATGCATTGTGTTCGGGTCAGAGCATTAACTTATCAGCATCAGGTGCCAATACCTATACCTGGAGCACTAACAGTAATTTAAGCAGCATATCGGTAGCACCTACCTCTAATACTACATATACATTAATAGGCAGCAGCACTGTAGGGTGTTTAAGCGCAGCCGCGGCATCCCTAGCCGTAACAGTAAACACCTTACCGGTGGTAAGCATATCGGGCACCAATGCCATATGTGCAGGACAAACCATAACCTTAACGGCAAATGGCGCCAATACCTATACCTGGAGCAACAA
>RFXC01000458.1 GCA_009921765.1 Betaproteobacteria bacterium | reverse complement strand
GGGTCGGGCTGCTGCCAGTGGCGGGGCGCTCACCTGGGCCGCGGCGACAGGCGGGCTGCCTGCCAATGCCAACTGGTCTGCAGCAGCCATTGATCCGAGTGGCACCCGCGCTTACATCGCCAACCGGGGAGGCACGGTTTATTCGGCGGATCTCACCAAGCCGACGATCACTTGGCAGTCCACCGGGTTGGCTTCCAGCGACTGGAGTTCCCTGGCGTTCTCGGCCAACGGCCAGTCGGTCGTTGCAGCGACCAGCGGCCTGGGCAAGAGTGGGCTCTGGCTGCTCGAAGGGACAAGTGGCTGGCGGCAGATCAGTACCGTGGGTCTTTCGCCGCTTGGCAGTGGCGGCAAGCCGGTCGATGTGGAATGGACGGGCGCAGTCTTCAATCCGTCAGGCAACTCGATCATTGCTGTAGCAAGCGGGAACCGTGTGTTCACCGTACCCATTCCCACTTCACGCGCAGCCCCGTCACTGAATGCGCCCACCAGCCTCGAAGCCCCAGCAGGCATGACCAGCGCATTGGCGTTCGAGGCCAATTCGATCGTTGATGCCGATTCGAACTCGGTGACGCTGTCATTGGGGTTGAGCAACGCTGCCGCCGGCTCCATCTTGCTGGACGCAGCTGCGATCACGGCCGCCGGTCTCACGCGAGGCGGTGACAGCAACGGACCCACACTGACCGGTTCTCCCACTGCGCTCTCTTCTTTCCTGACACGACCTGGCGCGGTGCGCGTCGCACTTGGGTCCGGTGCCGGGGACGTGTCGCTTGAACTGACCGTGACTGATGGCGTCGAGTCCAATCGGACGAGTGTCATGCTGGTCGCAACGCAGCTGTTTGCCAGTACGTCCAGCTATAACGGCGGGGCGCTTGAGATCGTTGATATCGGTGGCAGTGATCTGAGGCTGAGCCGCTTCAACCTGTCCCAGACCCGCCTTGGGCCGATGAACGACGAACTCACCATCCAGCGGCTCATTGATCCAACGCTCACGCTCACCGCGTCCGGTGGTGCTGACCGTTACGTCTTTGATGCGGGCAACACGCAGTCCACCGAAGTGCGGACCGTGACTATCAAGGACAGCGCAGCCAAGGACCTGCTGGACGACACCCTGGTGATGAGAATGAAGTCGCTTCAGTTCTCCACCACCGGCAATGTGCTGCAGTTGGGCGCTGGACAGGTGCTGAGCGGCGTAGAGCGGGTGACGTGGGACGCGGGGCTTCGTGAACTGGTGGTGATTGGTGACGTCGTCACGCTCAAGCCCGCCCAGGGGGAGACGAAGGTCGACCTCGGTCAGACACGCTTGCGCGTCGAGGCCGAGCGTCTGAATGTTCAGGGCACGATCCAGGCGAAGGCCATCACGCTGAACGTGAGCGGGCTGGTCGAACTTGATGGCGCGCTGCTCGACGGCGAAGGCAAGCCCATCAGCGCCGGTGCGGTGCGGATTGCCAAACCGGTGGCGCTTGGAACCGGGACGGTCGACCTGGGCTCGCTCGTGACCGCCGGGAGCGGCGCGGGCCTGCAGATCGTCCCGACTGATCCCTCTACGCCCATCAAATTGGGCGCAAGCTCTGGAGTCGCAGCGCGCTCCGCAGGCGCCTCGCTCAGCCTCGATCCATCGAGTCTGGCGGGCGCCAATCTGCCTGTACTGGTGATTGGTGCGAGCGGTGGTTCCAACCCTGTTTCGATCGGAAGCGGCGGCTCGTCCCTCGCACTCAACACCGACCTGGTGGTGATGGCGCAGGGCGCTGGCGGCCGGGTCGACGTGGGCGGTCAGATGAGCGGTCAGAAGCTCGAAATTTATGGTCCCGGCAACACCACGGTGTTCGCGGAAGGCACCGCGGTTTCGATGAGCGACAGCATCCTGATTGATGACTCGGTCAGGTTCAGCGGCATGGTGAGCGTGTCGGCGGGCGAGGGGGCAGTGGGACCTGAAGATCTCACCATCACCGGTCGTATCAATGGCGGGGAGGGGCAGGCAG
>RFXC01000457.1 GCA_009921765.1 Betaproteobacteria bacterium | reverse complement strand
GTCGCCATTGAGGTCGAAGCGCGTGCCGCTGCTGATGGCTGTGGTCTGCACACCGGCGCCATTCAGATCGAGTGCGAGCGGCGTGAAGCTGCCAAGCGCCGCGGTCTGCGTGGTGCTGAGCGCAGCCAGCTGGTTTTGCGTGAGTGCACACAGCTGATCGGTGCTGAACGATACCAACTGCGACGTGGTGAGCGCCGCCAGATCCGTGGGCTCGATGCCTCTCATTTGGGCGGTCGTGAGCGCAGAGAGCTGCGTGGTGGACAGCGCCCGCAGGTCGGCGGTCTCGAGCGCAAAGAGCTGCGCAGTGGTGAGCGCTCGGATCTGCGTTGTGCTGAGCCCCGCAAGATCTGCGGTTTCCAGACCCTCGATCTGCGCAGTGGTGAGCGCCGCCAGTTGTGTGGTGCTCAGGCCCGCGAAATCGGCCGGATCGAGCGCAGTGATTCGCGACGGGACGATGGCGCGAAGCTGCGTGGTCGACAAGGCTCCAATATCTGCCGCCTCGAGCGCCACCGCCTGGGCGGTGGTGAGCGATGCAAGCTGCGCTGTTGTGAAGGCTGCCACCTGCGTGCTGGAGAAGGCCGCCACCGCATCCGTTGAGAGCGCTGCAAATTGGGCAGTGGTAAGCGCCGCCACCTGCGTAGACGACAAGTTCAACGCCTGCACCGTGGTGAACGCCTTCACCTGATCTTCGCTCAATCGAGACAGATTCGCCGTGGTGAGTGCCGCAAGATCGCTTGCCTCAACCGCCCGGATCTGCTGGGTGGTCAAGGCCATCAGCTGCGAGCTGGTGAGGGCCCCAACCTGCGTGCTGGACAGCGCATCCAGCGCCGCCGTGCTGATCGCCTGAATCTGGGCGGTGTCGAAGGCGCGGAGCTGGGTGGTACTGAGCGAAGCGAACTCGGCTGCCGTCAGCGCCTGCATCTGCTGCGTACTGAGCACGACGATCTGAGCAGTGGTGAAGCCCGCAACCTGGACGGTGGTCAATACCCCGATGTCCTCGGTGCTCATCACCTTGATCTGGTCAGTAGTCAGGCCGGCGATCTGGGCGGTACCGAACGACGCAAAGTCGTCCGTACCAAGCGCCACGATCTGGTCGGTACCCAGCGCTGCGATCTTGGATCCAGTCAATCCGGCAAGGTCGGCAGCTTCCAGCGCCGCCACCTGCTGCGTGCTCAACGCCACCAGCTGCGCGGTGGTGAGTGCCGACACCTGGGTGGAGTTGAACGCCGCGATGCCAGCGGTGGTGAGCGCACGCAACTGACTTGTGGACAGCGCAGCAAGCTGCCGCGTGCTGAACACCCCGACGTCCTCCGGATCAAGCGCTGCCAGCTGCCCGGTGCTGAGCGCCGACACCTGAGCGGTGGTGAACGCAAATACCTGTGCAGAACCGAACGCCCGGATATCGTCGGTGCCAAGCCCCAGCAGCTGGGTGGTCGACAGCGCTGCGACCTGGGTGGTGCTGATCGCTGCAAAGTCGTCTGTTCCCAGCATCGTGAGCTGGCCTGAGTCGAGCGCCTTGATCTGGTTGGTGGAGAAGGCAGCAAGGTCTGCCGCCTCCAGCGCACTCAACTGGGACGTGCTGAGACCCGCCACCTGACTGGTAGTGAGCGAGCCGACCTGAGTGCTGCTGAGGGCCGCAAAGGCTGCGGTGCTAAGCGCGTTGATCTGGTCGGACCCCAGCAGCGCGATCTGCCGCGACGTCAGCCCCGCGATGTCATCCGTCTGAATCGCGGCGGCCTGAGCAGTGGTAAGTGCACTGATCAGCGTGGTGCTGAGCGCACCGAGCTGCGTACTCGACAAGGCACGGATATCGCTGTCTTTCAGGACCGCAAGTTGCGCGGTGGTGAACGCCCCCACCTGGGTGGTGGTAAACGAACCGAGCTGCGAGGTAGTCAAGGCATCGAACTGCGACGTGGTCAGCGCGGCCACCTGACGTGACCCGAGCGCCATCACATCGGCGGCACTCGTTTGCGCCGGAAC
>RFXC01000456.1 GCA_009921765.1 Betaproteobacteria bacterium | reverse complement strand
CGGCGAGATCGAGTCTTGGATACCGCATGAATTTGCCTCGGGTATTTACCGCGCTGGCTATGCGCTGGCGACCACCCCGGAGCAAGACCGCGAACCGATTCGGCAGCAAATTGATATGGTGGGTGATGCGCTTTACGCTGCCACTGGCCTGCCACCGAATCCGCTGTCGGCAATATTGATGCCTCTGTACGAACGGCCCAAACGGCCGACCGAGGATGACGAGGCAAATGAAGAGCAAAACGCCGATCAAGCCGCTGAGGCTGATGGCACCGGGCCAGAATCGGTTGACGGCGAAACCGCCATGGCTGCGCTACCGCCGCCGGAACCGCCCGATTTGCTGGCAACTGATCTGCCGCCAGCGCAACAGCCGGTGGGCGCCGAGCTGGAACCCGCACTCGTGACGGCGCAAACGCCGATGTCAGGCGCTGAAACCGTGGCTGAGGCTGCAGCTGAGCCAGCGCCTGAGATGGTGGCTACTGCGGACGACACCCGCCTCGACAAAACCGAACCAGAAAAAGCCGAAGCAAAAGTAGGCGCCTGAGCCAGAAATACGAAGGCCGCTCGCGGCCTCGCTGCATGCGCTCTAAAGGTTGGCACGGCAGTGCCGATCATAGGTCTGACGCAATGATCCACTTGGAGCGACAGACCATGAACATGAGAGAACGCGCACTGGCCAGCTACGGCGATGTCAAAGTGACCACCGGGGTGGCAGCCGCCGATAACGTGCAGCTGATACAGATGCTGTTTGACGGCTTGATCGAGAGCCTGGCCACTGCCAAGGGCCATATCGAGCGCGGCTCGATCATGGAAAAATCCAAGGCCCTGGCGCGCGCTGGCCGTATCGTGGTCGGTCTGCAAGGCGCGCTCGACTTTGAAAAAGGTGGCGACATCGCTCGCAACCTGAATGACTTGTATGCCTACGTCACCCGACGCCTGTTCCATGTCAACGCGCACAACGACCTGGAAGCCCTGGCGGAGGTGCACAACCTGATGAGTGAGATCCGTGGCGCTTGGGCAATGGTGCCGCAGCTGGTACCGGCATCGCAGCGCCAGCTGGCGGTCAACTGATCGCTGCTAACTGATGGCTACCAACTGATCGCTATCGACCGATAAGCACGCGCTCGCCGCGTCAGTTGCAAAGGATCCCGCTACGGTGACGTGGCGGGATTTTTTTGCTGACACGGTTCTTGCATTACGGCTTGCAGAACTGTTTTTTGCAAGGACACGGAGCGCTATGACTTCTGTACATCATGCATCAAGCCCTGCCGCCAATTCGGTAAAAGGCATTGATAAATCAAAGACTTCCGGGCTAACCGGGGGCGCCGCCGGCGATACTTCGAGTGAGTTCGCCGACTTGTTCGGGGCCATGATCGAGGGCATGCCGGGGCAAGATCTTGCCGCCCCGGCGGTGGACGCTGGCCAGATCGGCGACGCCAAAACAGAGAACGCCGAGGCCATCGCGCTGAAGATGCAGGCGCTGCTGGACACCCCGCCCGCGCCACCTGTAGCCGGGCTGGCGGCCGAGGTGCTCGGCCCATCGGTACACATCATCACCCCCAGCGAGCCGGCCATCAGCGACGACAGCCTGATGGCATTTGCCCGATCTCAGGGGCTGGATGAAGATGCCCTGGCCATGATTTTTGGGCGACGCGGTGCGCCTGATCTGCAGGTTCCGGCTGGTGCGCCGGGCGCGATCGACCCACTGGCAACGGCAGCCGGCAGCCAAACCGCCAACGACCTGCTGGCCGCAGCCGTGTTCAGCGGCAAGGCCGGCTCACCCTCGCTCAGCGCCACACCTTTGCCCGCAGCTTCCGCCGATCCGGCCAAGGACGCGGCCTTGCTGGCCGCGCAGGCGGCGGCCTCGAGCGAGACCCTCGATCTCGGGCCCGACGCCCGCCTCAGCTGGCGTATTGGTGAGGCGAATGCGCTTCCCTCCACACAGCAAGCGCCCGGCAGCAGCCTGCAATCGGCGCTGTTCGG
>RFXC01000455.1 GCA_009921765.1 Betaproteobacteria bacterium | reverse complement strand
TGTTTGCGCGGCTGCGCTGGTTACGGTCGGGGGAGCGACTGCAGAGAAGGGGCGGGCCGCCTTCGACCCGCCGTTGACGCGAAAGACCTTGCCTGCCTCACTTCAGCGGGCACTGCGACACATAGGCGTCAGCATGGGCCTTGAGCGGTGTAGCGATGGTTTTGAGCGAGACCTCGCCCGTATTGTCCTTCGCCACTTCGAACACATGCATGCTCTGGATCGGAAAGCCGTTGGTATTGATCTTGAAGTCGCCGCGCAGTGATTTGAAGTCGGCTTGACGAAGCGCTGCGCGGAGCGCTGCCTTGTCGGCCACCTTGCCGCCGGTTTTCTTGAGCGCGCTGTCAAGGAGCAGCGCTGCGTCATAAGCCTGGGCCGCATACTGCGACGGGATACGCTTGTACTTGGCGCGGAAGTCGGCCACGAATTTTTGGCTGACCGGGTTGTCAAAGTCAGGCCCCCAGAAGGTGCCCGACAGCACGCCCAGCGCGGTGTCCTTCAGCGCGGGCAGCGTCGAGCCATCGGTGGTGCTGGTGGAGAGCAGCGGCACCTTGCCAAGCGCACCGGCCTGACGCATCTGCCGCACGAATGCCACGCCCATGCCGCCGGGATAAAACACATAGAGCGCGTCGGGCTTGGCGGCCATCATCTGCGCGATTTCGGCGGAATAGTCGGGCTGGTTGAGCTGGGTGTAGACCTCGCCCACCAGCGGGGTGGGGTAGAAGCGCTTGAAGCCAGCCACAAAGTCTTTGCCCGCCTGATAGTTGGGCGCCATGACATACACCCGCTTGTAGCCCTTGTCGGCAGCGAACTTGCCCATGACCTCGGACTGGGCGTCGTTTTGCCAGGAGGTAAAGAAGAAGTTCTGATTGCACTGGGGGCCTGCGAGCGGGCCCGGGCCGGCATTGGAGCCGATGAAAATCATGTTGGCGTCGGCCAGGGGCTTTGCCACCGCCATCATCACATTGGAGAACGTGACGCCGGTGATGAGATCAACCTTGTCTTTCTCGATGAGTTTCTGAATGGCCTGGACGCCCACGTCTACCTTCAGCTGATCGTCTTCCTTGATGACGGTGATCTGCTGACCGCCAAGCCTGCCGCCGGAGTGCTCGATTCCAAGCATGAAGCCGTCGAACTGGTCCTGGCCGAGCGTCGCGGCCGGGCCAGACATGGTGGCCATGAAGCCGATCTTGATTTGGGCGGTGGCCGCTGTAGAGAGCGTGAGCGCGGCAAGGGCCGAGGCGATGCCGGCCAGGCGCAGCGTGCGTTGGATCATGTCGGGTCTCCCTGAAGTGGTTCTAGTGGCCCGATATTAACCGATTGCGTCGAGTGGTTAATCGAGCCGAACGAGCGGAACCTGGCCGTCGCGGGGGCCAGGTTCCAGGGTCTAGGGAATACCCGTGCAGCGTTACTCGGGTTCGATTCGCGCCTCGCGCATCACCTTCGCCCATTTGCTGCGTTCGTTTTTCATGAAGCGGTCGAGGTCGGCCGAGCTGCCGCCGAAATCGAACATGCCGAAGCCGCGCATGCGCTGGCCCACGTCGGGCTGGGCAAGAATGGTGTTCAACTCGCGATTGGTTCGTTCGATCACGTCGGCAGGGGTGCCTGCAGGCGCGACGATGGCGAACCAGCCTACCGCCTCGAATCCTGGCAGGGTTTCGTTGACGGTGGGCACCGACTCGAAACCGGGGACCCGGCTGCGCGCGGTGACACCAATCACCCGCAGCCGGCCGCTTTGCGCATAGCTCGACATGGCAGGGATGCTGTCGATGTAAAGGTGGGTGAGGCCGGCCACGGTATCGGCGGCCGCCTGCTGGCTGCCTTTATAGGGCACATGAACCATGTTGATGCCGGCGGTGGCCTTCAGCATTTCGCCGCTGATGTGCGAGAGGTTGCGCGAGGCCGAGGTGGCAAACGACAGTTTCCCTGGCTCGGCGCGCGCGAGCGCAATCAGTTCGGCCATGGTGTTGGCCTTGAGCGACG
>RFXC01000454.1 GCA_009921765.1 Betaproteobacteria bacterium | reverse complement strand
GATTTCGTCGGCAGTGACCATCCAGGGGCCGAAACCGCCGGTACGATAAAAATTCTTGCCTGGCGCGAACTGCGAGGTGTGACGCTGCCAGTCGCGGACGCTTCCGTCGTTGTAGCAGGCGTAGCCCGCTACATGCGCGCCTGCCTGCTCGCGGCTGATCCGCCGGCCGGGCTTGCCAATGATGACGGCAATCTCCGCCTCATAGTCGAGCTGGATGGATTCACGCGGGCGCAGCAGCGGCTGGTTGTGGCCCACCTGGGAGTCGGCGTAGCGCTGAAAAAACGTGGGCTGCTCGGTGAAGTCGCGCTGGGTCTCGCGCACATGGTCGGCATAGTTCAGACCGCAGCACCAGATTTTTCCAGGATTCGGAATGACGGGCAGCATTTGCACCGACGCGAGCGGGCAGTCGGCCTGACGACCGGCAATCGCCTGGGCGGCTGCGGTAAGCCCGTCGGCGGCGAGCAGGGACTTGAGATCGGCATAGCGCTTGCCGAGCAGCGCACCGAGGTCGACAATGCCGTCGCCGACGACAGCACCGTAACTGTTCTGTCCGTTGCGGACGAAGCTGGCGAGTTTCAATTCAATCTCCCTGATAAGACGGTGGCCGCCGATGTCGTATCGCATAGCCGTTGAAGGGGCTGCCACAGCAGCCAGCCGCGGAGTAAAGTGCATCCCGGGCCTGCTGTCAAACCACGTCCGGAATCCGGCAGGCGCCCACCTTAGGAGCTATCCGTATGAGCAGGCCTGGTCTCACCTTCGCGCACTTTGGCATGTTCGTCACCGACATCGCCCGCATGGAGCGCTTCTACACCGAGGTGCTCGAGTTCACCGTGACCGATCGGGGTCAGCTGACCGGCCCGAACGGCCCGTTCGATCTGGTGTTTCTCAGTCGTGATCCAGACGAACACCACCAGCTGGTGCTCGCCACCGGCCGGCCGGCTGAGTCGGGATTCAATCCGATCAACCAGATCTCTTTCCGGTGCGACAGCCTCGCCACGCTCAAGGCCGCCTACCAGCGGATGATCGCAGCCGGCGCGCGCGAGCTGATTCCGATCACGCACGGCAATGCGGTGTCGGTTTATGGCCGAGACCCTGAAGGCAACCGGATCGAGGTGTATTTCAATCTGCCCTGGTATGTCACGCAGCCGATGCGCGAGCAGGTTGATCTCACGCAGGGCGATGAGGCGCTGATGCGCACGCTCGAGGCGCACGCCCGCTCGCTACCCGGATTTGAACCGCATGAACGCTGGCGGGCACGGATGGCCGAGCGGATGGGGGTAGCCTGATGAAAGGCCGCTCATCCAAGTTCAGGGGAGAAAGCTGGTGAAAGCGCGCGCCCTCATCGCGGTACTGGTAATCGCGGCCGGCCTGGCCGCGGGCGCCTGGTGGTTCTCGCCCTGGTGGGTGCTGAATCAGGTGAAAGCGGCCGCCGAGCGCAATGATGCGCAGGCCTTGAGCGACGTGATCGACTATCCCAAGCTGCGTGAAAGTCTCAAGGGCGAGTTCAACTCGGCGCTGGTCGGGCGTCTGCGCGAGGGGGCGTCGGGGCTGGGCGAGGCCGGTCGAACCGGGGCGACGCTGGGCGCGGTGCTTGCATCAGCGTTGGTCGACAAGCTGGTCGAGGTCATGGTCCGGCCCGAGTTTGTCATTCGGGCGATTCGTGATGGCCAGTTCGTATTGCCGGGTCGCTCACCAGGTGAACGCGATCGCGGTCCTGGGGCGGGCGGCAGTGGCCCGCAGGCAGGCGGTGACGCTCAGGGCGGGGCTTCTCGAAGCGGGAGCGGTGCGCAGCGCGGCGGGGCCGTGCCGGGCCCGGGCGCAGCAGCGCCGGGCGGGGCGTCTGCGCCGGGTGCGGCGCAGGGGAGCGGCACCAATGAGCCGCCACGCTTCAAATGGCGCCCGGAGCGCGCCTCGGCGGATCGGATGATTGTGTGGGTTTCTCGCGCCGACCCGGTTGCGCCGGCATCAGCCGCCCCGTCGAATGAATTCGGTCTGGTGTTCGAGCGGCGGGGATGG
>RFXC01000453.1 GCA_009921765.1 Betaproteobacteria bacterium | reverse complement strand
GACCGCTTCGACCTGCGCCGCGACATCCAGCTGGAAACGCGCGTGGCCAGCGCGACCTTTGACGAGGCCAGCGCGCGCTGGACCGTGTTGACCGAAGCGGGTGAACGCTTCGATGGGCAATACCTGATCATGGCCACGGGCTGCCTGTCGATTCCGCAACCGCCGGCCTTCAAGGGCCTGGAGACCTTCAAGGGTGATTGGTACCACAGCGCCAACTGGCCGCGCGAAGGCGTGGATTTCGCCGGCAAGCGCGTGGGCCTGATCGGAACCGGCTCCAGCGGCGTGCAGATGACGCCGGTGATTGCCGAGCAGGCGGCCCATCTCACCGTCTTTCAGCGCACGGCCAACTTCAGCGTGCCCGCACAGAACGAACCGCTCACCGAAGCCACGCTCGCTCACGTGAAGGCGCACTACGCCGAAAGGCGTGCCCTGGGTCGCGAAGCCGTCACCGGCGTGTTCCTCAGCGCCAACGACAAGAGTGCCCTGGAGGTGAGCGACGAGGACCGGCTCAAGGAATTCGAGTTCCGCTGGCGCGGCGCGGGCGGTGGTTTCCGCATGCTGCGCGCGTTCAACGACCTCTTGCGCAACCCCATCGCCAATCAGTACGCTGGCGACTTCGTGCGCGGAAAGATCCGCGCCACGGTGAAGGACCCGGCCAAGGCGGAGATCCTCTGCCCCAAGCCCGACCTGCCCTTCGGCACCAAGCGACTGTGCGTCGATACCCATTACTACGAGACCTTCAACCGCGACAACGTGGACCTGGTGGATGTGAAGGCCCATCCCATCACCGAGATCACGCCGACAGGACTGCGCACCACGCAGGGCCACCACGAGCTCGACGTCATCGTGTTCGCCACCGGCTTTGACGCCATGACTGGCGCGCTGCTGGCCATGGACATCCGGGGCACGGGCGGCCAGTCGCTGCGCGAGAAATGGGCGGCGGGCCCCCGCACCTACCTCGGGGTGTCCATCGCGGGCTTCCCCAACCTGTTCGTCATCGCCGGCCCGGGCAGCCCGTCGGTGCTCAGCAACGTGGTGCACTCGATCGAAACCCACGTCGACTGGATCTCGAATTTCATCGGGCACAGCCGCTCGAAGGGCACCCGGCGCATCGAGGCCGAACAGGCGCACGAAGACCAATGGGTGGATCACGTCAACGAGGTCGCGAACCAGACCCTCTACCCGGTGGGCAATTCGTGGTACCTGGGCGCCAACATGCCGGGCAAGCCGCGCGTGTTCATGCCGTATGTGGCGGGTGTGCCGGCCTACCGCCGCATCATCGAAGGCGTGGCGGAGAAAAACTACGAGGGCTTCGCTCAGGTCTGAGCCCGGCGCGGGCGGACCCACTACCATTCCGGGCATGAAACTCGATCTTGATCGCTACGTGCCCGGCCTCCTGCTCTGGCTGTCCAACAAGATGTCCAGCAGCGCGTCCAGCCTGTACCGGGCCCGCTTCGACCTGGGTGTGGCCGACTGGCGGGTGCTGTCCTACTTCGAGATCTATCCCTGGACCACCGCCTCCGCCGCCTGCGACCTCATGGGACTGGACAAGGCCGCCGTGAGCCGTAGCGTGGCCCTGCTGCAGGAACGCGGATTCCTCAAATCGCGCCCACTCGGCCTGCGCAAGGTCGAGTACGCCACCACGCCCGCCGGCAGGAAGCAGCACGACCGCATCATCCGCCTGGCCACCGCGCGCGAAGAAGCCCTGCTGGGTGGCTTCAGCCCGCAAGAGCGCGACGCACTGATCGGCTACCTCAACCGCATGCTGGCCAATCTGGATGCGGTGCGTGAGGTGGGCAAGGACTGAACTCAAGACGAGTTCAACACCCCGCCGTCGACCGTGATCAGTTGCCCGGTCATGTAGGCCGAGTCAGGCCCGCAGAGAAACTTCACCACGCCGGCGATGTCGTCGGGCGTGCCGTAGCGGCCCAGCGGGATCTCGGCCATGCGCTGGTCGCCGAAGCGGGCCCGGTACAGGCTGGACGCGCTGCTGGACATCTTGTTGGACAGCCAGAGC
>RFXC01000452.1 GCA_009921765.1 Betaproteobacteria bacterium | reverse complement strand
ATACAGTTGTTAACCAAAGCCCGTAATGCGGGAGGAGAAGCGGTTTTATTTGGTTTAAACACCAGAACACGGGAAATTTTAACCATGACTAAACTGGTGTCTATTTTTAAAGTTGTGGATTGTGCCGAAGATGCTGTTGAATTTTTAAATTCAAATTAAAACAACTTCACATTAATTTTTTTAATTACTTTTTTTTCTTACCATTTAAATGCAGGGCAAGTTTTGTATTGGTAAATAAAATTATAATATACAGTCTTGCAAAAAATGCAAATGATTTTAATTTAAATTTAATTGTTCTATATTTATATTTAAAGTATTATGAAAAATATTTTAATTGGTTTACTTGTAATTATATTTTTTACTGCCTGTGTTTCGAAATCTGATATTTGTGAAAGTCCAAAAATTACGGGAGACTTTATTGTTAAAGAATCCTATCCTGAACAGGATTCTGTTCGCATTTCTATAAAAAACATACTCATAAACAATAAAACTATCTCGGAATTTAAAAAGGTTTTTACAATTAACCCTAAAGATATCTTTGCCTTAGATCTATATAATTTTTCAAATTATAATCATATAAATCCTCAGTATAACATTAACGATACGAGTATAAATTTTAAAATTCCATCCGGACAATATCAGCTTTATTATCCTTATTTGAGAAATTCTAAAAACTGTGCAAATAATTATAGTGGTACTTCCTATACATTTAATGTTTTGGCTCCTAAAACAAAATGCAGAATAACAAAAATTGAAATTAATAGTGGAACAGCCAATGGTTTTAATCAACTATGGGACCCGGCTGATGGGCCATATCCTTGGGGTGGGCCAGACACCTATGTGACTATAAATACAAATGGAGCTACTGTTATTAATTTAAAGAGTAAAACTTTTTCAAACGTGCAACTTCAAAACCTGCCTTTAGTATTTACTTTAAATATCCCCTATGAAATTGGTAATTCAATTACTAATGTTTTTAAAAATTTAGATATTGTATTAATGGACGATGACACGCCAAATACCGATCAGCAAATGGGCTCAGCTTTATTTAATGCTAATTTGCAGCTTATTACAAATTATACAGAATCTGTATCATTAAGTACAATGGATAATGCCTTTACCATTACATTGTATTTTGATTATGTAAGCTAATAAAATTACTAGAGTAGCATTTTTTTGTATGTAATGTTATTTGAATTGCAAAAAATGCAAATGGTTTTAATTTTAAAAATTCTATATTTTATATATTTACATAATTGTTAGTATGAAAAATACTTTAATAGGATTACTTATAATATTTTTTTTTAGTGCTTGTGTTCAGAAATACGATATTTGTGAAAATCCAAAAATTACGGGAGACTTTATTGTTAAAGACGCATATCCTGATCAGGATTCTGTTCGCATTTCTACCAAAAACATACGTATTAACAATAAAACTATCACAGAATTTAAAAATTTAGCACATATTAAACCTAAAGATATCTTTGCTTTAAACTTATATAATTATTCTAATAATAATCCTTTAAATCCTCAGTATATAATTAACGATACCAGTATAAATTTTAAAATTCCATCCGGACAATATCGGTTTGTTTACCCGAATACTTATTTATATGATTATAGCTGTTCCGGATATAATTATTTTTATTATTATAATAGTCCTTCCTATACATTTAATGTTTTTGCAATACAAATGCCAATACCAGAATTTATTTGTCCTGCAACAAGTTCAATTTCTGTTATTAATTTTTCTAATACATCCCAAAATGCAACCTCATTTGAATGGAATTTTGGCGACCCTGGAAGCGGAAGTAACAATACTTCAACACTTGTAAGTCCTACTCATGATTTTAAAGAGCCCAATTTAACATCTACAACAAAAACATATACTGTTACCTTAACAGCAAAAAATAGTTTTACAACTCAAAGCATAAGTAAACCCATAACAATTGCACCAACGCCAAAATATAAATGCAGAATTACTAAAATTGAAATTAATAACGGTACAGCCAATGGTTTTAATCAA
>RFXC01000451.1 GCA_009921765.1 Betaproteobacteria bacterium | reverse complement strand
GGGTCGTGTGACGGGCCCCGCCCCTCCCTCCGAACCGGACAGGCGGGTCTCCCGCATCCGGCTCTCCGGTCGGTGAGTTGCTCTCAAGGAGACTGGCAGGCCGAAGCATGGGCTCGCGCAAGGCTGAACAAGCCCAGTTCGTCGAAGTAGCGGTTGCGCCATCGCTGGTGGTCCGTCCCGCGGGCGCGGCCTCTCCCTCCGACGCGTTTGCGCAGGATGGAGCGCAGCCGGCCCCGGACATATCCGTCCACCTCCGGGAACACGCGGCGTCGGCTGTGCTGGAAGTACCCGAACCACCCCCGCAGCACCTCGTTGAGGCCCGCGATGGTCTCCTCCAGCGACACCCCGCTCGTTCGCGGGGTCAGCCTCCGCACCGTCTCCCGCAGCTGGTTCATCGCCTTGCGGCGCGGCCAGCGCTGGCCCTGCTCGAAGTGGTAGCCGAGGAAGTCGAAGCCTCCCGGCTGCCCCAGGTCGACCAGGCGGGTCTTTTCCGGGTGCAGCGTCAGCCCGTTCTCCCCCACCCACGTTTGCACGCGGGCGAGGGCGCGCTGCGCTTCCTCCCGGCTCCGGCACAGGACCACGAAGTCGTCGGCGTAGCGCACCAGCTGGAAGCCTTCGGCCGCCATCAGGTGATCGAACGGATCGAGGTAGATGTTCGCCAGCAGCGGGCTGATGACAGCCCCCTGCGGCGTACCCCGGTCCGTCGGCGCGTGCCGGACCAGCTCCTCCATCACCTCTTGGTCGAGGTAACCTTGGATCAGATCGAGCACCCGTCCGTCCGCGATGCGTTCCCGCACCCGGTCCATCAGCCGCTCCTTCGGGATCGTGTCGAAGTATCCCTTCAGGTCCGCGTCCACCACCCACGCGCAGCCCTCATCCAGCAGGGCCTGCACGCGGCGCAGCGCGTCCTTGCAACCACGTCCGGGCCGGAACCCGTAGCTGTGCTCCGCGAACTGGTGCTCGAAGATCGGTTCGATCACCATCCGCAGGGCCGTCTGCACGATCCGGTCGCGCACCGTCGGGATGCCCAACGGACGCTGCTGGTTCGTGCCGGGCTTCGGGATCCAGACCCGTTTCACCGGCCGGGGTTGGTAGCTCGCCGTGCGCAGTTGCTCTTTCAGGTCGAGCAGACCACGAGGGCAGTCTTGGGCGAAGCGTTCCACCGTGATGCGATCGACGCCGCTGCCACCTGCGTTCGCCCGCACCTTTGCCCAGGCCAGTTCCAGGGTTCGGTCCCCATGGACCTTGTCGATCAGACTGAACCACCGGTTTCCTTTCATCCCTCCCGTGAGGGCCTCCAGCATGCGCTCCGACCACACCCCGGGTTCCGCCCCCGCCACTCGGCGGTGGGCTTCTCCCCCTTGCTTATCCCTCGCGGGAACTGACGGGGGTGTTGCTTCCCTCGGCGTGCTCATCGCGCGTTCACCTTCCTGGGTCCCTTTGCTCCCCCGGCGTTACCCGGCTTCATCGCTACTATGGACCCTCTGACTCCGGCGCCGGTCAGCTCCCGGCGCCGGTCTCTCCACTTGTCCCATGTCCCCTTCGGTTCGTTCCCGCTCCAACCACCCACGCACCGACCGGTCTGCAGTATTGACAGTACCCGGACCGCGACCGGTTCGCCGCCGAAGCGGCAGGCTTCGCCCTTAGCCAGCGGGCTCGCCCGTTGCGCATGCCGTATCGAGTTCACTTCCGTTCGGGACCAAACCTCCGTCTGCGGCTGCTTCCCACCCCGCCTTGCGGCGACGCAGTTGCCTTCGACTGCCCCGCGGTTCCTGTCTCCGCGGAGGTCATGACTTTCACATGCTGAGTTCATGGTGTTGTGGACGCACTGGCTGAGGCATCTTGCCTCAGCTCGCGCCTCCCGAGCGTTTCGTCGTTCACCCAGAATCCCGTTTCCCAACTTCTAGGAGGATGATGAACCATGAGTAAATTGAATGCCTATCGCCAAACAGCTGTGACCACCGCATCCCGTGAGCAGGTGCTCATCATGCTCTATGAAGGAGCCATCAAGCATCTGAAAAAAGCCTCCGACTGTACCCT
>RFXC01000046.1 GCA_009921765.1 Betaproteobacteria bacterium | reverse complement strand
ACCCAGTCCGGGATCCGGATCTGGCCGGTGGGCCCCGTGATGCTGGCGATGGCATGCGCAAGCTGAATCCCGGGGTTGGAAATCAGCCCGCCCCAATTGCCCGAGTGATGTCCGCCCGCACGGGCATCGATGGAGAGATCGAAATTGATGCTGCCCCGCGACCCCAGAAACAGCGTGGGACGATCGGCGCGCAGGCGTGGGCCGTCGGATGCGATGAATACATCGGCCGAAAGTGCGCTGCGATTCGCCTCGCAGACTTCGCGCAGCCCGCGCGAACCGGTTTCCTCGCCCATCTCGACCAGGTATCGCGCATTGAACCCCAAGCTTCCACGCTCGGCGAGCACCGCGGCGAGCGCCTCCAGGTTGACCGAGTGCTGTCCCTTGTTGTCGGCGATTCCGCGCCCATACCAGCGGCCCTCACGCTCGGTGAGCGTCCACGGTGACAGGCCCTCATGCCACTCGGCAGCGAGCCCGCGGATGACATCGCCGTGCCCATAGCCCAGTACGGTGGGCAGGTGTGCGCCTTCCAGTCGCTCGGCAAGCAGAAATGGCGCTGCCGCCTTTGGGTGAGACAGTTCGACACAGCGAAAGCCCATCGCCTGGAAGGCGGGCTGCAGTTCGCTTCGCAGATAGTCCGCCAGCACCGCAGCCCGGTCCGGGTTCTGGCTTTCGGTGGGTAGGGCCAGGCGGCGCGCAAGCAAGGCCCTGAACGCACCCGAGTCGAACCGCTGCTCGGCACGGCTGATAGCCCCCGCCCGACCCGTGGCGACAACCGGGCTCATGGGCGCAATCATTCAGCCTTTGCGCCCGATACCTTGACCGCATTGGCCCACCGGGGCATTTCGGTCCGGATGTACTCGGCATACTCGGCTGCGGTGCCGCCGTGAATGTCGGTGCCCTGCGCAGCAAGCTTCGCCCGCACCTCAGGGTGCTGCAGCGCTTTGTTCAGCTCGAGATTGAGCCGGCTCACGATGTCAGACGGTGTACCAGCCGGGACCACCACACCCTGCCAGGCCGCCGCTTCAAACCCTGGCAAGGTTTCGCCGAGCGTGGGCACATCCGGGAGCAGCGTTGAGCGACGTGCACTCGCCACCCCGAGCGCGCGCAACCTGCCGTCGCGCACATAGGGCAGAACCGTATTCATGGTGTCGGTCATGAATTGGGTCTGACCAGAGGCCAGATCGACCAACCCCGGCGCGCTGCCCTTGTAGGGCACATGCTGGGTCTGAAGCTGAAGCTGCGCCGACAACATGGCGCTTGCCAGATGCGTAATGGTTCCCGTGCCCGAAGAGCTGTAATTGAGCTTGCCCGGGTTGGCGCGCGCGTACGCCACGAAATCAGCCACCGAACGAACTGGCAGCTGCGGATTGACCACCAGCACCAGCGGGACGCTTGCGGTGAGCGCAACCGGCACGAAGTCCTTCAGCGTGTCGTAGTTGACCTTGCTGTAGAGCGCCGGGCCGATCACGATCGCCGAGGTGTTGTAGAACACCGTATAGCCGTCGGCGGGCGCTTTGGCCACCAGCTCGGCCGCAATGTTGCCGCCCGCGCCTGGCTTGTTGTCGACCACCACGCTCTGGCCCAGCTGCACACTCAACTGCTGCGCAATCACGCGCGACACAATGTCGGTGGGTCCGCCCGGCGGGAAAGCGATCACCATGCGTACCGTTCGGTTGGGCCAGCCCGCAGACTGCGCCTGCACCCCACCCGCGGCCAGCCCGGCAAGCGTCAACAGCGTGGTTCGTCGTGACAGAGAGGGATACGTAGTCATTGAATTGCCCCTGCATTATCGGTTGAATCGATCCAGTACAGCCCCCGGCCCGCGTTCGAGGCGAACGTGGCTGCGACCATCGTGCACCTGTGTGCCGTTCACCCAGACACCATGCACGCCCAAGGGCTCACGAACCTTGCGTGGCGCGCCGCCTGGCAGATCACATTGCGTGAACGCGGCGCTGATCCCGACCCGGGCCGGATCAAACAGCAACATGTCCGCTGGCGCCCCGACCTGAAGACGTCCGCGCTCGGGAATCCTGAAGCGGTCGGCCGGTTCGCTGGTGAGGCGCCGAATGCCTGAAGACCAGTCGAACACGCTCCGCTCGCGAACCCAGTGCGCAAGGAAATGAAGCCCGAACCCAGCATCGCACATGTAGCCCAGGTGCGCCCCCGCATCCGACAGGGTGATCACGCCCGCGGGGTGACGTACCAGAGGCGCTACGCCCTCATCAACATTCTGAAAAAACTTGCCGATGAAATGGGTTTGCAAACCGTCTGCGAGCGCGAGATCAAACCACGCATCCACCGGATCCTGACCGCGCTGGGCAGCCAGCTCCGCGAGCGTGAGCCCCTCGAACGAGCGGTTCTCAGGGCGAGCGGTTTCGCCCACCTCGATATGCCGCCAGTTGCCAAGAAAGAGCGTTCCCACCTTGGGCGTCTGGAGGTCCGAACGAAAACGGTGCCGGAATGCCGGGTCACGGTAGATGGCCTCGAACTGTTCGGCGCTGGCGGCCTTTACCCGGTCGAAGGCCGGATAACTGAGCAGCACATACGGATCACACAGTGTGAAATCAAACGACAGCGGCTGACACGACGTGAGGATGTAGAGCTCATTGCCTCGCGAAAGCGCCTGCGCAGCCCGCTCGTAATAGCTGAGCCCGAGCTCGGGCCGGGCCTCGTTGTACATGGTGAGCACGGTGGAGATGAACGCCGGTCGCGAGGTATCGGCGGCAATCGATTCCATGACGTCGGGCGTCGCGCGCGACCCGGTGGCCATCATGAAGACACCGTGTTGCTCCTCGCCCAGCACCGCGGCGAGCGTCCGAAGCTCATGCTCGGTTGCGATCGTGGAGGGCATCGGGCGCCCGCCATAGCCACTGTGGTTGGGCGAGAACGATGACGCAAAACCGATGGCGCCCGCGCGTAGCGCCACCCGTACCTGCTCACGCATCGCCTCGAGCTGCGCTGCGCTGGGCTCAACCTGCTCGCTCGCGGCCTCGCCCATCACCGCCGTACGGATGACCGAATGGCCAGCAAACACGGCTACATTGAGATGGGGGCCGATCCGACGCAACTGCGCCATATATTCCGGGAAGGTTTCGAACTCCCATTGAACGCCGCGCATCAGCGCATCGAGGTTCATGCCCTCCACAACCGACAGGTTCTTCAGCATGGTGTCGCGAAGCGGCGCCGGACAGGGCGCGAGCCCGAATCCGCAGTTCCCCATGACCGCTGTGGTGACCCCCAGCGCGCCTGATGGCGAGAGCGTGGGATCCCAGGTGACCTGAGCATCAAAGTGCGTGTGCAGATCGACGATGCCCGGCATGAGCGAGAGCCCGTCGGCATCAACGGTTTTTGCCGCAGCCTCGCGCACCCGACCGATGGCCACGATGCGCCCGGCGCGCACCCCCAGATCGGCACGCTGCGGCGCGCCTCCCAGCCCGTCGAAGACCGTGGCGCCGCGAATAAGGGTGTCAAGCATGGCTCAGTCGATCTGCGCGCCCGAGGTTTTCACCACGTCGGCCCAGGTGGCGAGATCGGCGCGAAGCATTCCGGCAAACTCCGCAGGGCTACGGGCGAGAGGATCAGCCCCCTGCGAATTGAATTTTTCGATCACGTCCTTGTGAGTGAGCAGTTCGTTCACATCCTGATTGATTTTCCGAATGATGGCCGGCGGTGTCGCACCCGGGGCAAACAGACCGAACCAGGGCGCGACATCAAACTGCGGCAAGCCCGACTCGGCCAGCGTAGGAATGTCGGGAAAGGTTGCTGATCGCCGGGCGCTGGTCACCGCCAAGCCTCGCAATTGCCCACCGCGGAGCAACCCCGCAACCGACGGCAGACTGGTGAAGACCATGTTGATCTGCCCACCCATCAGGTCCTGCATGGCGGGGGCGGCGCCCTTGTAGGGGACATGGGTCAGTCGCGTGCCGGTGTTCATGGCGAACATGACGCCCAGGAGATGATTCACCGACCCGTTGCCTGCCGAACCGAAGGTGAGCGTTCCCTTGCCGGCCTGGGTGACCAGTTCGGGCACGGTCTTGAACGCCGCATCGGGCCTCGCCACCAGCACGAAGGGAAGCGTGGCCAGCGTGGCCACGGGCGCAAAATCCTTGACCGGATCAAACGGCAGGCGTTTATAGAGCGCAGGGTTGATGGCATGCGACCCGGCATAGCTCATCAGAAGCAGATGACCGTCGGGCGCACCCTGTGCAACCACTTCCATTCCGACATTGCCACCGGCGCCAGCGCGGTTTTCAACCACAACGGGCTGCGCCCATTTTTCGCTCAGCTTCTGCGCAACCACCCGCGCGAGCGCATCCGATGCGCCGCCCGGGGTTTGCGGCACAAGGATGCGTACCGTCTTGGTCGGAAAGTCCTGCGCGCACAGGGCGGACGTCGAGAGCGCGAACAGGCAGGCGATCACAGAGAGCCAAAGAGGACGCGCCATGAAGGATCTCCTTGAACAGCAGTTGAGCAAGTTGGGGACCAGCCCCGCGCGCGGCCGGTCAATCGAGCCGTATGTTCGCATCCCGGATCACCCTTGACCACTTTTCGGTATCGCGTGCGAGCACGGTCGCGAATTCATCCGGCGTATTCCCCACAAACTCGGCGTTGTAGCTACGGATGCGCTCCAGAACCTCGGGCGCCTGCAACGCGGCCACCACATCGCGACGAATGACATCGATCACCGCCCGCGGGGTGACCTTGGGGACCACCAGTGCATACCAGGATTGCACCTCGTAACCGGGGTAGCCGGCCTCGGCGATGGTGGGAATGTCGGGACGATCGGCATGGCGTGTAGCGGCCGTGGTGGCAAGAATGCGGATCCGGCCGCTCTTTACGAAGGGACCCGCGGTGGAATAGCCAGTGATCATGGAATCGACTTCACCGCCTGCCACTGCATTGATGGCCGCCTGAGCACCCCGATAGGGTACGTGCAGCACATCAACCCCCGCCATTGACTTCAGTAGCTCGAGCGCCACATGACCGGCACTACCCTCCCCCCAGGAGGCCAGCTTCACGACGCCCGAGCCCGTGCGGGCAAGCGCCACATAGTCGGCCACGTTCCCCACCGGCAAGCCATCGCGTACCACCAGAACAAACGCCTGACGCAGCATGATCGTCACCGGCGCAAAATCACGCGTCGGATCAAACCGTGCCGTATTTTTGTAGAGCTGCGGCGCAATCGCGAGCTGATCTGGCAGTCCCACCAGAATGGTGTAGCCATCGGGCGCGGCATTCGCAACGTGATCGGCCGCGACGCGGCCACTTCCGCCGGGCCGGTTTTCGACCACCACGGGCTGGCCCCAGGTTTCACGCAAACGCTCGGCTACCATCCTGGGAATGATGTCGGTCAGCGCGCCGGGCGGATAGGGCACCACGATCCTGACCGGACGAGAAGGAAAACCAGCCGTGGCAGACTGTGCCCAGACCGCTGGCGCCGTCGTCGCTGCCGCTGCGGCACCCATACTCATCAGCAATCTGCGTCGCATGATTATTTGCCTTACGTTGATGAACCGGCCCTGCCGGAGAAAAGGTTTCCTGTCTCAGCGGTTCCGAACCACCTTGTTCCTCAACACCCCCAGACCGCTCACTTCAAGTTCCACCACATCGCCGTCGTTCAGAAACTTGCCCAGTTCGAGCCCGCAGCCACTGCCCACGGTGCCAGAGCCAAAAAATTCACCTGCGCGAATCCGCTCATCGGTCGAGACATGTTCGATGAAATCTTCGAAGCGGAACCGCATGTCGCGACTGGATCCCCGAGACCACTCCTCGCCATTGACCCGCGCCACCATCGTGAGGTCATAGGGATCGGCGATTTCGTCGGCAGTGACCAGCCAGGGGCCCAGCACATTGCCGGTGTCGAAGTCCTTGCCTTTGCAGGGACCGAGACTGCCCGCCATCTCGGCCATCTGCGCGTCGCGGGCACTGAAGTCGTTGAAAATACACCAGCCGAAAATATAGGGTTTAGCCTCGGCCCGGCTCACGTTCTTACCGTCTTTTGCGATCACACAGCCGAACTCGAGCTCGTAGTCCATCACGGATGAATAGCGCGGCCAGACCACGTCGGTGCCGGTCCCCACCACACTGAAGCGATTGCACTTGTAGTAGATGGGCTGCCGATACCAGACCTCGGGAAGTTCGACCTTGGCCGGGTCGCTGGGCATGCCAGCAATGCCCAGCAGATGCCGATTGGCGCGCGCCTGCCGCAGATGCTTTTCGAAAGACAGGAAGTCACGCATCTGACGCGGCTCAGGAAGCGGCGCACGCAATCGGACCTGCTCGATTCCGCGGCGCACCGCCCCTCGCCGCTCAGCCTCCCGCGCGCGCTCGAGACCGGCTGGCCCCGCATCGATCAGATCCAGCATGCTGCGAAACACCGGCGACGCATCGCCTGCGGTGAAGTCGACCACCGACCCGCCGTCATCAACCACCGAACCGATATGTTCGGCGCCGTCCTGCGTAAAGAAGCTGACCAGTTTCATGGCTGAGTCCCTGAGTTTTACTGCGCCTTGATGGCTGCGCTTTTGGCGAGGGCGATATAGCCGTCCAGTTCCCGCGCCATCTGCGCCTGGAATGCCGCGAGCCCCAGACCCACCGGCTCATTGCCAGTGTTGAGCACCTTCTCACGGAACTCGGCGGTCTGGAGAATACGAGTGAGCTCGGCATTCAGCCGCCCCGACACCGCAGGCGGCATGCCTGCTGGCCCAAGGAGCCCCAACCAGGTCTCGCTCAACAGGTCTTTGAAGCCCAGTTCGCGAAACGTGGGGACATCGGGCAGAAGCGCCGAGCGCTTTTCCGCCATCACGCCCAGCACGCGCACCCGGCCGCCGCGAATGAAGCCGATGGAAGAGCTCACTGCCGACACCGACGCCGGCACATGTCCCGCCACCACCGCTTCGATTGACTGATTGGCGCCTTTGAACGGCACGTGATTGAGTTTGATGCCCGCTTGAAACGCGAGCAGTTCGCCCGCAAAGTGAACCGTGGTGCCGATGCCGGAGGTCGCGTAGGAGAGCTCGCCTGGCTTGGCTCGGGCAGCGGCGACAAAGTCGGCAACCGTTCGATAGGGAGAGTCGTCTTTCACCACCAGCATGTTGGGCGTGGTGGTGAGGAGCGTGATGCCCGTGAAGTCTTTGACTGAGTCATACGGCGTATTCGGATTGATCGCATGATTGATGAGATGCGTGTTGGGCGCCATGTAGAGCGTGTAGCCATCAGCCGGCAACTTGGCCACCTGGCCGGCCGCGATCATGCCCGAGGCACCCGGGCGGTTTTCCACCAGCACCGACACACCGAGTGCCTTCTGAAGCTCGGGCGCCACCAGTCGGGCCAGCACGTCGGAGACGCCGCCCGCCACAAAGCCGACCACGATCCGGATCGGACGCGACGGGAAGGCCTCCTGCGCCCGTGCGGGCAGCGCGAAGCCGGCGCCCGCGGCAAGGCCAACCCCCGCACCAAGCACTGCACGGCGGCGGCGATCGGGGTGATGTTTTTCGGCTGGGATCATCTTGAGTCTCCATTACATGTAAGGGGTGGTTCATGAGCCCGCGCGGCCATTGCCTCGCGCAGGATTCGGGTGGCTACCTGGTCAAGTCGTCCCATTGCATCGACCGCGACGCCGTAGTCGGCGCGCGCCGCCTCGATCGACACAAAACCGAGTTCAATATCGTCCAGCACACGATCGGGTTCACGCTCCCAGGGCGGGCCATAGCCACCGCCGCCAGCTGTTTTCACCCGTACGCGATCGCCGGGTTGCAGGGGGTGATCACCTTTAAGAATGCGCTGGACGCTGCCGTCGGCTCGCTCAAGGAGCACATCACTCACCTGGCCCTCGCGCCCGCCATGGAGCCCCCAGGGCGGGCAGCGCGTGCGGTCGATCTTGAGATTAAGCCGACAAGCCGCCGTGACGCGATAGACCTTCTCCACCCCCAGGCCGCCCCGATACCGACCCGCGCCGCCCGAATCGGGCCGCATTGCGTAAGACTCGAAGTGGTAGGGACAGAACGCTTCCTGCATTTCGATCGGTACGTTGGCCGTATCGCCGTGCACATTGGATCGCGATGGACCATAGCCGTCCGCATCAGCCGTTGCCCCCCAACCGCCGCAGATCGTGTCCAGGTTGTAGAACGGCAGCCCGGTCTCGGGATGCCGACCATGAAACGCATGCACACCGTAGGTGCCGTGATGCGCTGCCGCAGCACGCTCGGGGAATGCCTGCCCCAGGGCGTGGAGAATCGTGTCCACCACCGTTGGAATCATGTTGCCCGATGAACCCAACGGGGCCGTGCCGGTTGCAGAAATGAAAGTGCCGTCGGGAATCTCGACGCGGAGCGCCTGAAAATCGCCTTCATTGACCGCGCGCTCAGGCGAGAACAGATACTTGACGGCAATCCGTGCAGCCGCCACCGCGCCGCCGTTGCGCCCGGCATTGAGCGGGCCGGGCCGCTGGGGCGCCACGTCGGACAGATCAACAGTGAGCGCATCCTCGCGCACCCGCACCGTGACATTGATCGGCACAGGTGTATCGAGATCGATGCCATCGTTATCCAGAAATGCACTCGCTTTGTAGTCGCCTGGCGGCGCGTTGCGTAGCGCCTCGCGCACCATGGCCTCGGATTGCCCCCACATGGTTCGTACCGCCGCGCGCAATGTGGCTGCGCCATGTCGCTCGGCAATATCGGCCACCATCCTGCAGCCGAGCTGGCAACCACCGATCTGCGCTTCGATGTCGCCCATCAGCATCTCGGGAAAGCGCGTGTTGTACTGAATGACCCTAAACATGTCGGTGTTGCGACGACCGGCTTCGATCAGACGGACCGTACGCAGATGCAGGCCCTCCTGAAAGATTTCGCTGGTGGTGGTGGAACTGCACGAGCCGATCATGATTCCGCCGATATCGAGCCAGTGCATCAGCACGCAGAAAAACGCCACCAGTTCGCGTTCAGGACCCACGCGCACCGGGGTGTACATCACCACGTTGTTCAGATGCTGGCCCAGCGTGCCGGCGTGATTGGAGATGATGACATCGCCCTCGCCGATCTGATCGGCGCCATAGATCGCGAGCCCGTCTCGCACGGCGGTCCCGAGCGCATTGGCAACGAAAATTGCCAGACTGCCGCGCGATTGCGAGATCAGTGCGCCCTCTGCATCGACGATACCGACCGAGTAATCTTTGTACTCGCTGATGAAGGCGCTGAACGCGGTGCGGGTAATGTTGCGATCGATCTGATTCGGGATTGCAACCAGCTCCTGCGCAATCACTTCCAGGGTGATGGGATCAAACCCGCGCGTGGCGGGCAGCACTCCCCCCGGGGTGGCAAGCGTGGTCATGGCGTATTTCCCTCGCGAGTGGCAATGCGCAGTTCGCCAAGCGTTCCAACGCTCACGTGGTCACCCGGCTGCACAATGGTGGTGGAGCTGAATTCCTCGATCACAGCGGGTCCGTCCAGACAAAAGCCAGCCGGCAAATGGTCGCGTCGCCAGACCGGCGTCGGCAACCTGCCGTGCTCGGCGAAATACACGTTTCGATGGGCCACGGCCTGGGGCGCCGTGTCGGGCGCGCGCGCAAGGAGATCGGAAAGTTCGGGGCACGGCACGGCCGCCGAGGCGCCCAAACGCAGCCCGAGCACTTCCACATCGCAGTCGGCGTTTAAATGGCCAAAGCGCCGACGGTAGGTCTCCTCGAAACTCTCGCGGAAAGCCGCAGCCCCTTTACCCGTCGCGTAGGCCGCGCGAACCGTGTGCGTTTGACCGCGATAGCGCGCCTCGAGCCAGTGCTCGAAATAGACCGACGGCGCCTGCAGTTCAGCCACCATGGTGGTTCTAGCCGACTGTTCCAGTTGGTTGAATTCATGATCGATCGCGCGCAGCGCATCGTCGCTCAACGACGACACCAGGGTGCGCGCGAGATCGATCCGGGCACCCGCGATCAGCATGCCGATCGTTGAAAAATTGCCCGGATGAGGCGGCACCACCACCGTTGGGATGTGGAGCTGCCTCGCGAGCGTTGACCCGAAGAGCGGCCCACCTCCGCCAAACACCATCAGGGTGAAGTCGCGCACGTCGAGCCCGCGCTCGATGGTGATCTCCTTAATCGCGCCCGCCATTGCCGCGGCGCTGAGTTCGAGGATGCCCTGCGCGGCAATATCGCACCCCGCCTCGCCTTCATATCCCAGCGGCTGGGCAACGCGCGTTTCGATCGCCGCGGCCGATGCGGCGCGATCCAAACGCAGCCGCCCGGACAGGAACGCGCCATCGCTGATGCGACCCAGCACAAGATTGGCATCGGTCACCGTGGGCTCGGTGCCTCCGCGGCCGTAGGCCACCGGCCCGGGTTCGGAACCGGCACTACGCGGCCCCACGGTGAGCCGGCCCTGCGCATCGACGGCGGCAATCGATCCGCCCCCCGCGCCGACCTCGACGATATCGAGCACCGCCGTCTTGAGCGGAAAGCCACGTTCATAGCCGCCCACGTAATAGATGGGCTGCACATCGAAGCGACCGTTCTGGATGAGCGCGCACTTGGCGGTGGTGCCGCCCATGTCAAAGGCAATGACCTTGGAAAGGCCAAGCGCGTTGGCATACGCCGCAGCGCCAATACAGCCGCCGATCGGCCCCGACTCCACCAGCGCCACAGGTTGCTCGAGTGTGCGCGCCACCGACAACACGCCGCCGTTGGAGCCCATCATGAAAAACGAACCCGCAAAGCCACGCTCGCGCAGCCGCGCATCGAACCCCTGAATGTAATCGCGCATCCGGCCGCCCACATAGGCATTGGCCACCGCGGTGGACGTGCGCTCGTATTCATACCACTCGCGCGTAAGCGAGGTAGACGCGGTGACATACACCCCGGGTAGTTGCTCGGCGAGCCGCGCTGCCACCCGCTCCTCATGCGCGGGGTTGGCATAGGCGTTCAGAAACGACACCGCCACTGCGGCGACGCCAGCTGCGGCAAGCTGACCGGCGAGCGCATCGATCTCGGCATCGTCGGGCACCTGGGTGGGCGTTCCGTTGGCCGCCATCCGCTCGGAGAGTTCGAAGCGAAGCGTCCGCGGGACCAGAGGCGGATCGCGCCGATAACCGAGCATGAACGGCACTGGCCGGTTGCCGCGCGCGATTTCGAGCAGATCACGAAATCCGCGGGTGGTCACGAGCGCCGTGCGCGCACCGTTCCGTTGCAAAAGCGTGTTGATCACGAACGTGGTGCCGTGCTTGAGCAGACGCGCTTCGTCGAGCCCAACGCCTGTATCACCCAATGCATCGAGCACGCCTTCGACAAGATCGTCGTAACGCGTGAGCGACTTGCCATAGAGCACCCGACGCTCGTGCGCGTCATAAACGGCAATGTCGGTGAAGGTTCCGCCGGTATCGGCGGCCACCAGATAGCGCATCCCTGTCTCCATTCAAATTGTGTCACGCTGCGGGTACGAGACTGCCCGCGCACCCATACTTTGTCCAGGCAGAAGCCTCCGATAAAGGAACGCACATGGCTCGGTACAATTCGGGATCCAATCATCGGAAACATCATCCATGGCAGCTGTGATCACCCTGGATCAGCTCAACCACGCCTCGCGCGAAGAATTCACCCGCCTGCTCGACGGCACCTATGAGCATTCGCCCTGGATCGCGGAGCGCGCCTGGGAAGCACGGCCCTTCTGGACCATCGCTGGGCTCAAACTTGCCCTGATCGCCGCGGTCCGCGCGAGCACCCGCGACGAGCAACTCGCGTTGATCCGCGCCCATCCGGAACTCGCTGGCAAAGCCATGCTCGCCAAGACACTCACTGACGAATCCACCCTCGAACAGGGCAAGGCTGGCCTCACCCAGTGCACACCCGAGGAATTTCGCCTGATTCACTCGCTCAACGACCGCTACAACCAGCGCTTCGGATTTCCGTTCATTCTCGCTGTACGCGGACCGCGTGGCACCGGTCTCGGCAAAAAAGCGATCATCGCGGCCTTTGAGCGCCGGGTGGCCCACCACCCCGATTTCGAATTCAACGAAGCGCTGCGCAACATCCACCGGATCGCAGAGATCCGCCTTGACGACAAATTCGGGGTGGAGCCCGCGCTCGGCAACCTGGTGTGGGATTGGGCCGAAGCGCTCGCCCGCTTCAGCGACCCTGGATTTTCCGAGCAGGGGCAGCTTACCGTCACCTACCTCACCGACGCGCATCGCGCAGTCGCCCGGCAGCTGCACGATTGGATGCGAGCCGACTGCGGCTTTGACGAGGTCGGCATCGATGCGGTGGGCAATGTGGTGGGGGTTTATCACGGCACCTCGCCGGACGCGCCCAGGCTCTTGACCGGCAGCCACTACGACACGGTTCGAAACGGTGGCAAGTACGACGGCCGGCTGGGCATCCTGGTTCCCATGGCCTGCGTACGCGAGCTCGCGCGCAGTCGACGCAGGCTGCCCTTTGGCATCGAGGTCGTTGGTTTCGCCGAGGAAGAGGGGCAACGCTACAAGGCGGTATTCCTGGGCTCGAGCGCGCTCACCGGCAGCTTCGATCCCGCCTGGCTCGATCAGCAGGATGCCGCGGGCGTCACCATGCGCGAGGCCATGACGCGGGCCGGCCTGGATGCGAATCAGATTCCATCGATCAAACGTGACCCGGCCCGCTATCTGGGCTTCGTCGAGGTCCATATCGAACAGGGGCCCGTGCTGAACGAGCGCGACCTTCCCCTTGGCGTGGTCACCTCAATCAACGGCAGCATCCGTTACGTGGGCGAAATCGTGGGCATGGCCAGCCACGCCGGAACCACGCCCATGGGCAGCCGGCGGGACGCGGCTGCCGCGATCACTGAATTCATCTTGTTCGTGGAGCAGCGCGCCGCTGCCGAACCCGACCTGGTCGCCACGGTTGGCATCCTCGAGGTGCCGGGTGGGTCGATCAACGTGGTGCCGGGGCGTTGCCGCTTCAGCCTCGATGTGCGCGCCACCACCGATCCGGTGCGAAATGCCTGCGCAGCCGATCTGCTGAGCGAATTGTCGGCAATCTGCACGCGGCGCGGCGTGAGCCTGCAACTCGAAGAAACCATGCGGGCCGCCGCAGCGCCCAGCGCCCCCGCCTGGCAAGCGCGCTGGGAGCACGCGGTGGATGCGCTGGGTCTGCCCGTGTTTCGCATGCCCAGTGGCGCGGGGCACGATGCCATGAAACTGCACGATCTGATGCCGCAGGCGATGCTGTTTGTTCGGGGCGAAAACTCGGGCATCAGCCACAACCCGCTCGAATCCACCAACAGCCACGACATCGATCTCACGGTGCGCGCGTTTCAGGACCTGCTCGGCCAGTTGTCTGCCGATTGATCGGTATTGTCCACCGCCTGGCAGTCCGATATTCTCTGCTGGCAATCCTGGGCGGGCCCTGGTCGGCATTTGCAGGCGCCCGAAGCCAACATCCAAACCCAATGGAAGAGACGATCATGATCCGACGTGCTGTTTTATCAGGTGCTGTCGCACTGGGACTCTCCGCGCTCGTCCCGCTTAACGCGTCAGCGCAGGCAGAAAACCGGATTTTCCGCTTTGTACCGCACGCGAACCTGGCGGTGCTCGATCCGATCTGGACCACCGCCTATGTCACGCGAAATCACGGCTACATGGTCTACGACACCTTGTTCTCCGAGGACGCGCAGGGCAATGTCAAGCCACAGATGGTCGACACCTACTCTGTGTCGGCCGACAAGAAGACCTGGCGCTTCACGCTGCGGAGCGGCCTGGAATTCCACGATGGCAAACCCGTCACCAGCGCCGATGTGGTGGCCTCGCTCAAGCGTTGGGCCTCGCGCGACGCCATGGGAGGGGTGTTGAGCGGCTTTATCGACCGATACCAAACCCCTGACGCCAACACCTTCGAGATTGTGCTGAAAGAGCCCACTGGCATTCTGATTGACGCCTTGGGCAAGGCCTCGTCCAACGTGCCTTTCATCATGCCCGAGCGCATCGCCAACACGCCGGGCACCGAACAGATCAAGGAAGCCATCGGCTCCGGACCCTTCATTTTCAAAGCCGACGAATTCAAGCCGGGTGCCAAGGCGGTGTACGAGCGCAATCCCCGCTATCAGTCCCGAGGCGAGCCCTCAAGCAGCATGGCGGGCGGGCGCAGGATCAACTTCGACCGCGTCGAGTGGGTGATCATTCGCGATCCGCAAACCCAGTTCAATGCGTTGAAGGCGGGCGAAGTCGACATGGTCGAGCAGCCCGCGTTCGAGCAGTACTACACGCTGACCAAAACCGCAGGACTGAAGGTCATTGATTTTTCGCCGGCTGGCCTGCAGTTCATCATGCGCTTCAACCACCTCCACCCGCCCTTCAACAACCCGAAGGTTCGGCAGGCGGCCATGCTGGCAATGGGTCAGCAGGCCTACATCGCCACACAGGTGGGCGTGCCGGAACTCGGCCGGGTCTGCCGCAGCATGTACCCATGCGGCACGACCTACGCCGATGAAAACACCGGCGAATTCACCGGTTCGCCCAACATCGCACGCGCGAAGGCGCTACTGGCTGAAGCGGGCTACAAGGGTGAACCGATCGTGCTGATGCGTCCCACCGATCTCGCCTCGATCGCCAAGATCCCGCTGGTCGCCCGGCAGCAGCTGGAAGCCGCCGGCTTCAAGGTCGATTTCCAGCAGATGGACTGGGCCTCGCTGGTTGCACGCCGTGCCAAGAAGGATCTGCCGAGCGCGGGCGGCTGGAATCTCTTCCTCACTGCCTGGACGGCGGGTGACATCTCCAACCCGCTCACCATGGCCATGTTCAATGCCAAGGGCGACAAGGGCTGGTTTGGCTGGCAGGACGAGCCGCGGATCGAAAAGCTGAAAGACGACTTCGCGCGCGCCGACAGCGTCGAGGCGAAAAAGAAAATCGCGAGCCAGATCCAGGCGATTGCCTTCGAGACCGCCACCCATGCGCCGCTTGGCCAGTACCGGCAGCCGGCCGCGGTGCGCGACAACATCGACGGCGTGCTCGAAACCCCCGGTGTGCCGGTTTTCTGGAACGTCACCAAGAAATGACACCGCGCTGAAGCGGGCGGGCGCTGATGTTGCGATTCGTCTTCAGCCGCCTCGCGGCGGTGGTGCCGGTATTGTTCGTGGTCTCGTGCGTGGTCTTCCTGATCCTGCGCCTCGCCCCGGGCGATCCGGCCGCCGTGATAGCGGGCAGCTCGGCCACCAACGCCGATATCGAGCAGATCCGCGCCAGGCTCGGGCTTGATCGGTCGCTGCCAGTGCAGTTCGGAATATGGTTGGGGCGGGTGCTTCAGGGAGACCTCGGCTACTCCTACTTCCTGAACAAGCCAGTGACCGAACTGATCGCGCAACGCCTGGAGCCCACAGCCTCGCTCGCCATCGGCACCATCTTGCTGGCGGTGCTGATTGCGGTACCGCTGGGCGCGATCGCAGCCGCACGCATGGGGGGATGGGTCGACCGCGCATTGTCGGTTCTGTCGGTCGCCGGTTTTTCGATCCCGGTGTTTGTCACGGGCTATGTGCTGATCTATCTCTTCTCCATTCAACTCGATTGGCTACCCGTGCAGGGCTATCGGCCCCTGGGTGGCAAGGAGGGGCTCGCGGGCTGGGCTCGCCATCTGATCCTGCCCTGGGCTGCGCTATCCATTATTTATGTCGCGCTGATCGCCCGCATCACGCGCGCAGCGGTGTCGGAGGCCCTCACTGAAGACTACATCCGGACCGCGCGTGCCAAGGGCGTCTCGGAGCAAGTGGTGCTGATCCGGCATGCGCTTCGAAATGCGGCGGTGCCGATCGTCACCGTCATTGGCATCGGGGTCGCGCTCCTGATTGGCGGCGTAGTGGTCACCGAGACGGTTTTCGCCATTCCGGGGCTGGGATCACTTACAGTCGATGTGGTGCTGAACCGCGACTTTCCCGTGATCCAGGGACTGGTGATGTTTTTTGCGGTCAGTTATGTGCTGATCAATCTGCTGGTCGACCTCAGCTATCTCGCGCTCGACCCGCGAATCCGCTACTGATGGACACCTTCCGCAAGCTCTGGGCCAATGGCGCGTTTCGATTCGGGGCGAGCGTACTCACGCTGGTGTGTGCAATGGGTGTGCTGGCGCCCCTGCTCGGCACGGTCGATCCGGCGGTGATGGACTACAACAACATCAACCGGGCCGCCGGTCATACCGGAGCCTTCACGCTGGTCGACGGCACCCAGGTCGCACATGCCTTCTGGCTGGGCACCGACAATTTCGGGCGAGACCTCTACAGCCGGGTGCTCTACGGCGCGCGCGTCTCGCTGCTGGTGGCGATCAGCACCGCGCTCGTGGCGCTCCTTGCCGGCGGCGCCATCGGTATGCTCGCGGGCTACTTCCGCGCGGCCGATCTGGTGCTGATGCGCGTCATGGACGGGCTCATGGCGATTCCCGCAATCCTGCTCGCGATTGCGCTGGTGGCTGCGCTCGGCGCCAGCATCGCCACCGTGGTGGTCGCAATCGCCATCCCCGAGATTCCGCGGGTGTCACGGCTGGTGCGCTCACTTGTGCTCACCCTGCGCGAAGAGCCGTTCGTGGAGGCAGCACGTGCGCTTGCCACCCCCACGCCTGCGATTCTTCTCCGCCATATCCTGCCCAACGCGCTCGCGCCGCTTCTGGTGCAGGGCACTTTCGTTGCGGCATCGGCCGTGCTGCTCGAAGCCATCCTGAGCTTTCTTGGACTGGGGCTCCCGGCCGAGATCCCCACCTGGGGCAACATCATGGCCGAGGGGCGTACGCAGTTCAGCCAGTATCCAGGCAACGTGCTGTATCCCGCCCTTTTCCTGGTGCCCACCGTGCTCGCGCTCAATCTGCTGGGCGATGGTCTGCGCGATGTCCTCGATCCAAAATTTGCCAAACGGTGACCGGTATCGCCACCCTGGAGATCGATCAGCTCGGCATCGCGCTCCCGCCCGGCGGTGATCGCACGCACGCGGTCACGTCGCTGTCGCTTGCAATCGAGCCCGGGCGCACCCTTTGCGTGGTGGGCGAGTCCGGCTCCGGGAAATCGGTCATGGCCACCTCGGTGATGGGGCTGCTGCCCCGCGAGCTGCGGGTGACTGCGGGCCGTATCCGTCTGGAAGGCGAATCGCTCATCGAGGCGGATCCCACCCGCCTGCGTGCGCTGCGCGGCAAGGCCATGGGAATGGTGTTCCAGGAACCCATGACCGCGCTCAATCCGGTCATGCGCTGTGGCGACCAGATTGACGAGCTTCTTCGAACCCACACGCGAGAATCCACCGCGCAACGCCTGCGCGCCATTCGAGCGGTGCTGGAACGCGTGCACCTCGGTGAGCCTGACCGTATTCTTCGAAGCTACCCGCATCAGCTGAGCGGCGGCCAGCGCCAGCGGATCGTGATTGCGATGGCCGTCATTCTCAAGCCAGCCCTCCTGATCTGTGACGAACCCACCACTGCGCTCGACGTCACCACCCAGAAGGAAATCCTGACGCTGATTGCAGAGCTGCAGCGGGACCAGGGCAGCGCGGTGCTGTTTATCACGCATGACATGGGCGTGGTGGCCGACATTGCCGATGATGTCCTGGTGATGCACGAAGGGCGCTGCGTGGAGCAGGGACCCAGGGATCAGATCCTGCGCACGCCCTCGGCCGAGTACACCCGCATGCTGCTCGCCGCGGTGCCCGGCATGACCCCGCCCGAGCCCCGTGTGCGTCCGCCTGCTGCAACCCGGTTGTCAGCCCATGGCGTGGGCAAAAACTATGTGAGCCGCGACTGGGTCGGCCGACGCCAGGAAACCGCAGCACTGAAGGATGCGAGCCTCGCCCTGGAGGGGGGCGAAACGATAGGCATCGTCGGCGAATCCGGTTCGGGAAAGTCCACCTTCGCGCGCTGTCTCATCCGCCTGCTCGAACCCAGTGAAGGCGATATTTACTGGGGGGCCGAAGAAGTTGCACGGCGTACCGAGCGCGAGCTGAGGCCGCTTAGGCACCGCGTCCAGGTGGTCTTCCAGGACCCCAACCGCTCGCTCAACCCGCGCCGTACCGTGGGTCAGTCAATCGTTGAGGGGGCAATGAATTTCGGTGCGTCGCCTGCTGACGCACAGGCGCTCGCAGAACGGCTCATCGGCCAGGTACGACTGCCGGCGCAATCACTCGATCGCTATCCAAGTCAGTTCAGCGGTGGTCAGCGACAGCGGATTGCGATTGCCCGGGCACTGGCCTGCAAGCCCGAGGTGCTGGTCGCAGACGAGGCGGTTTCCGCACTCGATGTCTCGGTGCAGGCCCAGATCCTCGATCTGCTGCGCGACATTCAGTCGGAACTCGGTCTGGGACTGCTCTTCATCACACACGACCTCAGGGTGGCGGCCCAGCTCTGCGATCGCGTGATCGTGATGCAGCGGGGGCGAATCGTTGAACAGGGCGGCACTCGCAACCTGTACGCCTCACCGCAGCATCCCTACACCCGTCATCTGTTGGCCAGTGCGCCAGCGGGTCTCGATATCGGCCAATGAACGGTCGACTCTCAGCTCCCCTCCTCCCATGCGAATTCTGATTGCTGGCTTCCAGCACGAGACCAATACCTTCGCCCCCAGTCGCGCCGACTGGGCCGCGTTCAATCGCGGCGACGGCTTTCCGGCCTATCAGCGCGGCCCTGCCATGCTCGAGACCTTGCAGGACGTGAACATCCCGATCGCAGGATTCGCCCGCGCCGCGCGAGAGCGGGGCTGGGAGGTGATTCCGTCGGGATGGGCCGGGGCATCGCCCTCCGCGCATGTCACCCGCGACGCATTCGAGCGCATCAGCGCCGATCTGCTTGCGGATCTTCGCGCCGCGCTCGCAGCGGGGCTCGATGCGGTGTATCTCGACCTGCATGGCGCAGCGGTCGCCGAGCACGCGGACGATGCCGAGGGCGAACTGCTCGCGCGCGTGCGCGCGCTGATCGGCCCCGACCGGCCACTGGTGGCGAGCCTGGATCTGCACGGCAACATCACCGCCAGGATGTTCGAGCTCGCTGACGCCCTGGTGGCCTACCGGACCTATCCGCATGTTGATATGGCCGACACCGGCGACAGGGCGGCGGCGCTCCTTGCGCGGCGGCTGGCAATCGGCCGCCGGCAGGCGCTGGCCGTGCGACGCTTTCCCTACCTGATCCCGCTCAATGCGCAGAGCACCTGGACGCAGCCCGCCGAGGGCCTCTACCGCCGGCTGGGCGAGATCGAGGCCGAGCATCGCGCCTCGCTCAGCTTCTGCATGGGCTTTCCGGCAGCCGACTTCGCGGAGTGCTCGCCAGTACTGTGGGCGCACGCCGATACGCCCGCTGCTGCGAGCGCAGCCGCTGACGCGTTCTTTGCCGAGGCAAGTCCGCCTGAGCAGTGGCGCGCCGATGTGTTGAATGCGTCCGACAGCGTGGCGCGTGCGCTCGCGCTCGCAACCCAGGCCAGTGCCCCAGTCGTGATCGCCGACACCGAAGACAACCCAGGTGCCGGCGGCGACAGCAACACCACAGGACTGCTCCATGCCTTCATCACCCAGGGTGCGGGGCGGGCGTTTCCCGGGCAGGTGGCCTTTGGACTTCTCTTTGATCCCGAGACCGCGCTGGCTGCACACCAGGCCGGCACGGGCGCGTACATTGAGCGCGCCATTGGACGGTCGGTCCCGATCTATTCCGGGATGAGCCCGCCACCCCTTGCAGGACGCTTCAAGGTCCGCCAGCTGAGCGACGGGCGCACCACGCTCCGGGGCCCGATGATGACGGGCGCCCCCGTCAACCTGGGGCCAAGCGCCTGCCTGGAGATCGATGGTGTGCTGATCGCAGTCGTGAGCGGAAAGACGCAACTGCTCGACCGGGTGCTGCTGGGCATGGTCGGCATCGATGCGCTTGCGATGCGAATCATCGGGGTGAAAAGCTCGAACCATTTCCGCGCCGACTTCACGCCGATTGCAAGCCATGTGCTGATCTGCAAATCAGGCGCGCCCATGGCCGCCGATCCTGCCGATCTTGCGTGGCGACACCTGTCGCCGCTGACCCGAACCCGTCCCTGAGCGGGCCCGCGCCCGCGCCGTTGTGAGGAGTGACCATGCCTGCGAGCGCAACCGATCCGTGCCAATTCACCGCGTCTGAACTGCTCGCCGCCTATGCAGCCGGACAGCTGTCACCGGTCGAGGTCACACAGGCGGTGCTTTCCCGCATCGAGCGGCTCAATCCCTCCCTCAATGCCTTCGTCCTGGTCGCCCCGGAAGAGGCGCTGGCGAGCGCACGCGCGAGCGAACGCGCCTGGCAGCAATATCGCCAACAGGGCACGCCGGTGGGTGCGCTGGAGGGCGTTCCGGCAACGATCAAGGATCTGATCCTCACTCGCGGCTGGCCCACGCTGCGCGGCAGCCATACCGTTGCCGCCGAGCAGCCCTGGGACATCGACGCGCCGGTCACCGCGCGCCTGCGCGAGGCCGGTGCGGTGTTGCTCGGCAAGACCACGACGCCCGAGTATGGCTGCAAGGGCGAGACCAACTCGCCGCGAAGCGGCCTCACGCGCAACCCCTGGCATCTGGAGCGCACGCCGGGCGGCTCCTCGGGCGGCGCCGCGGCCGCTGTGGCCGCCGGCCTGGGGCCGCTTGCAGTTGGAACCGACGGCGCGGGCAGCGTTCGCATCCCAGCCGCCTTCTGCGGCAACGTGGGGCTCAAGCCCAGCTTCGGTCGCGTACCGGCGTATCCGCTCTCGCCCTTTGGCACCGTGGCGCATCTGGGGCCGCACACGATGTCGGTGCGCGATGCAGCGCTCATGCTGAACGTGATGTCGCAGCCCGATCCACGCGACTGGACATCGCTGCCGCCCGATGCGCGCGACTACACCGTAGGACTCGACGATGGCATTCGGGGGCTCCGCATGGCCTATTCGCCTACCCTGGGCTATGTGCGCACGCTCCACCCGGAAGTGGCTGCCGCGGTCGATCGCGGCGTGCAGCGTTTACAGGAACTGGGCGCACACATCGAGGCGGTCGACCCGGGGTTCGATGACCCGCTACACATCAGCACCGGGCTCTGGTTCGCGGGCGCTGCCTCGATCTGGCGTTCGCTCACCGATGCGCAGCGCGCCGTCACGGATCCCGACTTCGCCGCGCAGGCGAAGATCGGGCAATCCATCGATCTCGCCCGTGTCCATGACCTCACCATGCAGCGCGGCACACTGGGTTCGCTCATGCGGCAGTTCATGACGCGCTACGACGTACTGATCACACCCTCGGTGGCCATCCCCGCATTCGAGGCCCGCCTCGCGGGCAGCGGCGAAATGAATGCCGAATCCATGCTGGGCTGGACCCCCTACAGCTACCCCTTCAACCTCACCCAGCAGCCGGCGATCAGACGGGCTGCCACTGGGTATTCAGTTTGTCGGGCGAATGTTTGATGACGCGATGGTGCTGCGCGTCGCGCGGGCGTTCGAGTCGGTTTGCCCGGTGGCGAGGCCTGCGCTTGGCTGGGCGGTTTGACCTGTACCGATTCCGCCGCCACTATCGCCCTCATGAATCCTGACACACACCACGACGAAGACCTGGTCGAAGGCGTTCGGCGCTTTGTCGAACGAGACATCCTGGGCAAAGTCCAGGCACTCGAGGCCTCCGATACCTATCCCACGCATCTGATCGCGGCACTCGCCGAGCTCGGTCTGTTCGGCGCAGCAGTGCCGCCGGCCTATGGCGGCCTCGGAATCAACATCCCTACTTATGCCCGCATCATGGAGGAGTTGGCCTACGGATGGACAGCGCTCAACTGCTACCTCAAT
>RFXC01000450.1 GCA_009921765.1 Betaproteobacteria bacterium | reverse complement strand
GCCACCAGCGCGCTCGACCCGGAGAGCGAGGCGATCGTGATGCGCAATCTGTCCAAGATCGCCGCCAACCGCACGGTCATTCTCATCAGCCACCGCTTGTCCACGCTGGTTCGCTCCGACCGCATCGCCTTTCTCGAGCACGGCAAGCTTCTGGATTGTGCGCCGCATCCGCAGTTGCTCGAGCGCTGTGAGTCGTACCGCAGCCTGTGGCGGCAGCAAATGGAGCAAACGGGATGAGCTGGTTTCGCAGAGCACCGAAGGTTGACGAGACAGCCCTCGATTTTGTGTCGGCGGCAGACCGGATTGAGCGTAAACCCATCGCTCGCGGCCTGCCCGTGACGCTTTATCTGCTGCTTGCAGGCATGGCCACCGGCCTCGCCTGGGCGGGGCTCTCCAGGGTGGATGAGGTGGTGACAGCCCGCGGGCGACTGATCTCGACCGATTCGCATCTGGTGCTGCAGCCGAGCGAGAGCGCGCAAATCGAATCGATCAATGCGTCGGTGGGTCAGTTTGTGCGGAAGGGTGAGGTGCTGGTGGTGTTTGATGCCACCAACGTTGGAGCGGATCTGGGTCAGGTGCGTGACCGCCTGAAGAGCCTTGATGCCCAGGTGCGACGGCTTGAAGCGGAGCGTGACGGTCGGGCGTTTCGGCCTCAGTCGGGCGATGAGGACGCCGCGCAGCGGCAGATCGAGCAGCAGAAAGCGGCCAACCACAAGGCGCGTCTTGACCGTTTGTCAGAGAGCATCGCCCGGGCACGCAAGGGGCTGGACTTCAACGCCTCGGAAATCAAGGCGCTTGAGGAGCGACTGGCTGCGCTCCGTGAAATTGAATCGATGAACGAGGATCTGGTGGCCAAGCAGTTTCAGAGCCGCCGAAGTCTGCTCGATACACGCGAACGCAGGCTGGAGGCCGAGCGCACGCTCGCGAGCGCGCAAAGCCGCACCAACGAACTCCGTCAGGAACTTGCCGCGCTGGAGGCCGACCGCGCGGCCTATATCGCCGAACACAGTCAGCGCCTGCTGGAGGAACTGGTGACCGCGCGCCGCGAGCGGGACGCGCTCGCCCAGCAGGTCATCAAGGCCGACCGCCGAAGCACGCTCAACGTGCTGTCGGCGCCAGTGGATGGCACGGTGCTTGAAGTGGCGAAGGTGGCGAGGGGATCGATGGTGCGCGAGGCCCAGGCACTGGTGACGATCGTGCCGCAGGACGCCTCGGTGGAAGCAGAGGTGCGCGTTGAAAACGCCGATGTGGCCGGCGTAAAGGAGGGCGATCCGGTTCGGGTGAAGATCGACGCTTTTCCGTTTCAGCGCCACGGGGTGCTGGAGGGCAGGGTGCGAAAGCTGAGCCCCGACACGCCCGGTGAGCAGCCGCCCGGAGGTCCGACCCAACCGCCCGGCCAGTACCTCGCCAGAGTGGAGATCGATGCGTCGCTGCTCAGGGCACGAGATCGCGCTGGGAAACTCCTGCCCGGCATGACGCTTACTGCCGAGATTCTGACCGGCCAGCGAACGGTGCTGTCCTACCTCACCGATCCGCTGGTTCGCATGCAGCACGAGGCGCTGACCGAGCGCTGACGCGCAAAAAGTCTCGTTACGGATCCGCAAAGAGGACTAGAATCATCGGTTGTTGCGCTAGTCAGAGTTTGTCGGAGCCGAGATGAGCCAGTCGGAATACGTTCTGTCAAACGGGCCTACTCCGGGGGGCAGTTTCGCCGCCCGCGAAGATCTCGTTATTTCGGCCCTTCGAACGATTGTCGACAGTGACGGCATCTCTTCGACCCCGAACTACACCTTTGCCTGGGAGCGGTCTGCGGAACCCTCCGCAAACTCCGCGTCCTGGCAGCGTATTACCGGGGCCACGGCGTCAAGTTACACCCCGGGCGACGCAGATGTAGGGTTTTTCATCCGCGCCGTGCTGGGCTATGTGGATGGGGCAAACAACGCCGAAACCGTGCTGGTCGCCACCGAAGAGGTGGTTGCCAATGTCAATGACCGACCCACGCACAACCTGCGGTTGGTGGGCAACTTCACTGAAAACGGGGTAGTGACTGTC
>RFXC01000449.1 GCA_009921765.1 Betaproteobacteria bacterium | reverse complement strand
CCTCGATCTGCTCGCGCGGCCTGGCCGATTCACCTTGACCCCGGCCTCTGGCGTTGTCGCGCAGGGACTCACCGCGGACAACACGGTGGTTGCTCTCGACGACGCCAATGCGGTGGCACTGCGGCTGTCCGGCACGGCAGCGGCGCTGACTACGCTGCTCGCAACCGCCGGCGCGGTGAAGTACGACCCGCAAACCGACTCAGCATCGAGTCTTGACGTGCGGCTCTGGCAGGGCGGCGTCAGGGGGACCATTTCGCTGCCGGTGCTGTACGACTCCCAGAAAGCGCTCACCGTATACGGCCCGCAATTTGCGCTGCAAACCTCCTTCCGGGTTCCGGCCAACAGCGTGCACGCGCAACCGGTCACTTTCGCGGCCGCTCCGATCACCTACGCCGGCGCGGCGAGCGATGCGCTGTCGCTGCAAATCACGGCCGAGCAGGGGCAGCTCTCTGCAAGCAGTTCGGCCGGGGTTACCGCCTCCGGTAGCGGGTCGTCGCCCGTCACCCTCACGGGGACCGCAGCCGCGCTGAATGCGTTCCTGCTCGCCGGCAAGCTCGGCCTGCAGGCAAACAGCGCCACCACGCTCAGCTTCCGGGCGCTTGGTCCGGCGGTCAATGGCGCGTCAGCCGCCGATGAATCCAGCCGACCCCTGTCGATTCGGGTCGCGGGTCTCACGGTTACCGGATCGGGCACCGATCTGATCACCTTGAGCGGCGAGCCTTCGCTGATCCGCAACGCCCTCACCCAGACCGGTGTGTGGGTCAATATGCCGCGTCAGAACGGCTTGGCGGTGGCCTCGGCGTCCCTGATCGCCCGAGTGATGGATGACAGTGGTCAAGTCAACGCTCAGACGGTGACCGGTACGCTCAATGAAACCGGGCCGGCCGGTCAGCAGTCGGCGCCACGCTTGTCACTGCCTGCAACCACCACGGTAGTAAGCGGCACCGCTACGCCGCTCAAGCTTGGCACGGATCGAATCGTTTACACAGGCACACGTACCCTTGAACTCACGGTGGATGCTGACCAGGGCGTGGTGGCCGGTACGGCCGGCAACGGCGTCACGCTTCTGTCGCAGGGCAATGACCTGAGCCTGCTCAGGGTAACCGGCAGTGCCGATGCGCTCGATGCATGGATCACGGCTGGGCGCCTCACGCTGGCCAGTTCAGCCGCCACCACCCTTCGGATCTCGGTTCGCGAAGTCGATGGCCGTGTCACCAGCGAAGCGGTGACCAGGGTCGAGGCCGTCGGTAACAGCGCCAACGCGGCGCTCGCGCAGATCGGCAACTTTTCCATCGGGTTTCCGGCGAAGGTGGGAAGCACCACGCTGGTCTTGCCAGCCTCGGCCGCAGGTTCGGTATTCTCCGGCGGTACCGCCACTTCGGCGCTTGCGCATCAGCTGAGGCTGCAGGTGGCCTCGGGCACGCTGACCGCCACCAGCACCTCCACCGTCACTGTCGTGAGTGGAAACGGCACGGGCGATCTGGTGGTGTCTGGCCTTCCGCAAAACCTGCTCAGCTGGCTCAAGACCGTGACCGCGGCCTCGCCGCGTTTCACGCCCGCCAACTCGCTCACCACACCGATCGAGTTCCGGATGACGCTCACCGAACCGCAATCGGGTACGGCGGCGAGCGTTGTCAGCACCATCAGCTTCCCCACGCCGCAGCAGCCGGTGCTGGTGCAAGACGCGCCGCGGGTCGCACTTCCTGCAACGGTGACGGTTGCCGACGGTGGTGTTCTGTCGCTGGGTTCGGCGCCTGTGGGCCTGGCGCTCGCCGCTGTGGGTGAACTCACCGCCTCGCTCGAAATTCCAAGCGGCAGTGCGGGCGCGCTCAAGGCGACGCCGCCTGCCGGCGTGTCCATCATCGCCTCGGGTAATGCGGCCACGGATGCTCGCCTGCTGGTACTGAAAGGCGATGCGCAGGCGCTCGCCAGATTCCTGGGCAGGGCGGGTTCTATCCGTTGGGAGGCGCCGGCTGGCTCGGCTCTGCCCACCGCCATCAAACTGTCGGTGAGCACCGGCTCGTCGTTGGGCGAAACGCCAGTGCTGTCGGCCTCGACGTCAGCCCAAC
>RFXC01000448.1 GCA_009921765.1 Betaproteobacteria bacterium | reverse complement strand
ACACGGGGCGCGCCGCCTGCGCGAGGAAGGCGACGTCCGCTTATCGGTTCATATCGACGAGCAGGGCCGGGTCATCGAGGTCAAGGTCGCGGTTTCGAGCGGCTCGCCCCGTCTTGACGCTGCCGCCACCGAAACCGTGAAAAAATGGCGGTTCACGCCAGCCTCCATCGATGGGCAACCGACCGCGGGCTGGTATCACGACTGGCTCTGGTCCTTCCGGATCGATCAATGACCGGCATCCGCTCCACCCCTTGCACCAACGCTCACAGGCGCAGCCTTCGATCATGAACCCTCCCTCACCGGCCCTGGGCCTGATGCATTTCTGGGAAGCAGGCGATGCGGTCACGCATTCGGTCGCCTGGCTGCTCCTCGCCATGTCGATCATCAGCTGGTATCTGATCCTGTCGAAGGCCTGGAGCGCATGGCGGCTCCGTAGCGGCGCCCGCGCCGCACTTGAGGGCTTCTGGAATGCGGCCGACGCAGAAGCGGCGCTCCGTGCGCTCGGCACCGCAGATACCGAGCGCGCGTTTATCCCGCTCGCGGAACGCGCGTTTCAGGCTGCCCGCACCGAACCCCGCGGCGTGCTGGCAGCATCGGTCGACCGCAGCGAACTGATCACCCGGACGCTGCGCCAGGAAATCAACCGCACCTCGGCACGTCTCGAAGCCGGGCTCACGCTGCTCGCATCCATCGGCAGCACCGCGCCCTTCATCGGACTGTTTGGTACCGTCTGGGGGATCTATCACGCACTGCTTGCGATTGCCGCCAGCGGACAGGTCCAGATCGACCGGATCGCCGGCCCGGTCGGAGAAGCCCTGGTCATGACTGCAGCGGGACTCGCTGTCGCAATACCGGCAGTTCTTGCCTATAACGGATTTACCCGCGTGAACCGTGTGGCCCTCGCCGAGCTGGACGGGTTCGCGCATGATCTGCTTGCCCTCCTCACCACCGGTACACGCGTGGCCGGGGAATCGCCCCAGGACCCGCTTGGCAGCGGCGCGCAGTCGCAACTCGCCCCCACGCAGCGCGTGGGCAGCTGACCCGGCCCCCGCTCACCATGGCATTCGGAGGCTTTGAGCAGCGCGGCACACAACAGCCGATGGCTGAGATCAACACCACGCCACTGGTCGACGTGATGCTCGTGCTTCTGGTGATCTTCATCATCACCGCACCCCTCATCACACACTCGATCCGGCTCGACCTGCCCGATGCCCAGGCCACTGCGAGCTCGGAATCGACCAGCACCATCACGATCGCAATTCCCGCGAGCGGCGTGATTCACTGGAACAACCAACCCCTCGCCGACCGGGACGCCCTGGGACTGAAGCTTCGAGAGGCCGCAGCCGCCCAACCGCAACCGGCCGTGCATCTGCGAGCCGACCGCGACACGCGCTACCAGATCATTGCGGAGGTGATGTCGGCCGCGCAGCAGGCGGGTATTCGTAACCTTGCGTTTGTGACCGACCCTGAACAGGCCGCCGCCCGCGCGGGCCGTTAACGCGTGCGCGGCACCGCTGCCTCGATCAGCGCACAGACCCTGGCAAGTGGGTCAAGCACCGCTGGCGAGGGCCGCTCGAGCGCCGGCTCCTCCAGCCGGATAAAGCGCGCGGAAAGCGGATGCCTTCCCACCAGCCCCAGTTGCCGCCAGCGCGAGTCGGTTGATCCTTGCACCGTCGACAGAATGAGCTTCGGCGCCGCCGCAAGCACCGCCTCGTGAGAGACACGCTGGGAGCCTGCATCGGCGAATGTCAACACATGACGAACCCCGCATCGGTGCAGCGCATCTGCCATCACTGCACGCCCGCCTAGCGTAACGAGCGGCGCCTCCCACAACTGAACGAAGACCGGTATTGCAGGCGTTCGCGAGTGGGTTGCCGTGAGCGCAGCCAGTCGCGCGCGAAACGACGCCGCGAGCGCCTCTGGATCAGACGCCGTGTCAATCAGCGCGCCGATCCGCTCGAGCGAGCCCGCCACATCGTCCAGGGTATGGGGCTGCGAAACAAACACCCGTAGCGCAAGCGCCTCCAGCCGGGCGAGCGTACCCGCGGCGAGCCCCTCCCCCCAAAGCAG
>RFXC01000447.1 GCA_009921765.1 Betaproteobacteria bacterium | reverse complement strand
GGGCGAAGCTCTGCGAGCTCTTCGGCTCGTACAGCCAGTCGCCGGTCAGCCTGGGCCAGCAGCATGGCCCACTCGGGATCTTCTTGGCGCAGCAGCGAATAATCGAGAACACCTTCGTCAGCCAGCATGACGATGCTGATGCCGCGCAACTGCGCCTCGTCGATAGCGGGAAGTAGACGCTCGTCATCGCAGGCAATGAGCACCGTGTCGCAAGCCTGACCATCCGTCAGGCGCCGAAGGTCGCGTTCCAGGAGCTTCCAGGTTTCCTCGCCTTCGTCTGCCGTACGAACAATCTGCTCGTCAACCAGTTGCCCATCGGGACGATCGGTGTACCAGTAGAGCCGGCGCAGGCTCAGATCCAGGCCCGAGTTGCCCGCCAACCGGCCCAGAATCCGCAAAAGATAGCGGCGGGAGACAGGAGGCTCAGCGCCAGGCTCGCAGTCGCGATCGACCAGCCACGCGGTGAAGCGATCGTCGAGGAGCGCGATGCATGAGGTGTGGCGAACGCTTCTCGGACGGCGGGCCCCTGGCCCCCCTGCAGCAACATCTGAACGAAACGACGGCGACATGGCGGAGCGGCTGGATTTCATCGGGGACACTTTTCAGGCTGTCGCGACACTCGATTCAGCGCTCTCTGAGCGCTTCGGACAGCGTCTTGACAACAGGCTTGGTGAGATATTTGAGGACGGTATTGGAACCAGTTCTGATTTCGACGGTGGCGGTCATGCCAGGCTGAATCTCGAGATCTTCATTCGGCCGACCGCTGAACCGTCGACCGTCGGTGCGAACACGGACGCGATAATACGGTTGTTCTCCCTGCCGGAGATCCTCGGTCAGTGTATCGGGGCTGATATAGGTCAGCTTACCCGGAAGATCTCCGTAGATCGTGTAATCGTAAGCGTCAATTTTGACTGTTGCCGAAAGACCCGGCTTGATAAAGGCAATATCTGCCGGCATCACGCGAGCCTCAACCAGAAGGTCATCTTCTAGCGGAACGATCTGCATGACCTCTTCGCCAGGGCGGATGACGCCACCGCGCGTGGTGATCCGCACGTTCTTCACCACGCCATGTAAAGGCGCCTTGAGCTCGGTTTGATCGACCTGCGTGATGCGCTGCGCCATGGTCTGCTCGACGCCTGCAAGGTCCTCGAGCGCCTTGCTGAGTTCGGCCTGAGCGTCCTGGAAATAGCGGTTTCGCTTGTTCGTGATCTGGGCTGAAATCTCGGCCACCTGACGCTCCAGCCTCAGCACCTCAGTACGACTGACATCGCCCGTCTTCAAGAGGGGTTGCGTCATTTCAAGCTCGCGCTGCGCCAGGGCCACAAGCGTTTCCAGCGCGGTCACTTCCTCTTCAATGGCCGACTTGCGCTTGCGGAACAGCACCAGCTGGTTCTCCCGGAACTGCGGATAGTTGGCCAGCATGGGCGGAAATACGGGCTCACCGCCAAACACTTCGGCGCGCAGACGTGCAACCGTGGCTGCGAGCCCCGCCGACTTTGCCCTTGCCTCGAGATAGGACGCTTCGCTTCGCGCTTTCTCAAGACGAACCAGCACCTGCCCCCGGTCGACCGTATCGCCGTCTTTCACCAGCAACTGTTCGATGGTTCCGCCATCCTGAGACTGAATGACCTGGGAGCGCTGGCTGGCGATCACCTGCCCCGGCGCGCGCGTGATCTGATCGATCACGGCAAAATCCGCCCAGACAAGGAAAACGATCAGCGCAAACGCCGTCGTCCAGAGGGTGAGGCGAGAGCGGCGAAGATCGCGGGACAGCGCCCGGCGATCTCGCCCCGGCTCGCCAGATTCGAGAAACCAGAAGATCTTCATGCGGCAGCCTCCCCCGCATTCGCCTTCTGCAGGCGCGCGAGCACCTGGTCACGAGGCCCGTCGAGCGCGACCTTGCCGCGATCGAGGACGATCAGCCGATTGACGTGCGGCAGCAAAGCGGGTTTGTGCGTGACCGCGATGACTGTGGACTCTGGGGGCATTCCGCCAAACAAGTGCTTCATCACCATGGCTTCAAGCGCCCCATCCATGGAGGCGGTCGGTTCATCAAGCAACATGAGGCGGGGCTGCATCAGGAGGAGTCGGGTAAGCCC
>RFXC01000446.1 GCA_009921765.1 Betaproteobacteria bacterium | reverse complement strand
CAGACGGCCGTTCGACGATCATGATGCCGCATCCTGAGCGGGTGTTCCGCTCGGTTCAGATGAGCTGGCGCCCGGAGGGCCTGGGCGAAGACTCACCCTGGATGCGCCTGTTCAGAAACGCGCGGGTGTGGTTGGAATAACGGGAGCTTCAACGCATGTCAGAGTTGTCAATCAACACCCATCCGGCCACCTTGCGGGCCCTGGCAGAATTTCCTGCTGCCACCGTGTATGAGGCGCTTGGCAAACGCGGCGGCATGTCGCCCGATGTTCGCCCCATGATTCCTCGATCGCGGCTGTGCGGGCCTGCCTTTACCGTTCGAACCTTGGGTTGCGAAAGCGCGGCCGTACTCCACGCGATCGAGCAAGCACCTCAAGACTCGGTGCTGGTCATTGATACCGGCGGTCGTGGCACGTCGGCGATCTGGGGAGGCAGCTCAACCCTGGCAGCGGTCACCCGCGGGCTGAAGGGTCTGGTCACCAATGGCCTCATACGCGATCTCGATGAGATCGAAGACCTGAAATTTCCCGTCTACGCGGCTGGCACAACCGTCAGCGGCACGCTCAAGTCGCACCCAGGGTGGATCGGTGAGGCGGTTGTGGTGGGGGGGGTAATGGTTCACCCAGGCGACATCATTCTCGGTGACTCGGACGGGATCGTGGTCGTTCCAGCTGCCCTCGTCACTCAGGCAGTCGATGCCGCATCGGCCCAGCGCAACAAGGAGCTGGCCCGCGACGCACGCCTCCGTGCAGGCGAGCCCATCACCGTCGTGCTAGGCCTTCGCGCCGGATGAGCGCGAGTCGGGTTACGCCGACGGAATGAAGTCCGGATCGTCCTGGTGTTTGCGTTCGAACTGAATGAAGGTGTAGTAACCGCAGCGTGAGCCGTTGGGGTACTCGCGACACACCGCGGGCCGCGCCTCATAAATGGTGCATCTGCGCTCGTCGGTATCGAAGAAACGGCAGATTGAACCGTAGACCGTGTCTTTCTGATGGCGCAGGATGCGCTCGGGCTTTCCCTCGTCGTTGTAGATGCGTGTGTAACGACGTGCGGCCACTTCGGTGGATACGCCGAAGTGCCGCGCGAGACGCTCGAGATCTCGCTTCTTCACTTCGATTCTCGGGTAACTGCAGCAGTAGCCGGGGCACTTCGAACAATCGTATTGAATTTTTGGGGCGGGGGCGCTCATGCGATCAACCAGGCTGAGGGTGATGAAAGGCTGAGGAAGCAGCGGTGGGGAGTTTTAGGGTAAGTAAGTCCTGCAGTTTAGCGCGTCGTCACGCGCCTGCTAGAGCGTCGGAGCGCCTGACGCAGTCCACGAGCGGGGTCGATTGCTGCGAGCAGATCACGTTCCAATACTGACGGCGCGCCATCGAGCGCCCCTGCGATGACTTCAGCGGCGAGCGTACTCCACAGGAGCCCCCGCGAACCCAGCCCACGTACGCAATAGAGCCCTGCGAGCCGGGGAAGCGGCAAGCGCTCATTTTTAAGCAACGCCTCGCGCCGCTCCCATGCCAAGGCCTCGTCAGGCATCTCGCCAACGAGGGGCAGACGATCCGGGGCTGTCCAGCGAAAGCCCACCACGCCTGAGCGCGAGGCGGCGATCAGGCTGTCGTGGGCGGCTCCCAGGCAGGCGGCGAGCCGTCGCGCGTTGCTGCGATCCGATTCGGCGTCAGGTTCAATTGCATCATGATCGTCGTAGGTCGAGCCCACCAGCGCCTGTCCGCCAAACGGCACGGCGTAAGCCGCCCCGCCCAGGACCGTGCGAAGCTCCGAAATCAGTGGGTGCTGAAGCCAAGAGGTTTGTCCACGAACGCGCCGCAGGGGCAGGGATAGGAGCGGTGGCAACGCCATTTGGGTGGATGCATCGCAGAGCACCACCACAGGCGCCTGCGCGAGCACCTGCCCGCTTCCATCTGCCACCCGCCAATTCGACTCACCCGGCACCCGATGAACCGATGCCACGTCGCAGCCACCCCGCCAGGTAAGCGCGTCTCCCGCTTCGGCGAGGAGTGCCGGAATCCGAAGACTGGTTTGCGCCACCATTGAGCCTGGCATCCAGATGCCACCCGTGGGGAGCGAACACCCTGCGATGTCGCTCGC
>RFXC01000445.1 GCA_009921765.1 Betaproteobacteria bacterium | reverse complement strand
GAGCGCGGGCTCCATCGCAAGCGCCCTCGCAAAACCCACCACTTTCTGAAGCCCAAAGGGCAGGCCCGCCACGTCGGCATGACGCCAGCGCTCGAGTTCGACAAACTCGATCACGCGCTCCACGGCGTGCCGGTGCGCACGCTCTTCGTCACGCACGCGGCGCGAGAAAAAGCCCTGCGCGATGAGGCCGGCGTGCATTCGCGAGTGCCGGGCCACCATCAGGTTGTCGACCACGCTCATGTGCGGCACCAGTTCGCCGTGCTGAAAGGTGCGTGCAATGCCCAATTGCGCGATGCGATGCGGGCGCAAACCCGCAAGCGGCTGGCCCTGGAAGCGGATGCTGCCGCGTGTGGGGGTGTAGATGCCGCAGATGCAGTTGAGGACAGATGTCTTGCCTGCGCCGTTGGGTCCGATCAGTGCCACCAACTCGGGGCCGTCGACCGAAAACTGAACGCCCGACAGCACCTCAAGCCCGCCAAACGAAAGCGACAACTGCTCAACCTCGAGGACCGGCGCCGCGCTCATCCGAACCACCTTCGGCTGCGCCGGTATTGTTTGACCTCGCGATAGCTGCGCCGCTCGCCCGAGCCGCCCAGGTAAAACTCCTGAACGTCGGCGTGCTCGCGCAGTCTGGCGGGCGTGCCATCGAGCACAATCCGACCGTTCTCCATGATGTAGCCATGATCGGCCATGGAGAGCGCAAGCTCGGCGTTTTGCTCCACCAGCAGCACCGATACACCGAGTCGGTCGCGGACCTGTCGAAGCCGCTCGGCGATGTCATCGACAATTCGTGGCGCGAGCCCCTGCGACATTTCATCGACCAGCAGCAACCGCGGCCCGCACACCAGCGCCGAACCGATTGCGAGCATCTGCCGCTCGCCGCCGGACAACAATCCCGCAGTGCGGCGCCGCAGTCGCGTGAGTGCGGGAAACAACTCCCATACCGCTTCGGTCAGCGCGCGACGGTCGCTGCCCGCGCGCGTAACGGTGGCCTCGAGGTTTTCTGCAACGGTGAGATTGGGGAACACCTTGTCCCGCTCGGGCACCAGCACGATGCCGCGTGCGGTGATGCGATGGGGAGGCTGGTTTTCGATGGGCTCACCATCAAAGACGATTCGCCCAGCGGTGACCCGGGCATCATCGAGCCCGATGAACCCCGAGACCGCGCGAAGCGTGGTGGTCTTGCCCGCACCGTTGGTACCGAGGATCGCCACGATCGTGCCCGCGTTCACCTCGACGCTCACGCCCTGCAGTGCTGTGATCACGCGGTGATAGGCGACTTCGATCTGATCGATCTGCAGCAACAGCGGCGCGACGCTCAACGGGGCACCCTCACTTCAGGGGCCGCTGACGAAACGGCCAGAGGAGAAACCAGTTTCGCGCCCGCTGCCAGATGCCCACCAGCCCCTGCGGCTCAAACAGCAGGAACAGGATCATGACCAGTCCGAAGGCCGCATAGTTGACCGCAAACACCAGGCTGGACATGGATTCGCCACCCGGCAACTGCGCCAGGGCGGTCTCGATTGCATAGGGGAACAGCGTGACGAATGCTGCCCCCAGTACCGCCCCCAAAACGGATCCCATGCCGCCGATGATGATCATCGCCACGTATTGAATCGTGAGAAAGAGCGAGAACGCCTCGCTCGACACAAAGCCGCGGTAGTAGGCGAAAAGGCTTCCGGACATGGCGGTGAGGGTGGAGGCGATGACAAAGGCGCTTACCTTGGCGCTTGCCACTGGAATGCCCAGCGCCTCGGCGACCGGCTCACGCCCATGGAGTGCACGCCAGGCCCGACCGGTGCGCGATCGGAGCAGATTGAGCGCGAACAACACCGTGGCGCCCGCGCACACAAAGAGCGCGGCATACCAGAGCCGCGGGTCAACCAACTCGCGGCCAAAGAGCGAAGGCGGGTCGATCACCACGCCGGACGACAAGCCCCGCCGGGTCTCGTATTCCTGTCCGGCATGAATCACGATGAAATGAAGCGCGAGCGTGGATACCGCCAGGTAAAGCCCTCGCAGCCTCAGGCTGGGCAGACCGAATATGAAACCGATCAGGGCGCCTGCCGCGCCGGACGCGGGCAGCGCGATCCAGAACGGCGCACCAGTCTCGCG
>RFXC01000444.1 GCA_009921765.1 Betaproteobacteria bacterium | reverse complement strand
AGGCTCGAGCCGTTGCAAAGCCAATTCCGCCCGAAGATGGTCGATATCGCGCGCAACCAGTTCCGCTACCTTTCCGACAGCGCGGCGCAAATCGAGATCGTGGTCGGCGATGCCCGGCTGTCACTCGAGTCTGAAGCCCCGCAGCAATTCGATGTGCTGGCGGTGGACGCCTTCTCCGGCGATGCCATTCCCATTCACCTGCTCACACCCGAGGCCATGGACGTCTACCTGCGCCATCTCAAGCCCGGTGGCGCACTGCTGTTCCATGTCACCAACCGCTTCCTCGATCTGCCGCCGGTGGTACGGGCGCTGGCCGATGCGCGCGGCCTGGTGACCGGCCTGGTGTCGCACTCGGAGACCGACGAGGAGGACCGCCTGCACTACGCCTCGACCGACTGGATGATCGTCACCGCCAATCCGGCGCTGCTGGAGACGCCAGCCATCAAGCGTGTGATTCAGTCGGTGGCGGCGCGCCCGGATCTGCGCAGCTGGAGCGACGACTTCAACAACCTGTATCGCATCCTGAAGTAGCAGCGCCACCTAAAAATTCGGTAAGTTGTTGATTTTATTGAATTTTTAGGCGGAAGGCGTCGAGCGGCGCGCTACGCGTCCAGCAACACTCCGCCGCCGTAGCTGACCCGCTGCGGCGCGGCTCCACCCGCCACCACCCGCACCGCGCAGTACTTGAACTCGGGGATCTTGCCAAACGGATCCAGTACCGGATTGGTGAGCTTGTTCACCGCCGCCTCGTAGTAGCAGAACGGAATGAACAGCGCCCCGGGCGGCGTGCCTTCATCCACCCGTGCATACAGCGTGATGCTGCCGCGACGCGACTGCACCGTCAGCACCGCACCTGGCGCGATGCGCAGGCGCTTGAGATCATCCGGATGCAACGAAGCCACCGGCTCGGGCTCGATGAAGTCCAGCACGCTGGCACGACGCGTCATCGAGCCGGTATGCCAGTGCTCCAGCTGCCGGCCGGTGATCAACACCATCGGGTAGTCGCGATCGGGTTGCTCGTTGGCCGGAATGATGTCGGCCGGCACAAAGCGTGCGCGACCGCTGGGCGTCGGAAAGTCCTCCACGAACACCACCGGCTGGCCGGGATCGCCTTCTTCCAGGCAGGGGTAGGTCACCGAGGATTGCTGCTGCAGCCGCTCCCAGGTGATGCCTGCGATGGAATCCATGCAGCCACGCATCTCGTTGAACACCTCGCGCGGGCCGTCGTAATGCCAGTCCAGACCCATGCCACGCGCGATCTGCTGAATGATCCACAGATCCTCGCGCGCATCGCCGGGTGCCTGCACTGCCTTGCGACCCATCTGCACCATGCGATCGGTATTGGTGACCGTGCCATCCTTCTCCGGCCAGGCCGTCGCCGGCAGCACCACATCGGCCAGATAGGCCGTCTCGGTAAGAAAGAGGTCTTGCACCACCAGGTGATCGAGCGTGGCGAGGGCCTCGCGCGCATGCTCCAGATCAGGATCGGACATGGCCGGGTTCTCGCCCATGATGTACATGCCGCGGATGTCTCGCGCAGCGGCGGCATGCATGATCTCCACCACCGTCAGACCCGGCTGCGGATCGAGCTTGGCATTCCAGTACTGCTCGAAGCGCGTGCGGGCCTCGGGCGTGATCACGCGCTGGTAGTCGGGATAGAACATCGGGATCAGGCCGGAGTCGGACGCGCCCTGCACGTTGTTCTGTCCCCGCAGCGGATGCAGGCCGGAGCCGGGCTTGCCGATCTGGCCGGTGGCCAGCGCCAGCGCGATCAGGCAGCGCGCGTTATCGGTGCCGTGCACATGCTGCGAGATGCCCATGCCCCACAGGATCATCGAGCCGCGCGAGGTGGCAAAGGCGCGCGCCACTTCCCGCAAGGTTTGCGCTGAAATGCCGCAAATCGGCGCCATGGCCTCGGGCGAGTACTTGCGCACGTTGTCGCGCAAAGCTTCCCAGTTGGCGGTGCGTTCATCGATGAACTTGCGGTCGGCCAGACCCTCTTCGACGATGACGTGCAACAGCGCATTGAGCATGGCCACGTCGGTATCGGGATTGAATTGCAGCACCCAGGTGGCATGGCGTGCCAGCTCGGTGCGGCGCGGATCGGCCACGATCAG
>RFXC01000443.1 GCA_009921765.1 Betaproteobacteria bacterium | reverse complement strand
GCCCAGGCTCTGGCCCGCAACCGTTGCCTTGGCGGTCAGACCGCTGCCGGCGATCACCACCTTGCCGCCCGCCTGCCGGAAGGCGAAATTGCCCGAGGCATTGAATATCGGCGGCGTGCCAGCCGGAGCAGCAGGATCAGCCAGGGCGAGTGCGATGTTGCCGGCCGCCTCGAGACGCGAATTTCTGAAATTGAGGTCTGCAATCAGGTTGCCGCGCAGGCGAACCGGGGTGCTCGCTCCCGCCTTGCCATCCGCATCCAGATCGCCCTTCGTGAAATCAACCACTCGACCCGCCAACACCCCCGTGCTCGGCCCGGTGTTGAGCTCGAGCATCAGTTGCCCGCCCTCCAGCGTGAGTCCGCTGACACCGTCGATCGCGGCCCGGTCGGCAGTGGCGCTCAGGCCGATGAAGCTGCCGCCGCCCTGGGTATCCTGCAGCAGCATCAGACCCACCGACCCGCGCTCCAGCGATACGCCGACGAAATTGTCGGTCCCGATGCCGGTGCCCAGCTTGATGTCGACGTCCCTCGCCGACAGGGTCGAGACGGTCATCATGCGGGTTTGCGCTGCACTCTTTTCGTCGACAACGCTGGCTGAGCGGTTGCCCAGTCGGGCGAACGCAAAACTGCCTTGGAGCAGGACGAACTGACCGATCGCGATCTTCGCATCGGCGGTGACAGCCACATACGGCCCCACGCCGCTGTAGTCGAGCGTGACCGTCTCATGCACGCCGGCTGTCTGCTTGCCGGTACGCACGGCGATCGCGCGATTGACCGCAGTGTCACCACTGCCACTCGTACCCAGTTCGAGGACCGATTCGTTGGCACTTGTGCCCTCGGCACCAAAACCGAGGTTGATCTCCAGACCCAGATTGGTCGCCTGAACCGTCAGATCATTGGCCGACAAGCCGAAGTCTTCAGCGGTCAATGCGATGCTGTCCACCTGAGCCTTCAAGGCAAGCCATGAGCGCGTGTCGCCTGCCGCAGCATTCGCGGGACGCATCAGTGCCATCCCCAGATCCAGTCCGGTGACGTTGATGCCCCGCACCGATGCGCCCACATCGGCTGCGCCAATCAGGAAGCCGGTCGCGGCGACCGTGCGACCGCCCACCTGGATGTCCCGATCCTGTTTCGAAATCAGAATCGAGCCGCTCGCCCGAAACTCATCACCAACCTTGAGCAGCATCGTGCCGCCCACTTCCAGCACTTCGCCCTTGAAGTCGATCACTGCAGCGGCGCTGTTGCCAGCGGTGAGCGACAGTGCGCGCGAACCGCTCCAGTCGAGCGTGGACCGGTTGGCACTACCGTTGGCAAGCGTACCCAGTCCAACGTTGGCAGCGAACATCACGTTGGTGCCCGACAGCGTGACGCCCAGTGATTGCGTGCCAAGAATCGCGACCGATTCCGCCTGCCCTCGCACCGACAGCCAGCTGCGCGAATCGTTGGCTGCCGAGGCCTGCGCCAGCACCAGACCGAAGTCGAGATTCCTCATTTCAACGCCGATCGCGCTGGCTTCTGTAGAGGTGGCCAGCCGCGCCGAGATATCGGCACCGGTGATCACCATCATCCGGAGCGACAGGAAATCGCCCACCGACGCGCTGACCGTGCCGTAGGCGCGGATCGATTCGCCGCGCTGGCCATCGGCCATCAGTGTCAGCGTGCTCTGTGGGCCGGTACGAATGGCCAGCGGGTTCTTGGCTGCGGCCATCGCCTTGAAATCAATCACATGCCGATCGGCAACCAGACCTGTCGGAAGACCTTCGAGCTGATTGACCTCAACGAACATCTCGGTCGCCGACATCTCGAGCATGGGAACGCCGACCACCTCGACCGCTTCGGCGCGCGCGGTGACCGCGGTCCAGGTTGTGCCCGCCAGCGACTGACCAGACTTGGTCGTGGCGCCGGAATCGGCATAAAACAGGCCGAGCGCGAGATCGGCCTTGCCCAAAGACAGGCCGATCGCATTCGCGTTGCGCGTATCGGTGTCGTCGATCGTGCCGTTCTGGTTACTGTCGAGGCGATAAGGACCGTTGAGACCTGCAAACGCCTCCACGTTCGATGCGCCGATCGACAGCACCTGCACCGGCACTTCGCTGCCATCAGCGAGCGTGACCTTGGTTGAACGTTTCTCGAATGCTGCACTGCCATC
>RFXC01000442.1 GCA_009921765.1 Betaproteobacteria bacterium | reverse complement strand
AGCCGGATGGGGTGTGGTTCTCGAGAGTTGTCACAGGGATATCCATTTCTGCCTGCAGCGCCAGATGAAATTCGCCAGCCAAAGATCGACAGGGCATTTGGCACTGAGCAACATGGGATGATTATGCCTCCATGCCCGCATCCGACCCTCAGCCGCGCTTGAGCCAGCCCCGTTCTGTTCGTAGTCGCTACACCCCTGAGCAATTGCAGGCGCGTCGCGAGGCACTGCCGCGCCCGAGCTTTCCGCCAGAGTTGCCGGTCAGTGCGCGACGCGAAGATATCGCACGTGCCATTGCCGAAAACCCGGTGGTCATCGTCTGCGGCGAAACCGGTTCGGGCAAGACCACGCAGTTGCCCAAGATCTGTCTCGAACTCGGGCGTGGCGTCAACGGCCTGATCGGTCACACCCAGCCGCGGCGTATCGCCGCACGTGCCACCGCCAGCCGCATCGCGCAGGAATTGCAATGCGAGCTGGGCACGGCGGTGGGCTACAAGATCCGCTTCAACGATCGCACCAGTGCCAGCAGCTACATCAAGCTGATGACCGATGGCATCTTGCTGGCGGAAACCCAGACCGACCGTCTGCTGCAGGCATACGACACCCTCATCATCGACGAGGCGCATGAGCGCAGTCTCAACATCGATTTTCTGCTCGGTTACTTGAGGCAACTGGTGTGCGGCAATGGTCCGGGTCAGCCGCCACGCCGGCCGGATCTGAAAGTGATCATCACCTCGGCCACGCTCGATGCCGAACGCTTCGCGCGGCATTTTGCGTCGAGCGCGGCGGATGCGTCTTCGGGTGAAGCCGTGCCCGCGCCGGTGATCGAAGTGTCCGGGCGCATGTATCCGGTGGAGGTGCGCTATCGCCCGCCGGCCGAGGACGAGGAGGGCGACATCAACGATGCCATCGCCCAGGCGGTGGATGAGCTGGCACGCGAAGGCGAGGGCGATGTGCTGGTGTTCCTGCCGGGTGAGCGCGAGATCCGCGAGGCGGCCGAGGTGTTGCGCAAGCACCATCAGCAGACAGCACGCGAGGCGCGTGAAATCCTGCCGCTGTTCGCGCGGCTGTCGGTGCAGGAACAGCAGCGGGTATTCGCGCCGCACAGCAGCCGGCGCATCGTGCTGGCCACCAATGTCGCCGAGACCTCGCTCACCGTGCCGGGCATTCGCTATGTGGTGGATGCGGGGCAGGCGCGCATCAAGCGCTACAGCTATCGCAACAAGGTCGAGCAGTTGCGTACCGAGCCGGTGTCGCAATCGGCGGCGCGCCAGCGCGCGGGGCGCTGCGGCCGGGTGCAGGCCGGGGTCTGCATCCGTCTGTATGCCGAACAGGATTTCGAATCGCGGCCGCTGCACACCGATCCGGAGGTGCTGCGCTCGTCGCTGGCTGGCGTGATCCTGCGCATGAAGTCGCTCGGTCTGGGCGAGGTCGAGGCATTTGCCTTTGTTGACGCACCGGCCCCCAAGGCGGTGTCCGATGGCTATGCGCTGCTGACCGAACTGGGTGCGGTCGAGGAGGACGGTCGCCAACTGACCGAACTCGGTCGCCAGCTGGCGCGTCTGCCGCTCGACCCGCGTATCGGTCGCATGATCCTGGCAGCGCGCAGCGAGGGTGCGCTGGCCGAAGTGCTGGTGATTGCCTCGGCGCTGGCCTTGCAGGACCCGCGCGAGCGTCCGATGGAGCGGGCCCAGACCGCCGATGCCGCGCACAAGCTGTTTGCCGATGAGCGCTCGGACTTTCTGTCCTATCTCAAGCTGTGGCGCTTTTTCGAGCAGGCACTGGCGCACAACTCGCAGCGCAAATTGCAGCGCCTGTGCCGCGATCACTTTCTGTCGTTCAACCGCATGCGGGAATGGCGTGACATTCACGCCCAGCTCAAGGAGATGGTGCAGGAGCTGGGCTGGCCGGTGCCGCCGGACGATGCCACGGCCGATCTGCAAACGCGTTACGCGGCAATACACCGCGCGCTCATGACCGGCCTGCTGGGCAATATCGGGCTCAAGAGCGAGGAGGGGCATTACCTGGGTGCGCGCGGCATCCGCTTCTGGATTCACCCCGGCTCGGGCATGCAGAAAAAAGCCGGTCGCTGGATCATGGCCGCCGAGTTGGTGGAGACCACCCGCCTGTATGCGCGCTGTGTCGCGAGCATAGAGCCGCAATG
>RFXC01000441.1 GCA_009921765.1 Betaproteobacteria bacterium | reverse complement strand
CCCTGGCGGATCCGCTTTTCGAAGCCAACCGAGCCGGTCCGTCACCCCATTCCGGAGATCCCGCAATGACAGAACACGATCACCCGGCGCGCGTGCGTCGGGGGCAGGCACCCAGCGCTGACGCCGACACCCGGGTTGCCATCGTGGGGGCCGGCGCCTGCGGACTCACCGCGGCACTGGCGCTGTCACGCGCCGGCATCGACTGCGTGGTGATCGAGCGCGATGCCGTACCGGCCGGATCGACTGCACTCTCCTCGGGATTCGTGCCCGCGGCGGGCACGCTCGCGCAGGCCCGCCAGTCGATTGCCGATACGCCCGCGCTCCTCGCGCGTGACGTGGCCGGCAAGACCCACGGCACCGCCGACCCGGTGCTCGCGCAAGCCTACAGCGAGGCAGCCGGTCCGGCCGTCGACGCCCTGGAAACCGAGCACGGCATCACCTGGCAGGTGCTCGACAATTTCCTCTACCCCGGCCACTCGGTGCATCGGATGCACGCCGTGGCCGAGCGCACCGGCGCGGCGCTGATGGGCCGGCTAGCAGCCGCTGCGGAGGCGGCTGGCGTGATCGTACTCACCGAAGCGCGGGTCACCGAACTGTGGGCAGATCGCGCAGATGCCTTGCAGGCGGTCGGCTATATTCGCCCCGACGGTACGGCCGAGCGCCTCGCCTGTCGCGCGGTGCTCCTCGCCTGTAACGGCTATGGCGGCAATTCGGCGCTCCTGGCGGAACTGCTGCCCGAGATGGCAAGCGCCACCTACGCAGGCCATGTCGGCAACGACGGCTCAGCCATTCTCTGGGGCCGGCAGCTGGGTGCGGGGCTCGCTGATCTGGGTGCCTATCAGGGCCACGGTTCGTGGGCCATTCCACAGGGCGCACTCATCTCCTGGGGGCTCATGATGGAAGGCGGCGTTCAGGTGAACCGGCTGGGCGAACGTTTTCATGACGAGACCCAGGGCTACTCGGAGGCGGCAGTGCATGTCCTTGCCCAACCCGACGGCATTGCATGGAATGTGTTCGACGACGAAATCCTGCAGTTCGCACAGGACTTTCCCGATTTTCGCGAGGCGCAGGCGGCGGGCGCCGTGCGGCACGCGGCTGATGCCGGCGAACTCGCGGCCGCCATCGGCTGCGCGCCCGATACGCTGGCACGCACGCTTGGCGCGGTGCGCGAGGGTACCGATCCGCGCACCGGCCGAACCTTCCGCCGGGCGCTCTCCGGCAGGCTTCATGCGGTCAAGGTCACCGGCGCGCTGTTTCACACCCAGGGCGGGCTGGCGGTGGACGCGCATTGCCGGGTGCTCGATACGCGAGGGCGTCCGTTTCCCAACCTCCTCGCCGCGGGCGGTGCGGCGCGCGGCGTATCGGGCAATGCCGTATGGGGCTATCTGTCAGGCAACGGACTGCTGAGCGCCATTGCTGGCGGCCATATCGCTGCGGCGAGCGCAGCCAGAATCGCTTGAGCCAGGACGCAGGTGCCGCTCAGCTGAGCGCGAGCGCCACATGCTGCCGGAAGGCGGGCCGCATCATCATTCTGCGGTAGTACGCATCAAGCGCAGGCAGCGTCGGGTGTTCGATGGGGAGCGCGAGCCATCGATGCACAAAGGGTGCAACCGCCATATCAGCCACCGTGAGCGCATCACCAGACAGATGACTGCGCCTTTCCAGTTCGCGATCGAGCAGCGCGAAGCAGCGGGCGGTCTCGGCCTGCGAGCGCTCGATGGCTGCAGCATCACGCCGGTCGGCAGGCGTTCGAATCAGCTGCCAGAAGATCGTGGTCATGGGCGCAGCCAGCGTGCTGGTTGACCAGTCCATCCAGCGCTCGGCGTCGGCGCGCCGCTGCGGATCGTGCGATAGCAAATCATGGCGACGCTCGCGCGCGGCCAGATAGCGGACGATGGTGTTGGACTCCCACAAGACGAAGTCGCCATCGCGCAGTGTGGGCACCCTCCGGTTCGGATTCATTTCGCCGTAGGCGTCGGTGTCGACCACACCGTGGTGCAGGCCGGCATCGATACGCTGGTAGGCGATATTGAGCTCGGTACAGGCCCAGAGCACTTTCATCACATTGATGGAATTGGTGCGACCCCAGAGGGTGAGCATCAGCGAGCCCCTTCGCTCAGTCGGCGGATGGCATCGGCACGTTTCTCGAGCCCCGGCAGCAGCTCGAGCCCGTGACCGGGTTTTGAAAAA
>RFXC01000045.1 GCA_009921765.1 Betaproteobacteria bacterium | reverse complement strand
GTGTTCACACCATAGACCGGCAGCCCGCTCGCAAGCACCTGCTCCACCGCCCGGGCAGCCGCCTGAACGGCGGGCAGGCACTGCTCGTCGAGTTCGAGCGCAAACGATAGGTCGGCAGCGTGAATCGCACGCAACTGTGCAAGTGTCAACGCCCCCGGCGTCAGGCGCATGGCCAACCCGTTGCCTGAACGTTCACCGCACAACCCCGTGCTGCACGCACAGTGCCATCAGCGGGCGATCATGGGCAGATCGAGCCCGCTTTGCTGCGCGCACTGCACCGCAGACTCGTACCCCGCGTCGGCATGACGCATCACCCCGGTGCCGGGATCGTTCCAGAGCACGCGCTCAATGCGGCGGGCCGCGGCGTCGGTGCCGTCACACACAATCACCACCCCCGCATGCTGGGAGTACCCCATGCCGACGCCGCCGCCATGGTGCAGGCTCACCCAAGTGGCGCCGCCCGCCGTGTTGAGGAGCGCGTTCAGGAGCGGCCAGTCGGACACCGCATCCGAGCCATCGAGCATGGCCTCGGTTTCGCGATTGGGGCTTGCCACCGATCCGCTGTCGAGATGATCCCGGCCGATCACGATCGGCGCCTTGAGTTCGCCCGTGCGAACCATTTCATTGAAGGCGAGACCCGCGCGGTGCCGCTCGCCCAGGCCAATCCAGCAGATTCGGGCCGGCAGCCCCTGGAAGGCGATCCGTTCGCCCGCCATGTCCAGCCAGCGATGAAGATGCGCATCGTCCGGGAACAACGCCTTCATCTTGGCGTCGGTGCGGCGGATGTCTTCCGGATCGCCCGACAGCGCCACCCATCGGAACGGTCCCTTGCCCCTGCAGAACAGCGGCCGGATATAGGCTGGAACGAAGCCTGGATAGTCGAACGCGTCGGCGACCCCCGCATCGAAGGCCACCTGCCGGATGTTGTTGCCGTAGTCGACCGTGGGAATGCCCATTCGCTGAAACGCCAGCATGGCCCGCACATGCTGGGCGCACCCCAGTGACGCGGCCTGGCGAAGGGCGGCATGCTGGGACGGATCGGCCTGCGCGGCACGCCACTGGTTCACACTCCAGCCGGGCGGCAGATAGCCGTTGATGAGATCGTGTGCCGAGGTCTGATCGGTGACCAGATCGGGACGCGGACCGCCCGACTGCGCGCGACGGGCCAGCTCGGGCAACAACTCGGCAGCGTTGCCGAGGAGCGCCACCGACACCGCCCGACCTGCCTTGCTGTGCGCCTGAACGCGGGCGAGCGCGTCGTCGAGGTCCTTCGCCTGCTCGTCGACATACCGGGTTTTCAGCCGGAAATCGATCCGGCTCTGCTGACACTCGATGATGAGCGAGCTGGCTCCGGCAAAACTCGCCGCGAGCGGCTGCGCGCCGCCCATGCCACCCAGCCCCGCAGACAGGATCCAGCGTCCGTTGAGGCTTCCCTGATAGTGCTGACGCGCCGCTTCGACAAAGGTTTCGTAAGTGCCCTGAATGATGCCCTGGCTGCCGATGTAGATCCAGGAACCAGCAGTCATCTGGCCGTACATCATGAGCCCCTGACGGTCGAGCTCATGAAAATGTTCCCAGGTGGACCAGCGGGGAACCAGATTCGAATTGGCGATCAGCACCCGGGGGGCGTCTTCGATGGTGCGAAAAATGCCCACTGGCTTGCCGCTCTGGATGAGGAGCGATTCATCGGCCTTCAGTCTGCGAAGCGCGGCGAGGATCGCCTCGAAACTCTCCCAGTTGCGGGCCGCCTTGCCAATGCCGCCGTACACCACCAGCGCATCGGGGTTTTCGGCCACCTCAGGATCCAGGTTGTTCTGGATCATGCGGTACGCCGCCTCGATGAGCCAGTTGGCGCAGCTGAGTTGGGTGCCACGCGGCGAACGGACCGGATGCGGACCGGCGGTTGATGACCCGGGAAGACGCGCTGCCAGCGCCTGGGGATTGGCGATGTCATTCATGAGGAGCCTCGGATTTCGGGACTGACCCCACGCACTCTACTTGTCTAGACAGGTCTGGGCAAGTAAATTGCGGTGATGCGAACCGCCTTGCCACTGCCCGCTGCCGAACCCCCGTTCGCCCGTATCAAGCGTCATCTGAAAGAAGGTCTCGCCGAAGAGCGCTGGCCACCGGGGAGCCGCATGCCCTCCGAAGCCGAACTGGTCGGGCGGTTCGGCGTCAGCCGAATGACGGTGGGCCGGGCACTGAAAGAACTGCAGGCTGAAGGCCTGATCGAGCGCGTGCAGGGCGTGGGGTCGTTTGCAGCGCCCCTGCACCGGGTCTCGAGCACGCTCACCATTCGCGACCTGCAGGAAGAAATCGAGTCGCGCGGACACCGCCATCGCGCCTGGGTCGAGCACCAGGCGGCCGAAACCGCCAGCGTCGAACTCGCGGCTCAGCTCGGTCTTGCCGCAGGCGATCGGGTCTTTCACACGCGTATCGTTCACTTTGAAAACAATCAGCCACTGCAGTGCGAGGACCGCTTCGTGAACCCGGCCTGCGCGCCCGGTTACCTCGATGCCGATTTCTCGCGCCTCACACCCACGCGCTATCTGTTTCGCCACACTGCGCTCTGGCGGGCGCAGTACACCATCGAGTCGGCGCTCCCCACCCCGCTCGAGGCGCGGCTGCTTCGTATCCGTCGCGCCGATCCCTGTCTCATCATGGTTCGGCGCACCTTCACCCGCAATGCGGTGATCACCCTCGCCCGGCTGGTCCATCCGGGCGCGCGTTACCAGTTGTCGGGGGAGTTCAACCCCTGATGGCTGCCGCATCGCCGCACCCTATCGTTCACCGGGTCGAGCTCGCCCAATGCCCGGCCCTGCCCTGGAAAAACGGCGGCGGGGTCACGCGCGAACTCCTCGCCTGGGCCCCACCAGGCCACCCGGCCAACGGCAACCCGCCCTGGAACGTGAGGGTCAGCGTGGCCGACATCACGCAGGACGGCCCGTTTTCAAGCTTTCCGGGCATTGACCGCTGCTTTGCCGTGTTGGAGGGCGAAGGCGTTGAGCTCGATCTGCCCGGTGGCCCGCACCGCCAGAGAATTGGCGACCCACCGATCGCCTTCGCGGGCGAGGCGCCCATCGCTTGCCACCTCCTTCGGGGGCCCACGCGCGACCTCAACCTGATGGGGCGCCGCACCGGCGGGCGGGTCACCCTGCTTGCAGCCCCTCCGGGGTCGACCTTTGCTGCGGAGGCGCAGTGGCGCGGCCTGTTCGTCTTCCAGACGGCAGAAGTGCAGTTCGACGATTCCAGCCCCCCGCAACGCCTGAGTGCAGGCACGCTCTGCTGGAGCGCAGCACCGGGCGTTCGGACGGCACCTTGGCGCGAGCAAGCCACCCCGCCCTGGCGGCTGATCGCCGGGGACCAGGCCTTCTGGCTCGCCCTGCTTTCACCGGAGACCGCGTCATGAGCCCATCGCGAAAGCCTGAATGCACGCTCTGGCGAGGCGCCCGGCTTGCCACCTTCGCGGAGGCGTCTGGGTGGGGGCTGATTGAGGACGGCGCGCTGCTCGCCGAGGGCGACCGTATCGTGTGGCTGGGGCGCGCATCCGATCTGCCGGCAACCGCTACCCCCCACCAGGAAATCGACCTGGGCGGGGCATTGGTCACACCAGGACTGATCGATCCGCACACGCATCTGGTCTACGGCGGTGACCGGGCGGCCGAGTTCGAGCTTCGCCTCACGGGCGCCACCTACGAAGAGATCGCCCGCGCAGGCGGCGGCATCCGCTCCACCGTGCGCGCCACCAGGCTGGCAAGCGACGAGACCCTGTTCCAGCTTGCCGCCCAGCGCGCCCGCGTCCTGATGGCCGAGGGCGTCACCACCATCGAAATCAAGTCGGGCTACGGACTCGACCAGGTCCATGAGGCACGTTGTCTCGCCGTGGCAAGACGCCTGGGCGCCGAGCTCCCGGTGTCGGTACGCACCACTTCGCTTGGCGCACATGCCCTCCCCGACGAATTCGCCGGCCGCCCCGATGACTACATCAACGAGGTCTGTTCATGGCTGGCCGCACAGCAGCACAGCCGGCTGGTCGACGCGGTCGATGTGTTCTGCGACACGATCGGCTTCACGCCTGAGCAGACCCGGCGCGTGTTCGACCGCGCCCGCGCCCTTGGCCTGCCGGTCAAACTCCATGCCGAGCAGCTGAGCAACCAGGAAGGCGCCAGGCTCGCTGCCGAATACGGTGCGCTCAGCTGCGACCATCTTGAATATCTCTCCAATGCAGGGATCGCGGCCATGCGTGCAGCCGGAACCGTGGCCGTGCTGCTGCCAGGCGCCTACTACTTCATTCGGGAAACCCGTTTGCCGCCGGTCCAGGCCTTGCGTGAAGCGGGCGTGCCCGTCGCAATTGCCACCGACCACAACCCCGGATCATCGCCTGCGCTGTCGCTCATTTTGATGCTCAACATGGCCTGCACGCTGTTCAGGCTCACGCCCGAGGAAGCCTGGCGTGGGGTCACGGTGAACGCCGCCCGGGCGCTGGGTCTCGCCGATCGCGGCCGCCTGATGGCGGGGATGCGCGCCGACCTCGCCATCTGGGACGCCGAGCATCCGCGCGAAATCGCCTACCGCTTTGGACACGCACCGTGCGTGGGAAGCGTCCATGGGGGACTGCCCCGCCCAGCGCCCCTTGCAGCCCAGCAACCCACACCCGGGTGATCCGCTCATGACCGACCACCGCCCCCTGGCACCCTCATCGGCACGCTTTGAATTGCATCGCGGCAGCTCACCGCTTCTGATCAGCTTCCCACACGTCGGGCAGTTCATCCCCGAGCAGTTTCGTCACCGTCTCGTGCCCCGTGCACTGGAGGTCGAAGACACCGACTGGAACCTGGATCGGCTCTATGGCTTCGCGCACGCGCTGGGTGCAGGCCTTCTCATTCCGTCCACCAGCCGTTACGTCATCGATCTCAACCGCCCGAGCGACAACCAGCCCATGTATCCGGGCCAGAACAACACCGAACTCTGCCCCACACGATTCTTCACTGGCGAGCCCCTCTACCGAAGCGGCTGCGAGCCCAACCCGGCCGAGGTCAGCGAGCGCGTGATGTCCTGGTGGCAGCCCTATCACCAGGCGCTCGCCGCCGAGCTCGAGCGGCTGCGCGGCGAGCATGGGCACGCGGTGCTGTTCGATGCGCACAGCATCAAGGGCGAACTGCCCTGGCTCTTTCCCGGGCAGCTCCCCGACATGAACATCGGTACGGCGTCGGGGGCGAGTTGCGCGCCTTCGCTGCGAACTGCGGTCGAGGCAGTGTTCGCCAGGCAGTCAAGCTACAGCTGGGTCATCGATGGCCGCTTCAAGGGCGGTCACATCACCCGCACCTACGGCCGCCCCGAGGCGAGCGTGCACGCCGTGCAACTCGAAATGAGCTGGCGCGCGTACATGCTCGAAGATCCGCCCTACCTCTGGCACCCGGCACGCTCGGCGGCGGTCACGCCACTCCTCGACTCGCTCATCAGGGCGCTTCGCGACTGGAGTCCGCATTGAGCGCCGATCGCACCACTGCTCCCGCGGCCCAGCTTCCGAGGCAGTTGTGGGCGCCCTCCGCATGGATCGACGAACAATGGCAAACGCGCGTGCGCTTCGAGATCGACGCACTCGGCCATTGGTCCGCGATCACGGCGGACGTGGATCCGTCGCCAGCCGACTATCGGCTGCCCGGGCCAACCCTGCCGGGCCTCGTCAACGCGCACAGCCATGCTTTTCAGCGCGGCTTTGCGGGCCTCACGCATCGGCGCGATGCCGCCCAGGACGACTTCTGGTCCTGGCGCGAGCAGATGTATTCGCTTGCGCTTCGTATCAATCCCGAGCAGCTTCGCGCAATCGCCGCGCTGCTCTACACCGAGCTTCTGGAGGGCGGCTACACGCAGGTCTGCGAGTTTCACTACCTCCATCACAACCGGGACGGCCGCCCGCACGCTGATCCGTTCATCATGAGCCGGGCTTTGAGCGAGGCGGCTGCCGACACCGGCATCGGACTCACGTTGCTTCCGGTGCTCTACGAACGCGCCGGTTTCAACGCGCCCGATCTGGCGGTGCGTCAACGGCGCTTTCGGACCACCGTGCACGAGGTGCTTGCGATTCGCGATGCGGTCCGAAGCTGGCACCTGCCCAACGTGTCGGCCGGTGTTGCGATTCATTCCTTGCGCGCGGCCTCGCCGGCGGCCATCAGCCAGCTGGCCCGTGCCTGCGAAGGTGACAAGGGTCCGATTCACATCCATGTCGCCGAGCAGCAGGCCGAAGTCCGCGACTGCCTCGCGGCCACCGGACAGCGGCCAATCGCCTGGCTCGCAGCCAATGTGCAACTTGATGCCCGATGGCATCTGGTGCACGCCACGCACGCCGCCCCACCCGAGATCGACGCAATTGCCGCCACGGGCGCCGGCGTGGTGGTGTGCCCGAGCACGGAAGCCGACCTGGGCGACGGCCGCTTCGATTTCGAAGCATGGCGGGCGCGTGGCGTGCCGATGTCCATCGGCTCCGACAGCCATGTGCAGCGCAACTGGCCGCAGGAACTCCGGCTGCTGGAGTATGGGCAGCGGCTCGCACTCGAGCGGCGCAACATTGCTGCCGACCCCGGCGCCGGGGCCGCATCCACCGGTGCTGCGCTCGTGCGCAGCGTGCTCGGCGCGGGCGCCGCCGCGGCCGGCTTTCGCGATCAGGCCTGGGGTCTCAAGGTAGGTGCCCGAGCCGACTGTCTGGTGCTCGACCCCCAGGCGGGCGGTCTGCTCGGCGTGGCGCCGCCTGAGCTCATCGATGCCGCCCTCTTTGCTTGCGAGGCGCCGCCCTTTGCCGAGGTCTGGGTGGCCGGGCGGCAGCGCGTGGCAGCCAGCCTGCACACGGGCCGCTCGGCGTATCGCGAAGCGTTTGTCGCCACGATGCAGACACTCGCGGCCGCTACCGACTAGTCGTCCAACCCGCTGCCTTTCAATCTTCGGAACGCGCGATGCACGATCGTGCCGCACGCTCTAACCTGCAACACCATCAACGAGGACGCCGGTATGACCCTCGATCCGCCCCCCGCATCAGGCGCCACCTCGGGTCCGCGCGAGGAACCGCCTCCGCCTGCCACCGCCCCGCAGGACGCGCTCCGCTTCGCCGGGCTCGCCGGTCTTGCGCCCGGTGACCCGATGGATAGCGCCCGACTGATGAGCGTCATCCTGTCGCTTGCGGGCGAAGTCTATGTGCTCAAGTCTGAACTCCAGCGACTGCGCCTGGCGCTGGGCGAACGCCAGCTTCTCGACGATGGCGCACTCGAGAAAGCGGGCCAGAGTGCAGCCATGGCCGCGTGGTTCGCCACCGAAGAAGCCGAATTCGGCCGCGCCCTGCTGAGCGCCTTCACCTCGCCCGATGCGTCACCCGACGTGAGCGCGGCCATGTTCACCCGCTGATCCCATGAACGCCCCCGGTCCAGGCTCCTCCCGTCCCGCTTCCCGCGCCTGGCAGACCTCGTTCGAGGTCGATGCGTGGCAAAGCTACCTCTCCGGACTGAAGCGCCACTGGGGCGGCTCGCTCTATCGCGAGGTGGTGCGTGAGGCCGATGAGGCATTGGCACCCACCGTGGCAGCCCTCGAACACAGCATGCAAACCAGCCCGTCTTATCGGCTCTATGCCTGGCTGGAGCGCCGTATCCAGCAGATGAAATGGTCGGGGCGCTGGGGCTTTTCCACCGAAGTGGCGCGGCAGAAAGATCAGCTGGCGCCCCTTCTTGCCGAAGCGGAGGGGCTCGCGCATCTGCAACTGGATCCCGGTCTCACGGTGCCCGCCTACATCGCCGACACCGAGACGCATCAGCAGCCTGGTGGACTGTGGCGCGAGCCGGTCAATGCCTATGCACTCGCCTGGTACACCACCGGTCTTTCATTTGCGCTCTCGGATCCCGACGCACTGGTGGACTTCTACGCAGCCCGGATCGCCGAACGTTTGAGCGAGCTTGCGCTCGAGCCCCGTGCGATCCTGGACCAGGGCTGCACCGCTGGGCGGTCCACGCGTGCCATCAAGCGCGCATTGCCGCAGGCCGAGGTCTATGGCTGCGATGTGTGCGCAGGCAGTCTGCAGCTGGGGGCGCTGCGCACGCTTGAAGAGCACACGCCCGTCACCCTGGTTCAGTGCAGTGCCGACGATCTCAGCTTTCCTGACGCAAGCCTCGACGTGGTGGCCTCGCACTGGCTGTGGCATGAACTCCCGCCCGAGGTGATTCGCCAGACCATCCGGGAGGCGGCACGGGTGCTGCGCCCTGGCGGGCTGCTGGTTGCCTACGACATGTTCGAGGCCATCGGGGGCACCGTCGGTCGCTGGCTTCTGAGCGGCTACGCCGCACGAAACAATGAACCCTATGCCCACACGCTCCTTGAATTCGATTGGCGCGACGAGCTCGCGCGGGCTGGCTTTTCCGATGTCCAGGCCCGCTATGGTCTGCCCCAGGATCCGGGCCCGGAGCGACCTGCAACGCTTCCACCACACCGTCTGCATCCGATGACCTTCGTCTCGGCAGTGCGGCGCGGCCGCGCCTTCTGATCCCCCTAAATTCCTCTCAGCCGGAGACCCCATGACCCCCAGACAATCTGTCCGCCGCGTGCTTTCGGCCGCACTGCTCGCCCTGGCGACCACTGCCAGCGCACCCGTCCTGGCGCAAGCTTCCGACTATCCCAACCGCCCGATCCGGGTGATCGTCCCGTTCCCGCCGGGCGGCCCCACCGACATGATCGCGCGTGCCGTGGGCACCAAGCTCACCGAACGCTGGGGCCAGCCGGTGCTGGTGGAAAACAAACCCGGCGGCAGCACCATCATCGGCGTTGATTTCGTGGTCAAGTCGCCGCCTGATGGATACACGCTACTCCTTGGCTCAAACAGCCTGTCGCTCAATCGATTTCTGGTGGCAAAGGTGCCCTACGACGTCGACCGCGATATTGCGCCCATCATCCTGGTGGCCAAGATTTCGAACGCGCTGGTGGTCCACCCCTCTGTGCCGGTGAACAACCTGAACGAGTTTCTCGCCTACGCGCGCGCCAACCCGAACAAACTCACCTATGGCTCAACCGGGCAGGGTACAGCCACCCATCTGTTTGCCGAACTGTTTTCGATGATGACCGGCGTCAAGATGGTTCACATCCCCTACAAGGGCACGGGCCATGCGGTGGTCGACCTGGTGGCCGGGCAGATCAATCTGATGTTTGACAGCCTGTCCACCGTCATCCCCAACGAGAAGGCGGGCAAGGTGCGCATGATCGGTCTCACCAACTCGCAGCGGTCGGCTGCCGCACCCCAGTTCCCGACGCTGCACGAGCTCGGCGTCACTGGCTACGAGGCCACCGGCTGGTTCGGATTCGCCGCGCAGTCAGGTGTCCCGCGCGACATCATTACCAAGCTCAATACCGAGATCGACCAGATCATCCGCACACCAGAAATGCGCGAGCGCCTGATCGGTTTTGGCAGCGACGTGGTGGGTGGTCCGCCTGAGACCTTCAAGACCTTCATCGCCTCGGAAGCGGAGAAGTGGGGCAAGGTGATCCAGCAGGCAAACATCAAGGCACAGTGAGCGGCTCACCGCAATCCGGTCAACCCAATCCCAGCACGCCCGGGTTCATGCGCCGATCGGGGTCGAGCGCGTCGCGCAGCCGCGCGAGCAGCGCCGCCGACCCCGCATCGAGCCGCTCGGCATGGCGGTAGAAGCGCCCTGCCTGGGCATGCGCTGCATCATGACGCTCGAAGCACTCGCGCGCCTCGGCGCGCAGCCGGCCCACCAGCTCGCGCGCCGCATCGTTTCGGGGGCGCCCGGCAAAGCGCTCGCGGTTGCGCGCAGACAGATGCTTCAGATGAATGGGGTCGAGCTCATCGGGCCAGAAAAACATCGGCTCGATCGTCAGGTAGGGGCCGGCGGCTGACATCAGATAAGACTGACGGATGCCAACTGCCTGCATGGCCGTACGATGCCGCGAAAACAGGGCCTCCAGATCGGCCAGTGCGGCCCGCGCTCTGGAGGGCGCGAGCATGCCGTGCACCGGAATCCAGCGCTCGCCTTCCACGCCGACGAATCCTCGAATGGAATAGGGCCGAGCGCGTAGTGCCGTGGGAACCGTGGGCTCGATCTCGCGTGCGGACCGACTGCAGCGCTCGCGCGCAAGCGCAATCAGCTGCCCGGCGATCTGCGCAGTGGGCGCCTCGGCGGTGAGGTGCAGCGACCACTTGGCCGCTGCCAGCTCAAACCGGCCCTTCACCATGGACGCCATTTCGCGAAACGCCCCCAGCGCCGACCCGGCAGTCGCGGCCACCGCGCCGGCGGTGCGCAACGCCTCGCCTGCCTCGATCCGACCGGCGTCTTCGCCCCGACTCTGATCAAGCACGAGCGCACGGGTGACCAGCCCGGCCGCTCGCAGCTCGATGATGTCGGCCACCATGGCCTGCGGGTCGGCGTAGGCAAAGGACGCGAACGCTGCGGGCTGATCGCGAACCAGGCGCAGCACCACCTCGGTCTTGACGCCGAACACCCCGCAGTCGCCAATGAAGAGACCCGTGAGATCGGGGCCGGCATGCCGGTGAAACGGCAGAGCGCCAGCGCGGGCGCCGCTCCCGGTGACAGCGATGGTTCCGTCCGCCAGCACCACCCTCACCCCGATCACGCCATCCATGCTGCCAGGCACATATTGCGAAATCGCGCCGCCCACCGTGGTGACAGCCCCGGAGATGGGGCCTGGCACCTGCGAGCGAAGTCCATGCGGGGCGAGCGCCTCGGCAAGCCGCTGCCAGCTTACCCCGCTACCCACCACCGCGAACATATCCTCGGCATGGATCTCGATGCGGTCGAGCCGCGACGAATCGACCACCACTGCCGCGGAGGGCGCCGCCAGCCCTCGGGTGTAGGAGAGCCCTGCCCCACGCGCCACCACCGGAAGTCCGGCCAGGCAGGCCTCGCGAACGACCTCGGCCACCTCGGCCGTGGACCCGGGCCGTACCACCAGCGCCGCAGGCGCAGGACGCGGGAACGGGAACAGATCGGCCACGGCCGCCTCCAGTTCGGGCGCGTCCGTCACGACATGCTCGGCGCCCAGCATGGCCCGCAGCGCGGCAGCAAGAGTTTCGATCGACGACATGAGATTCAGCCTGGCTGTCCGAAGGCTGCCATAGTAGCCGTCACCCTGACCCCCATCGTTTCAATCCATGTCTGACAGCATTCGCCACGGCGGTTCGCGTTCCATCCTGATTGCCGACGGCATCCGCTCGGCTGCATTTCGCACGCCAGAAAAAATCGCCATCACCGAAGGCACGCGCCACCTCTCCTACCGAAAGCTGGTTGAGCGCATCGACCGCGTCTCGCAGCTTGCTGTCGGTCTGGGTCTTGGCCGTGGCGACCATGCCGCGATCCAGTGCCGCAATCGGCTCGAGTATCTCGAACTGGTCGCCGGTCTGTCGTCTGCCGGGGTGGCCTGCGCCACCGTCGGGCCGGCCGCGCCCGGACCTGAACTGCGCTTCATCTGCGAAGACTCGCGCGCGCGCGTGCTCTTTGTCGACGAGGCGCTCGCCGACCAGGCGCGTGCCTCGGTGCCGCCGGGGGTCGAGCGGGTGATCGTGATGGAACGCGACTACGAAGCATTGATCGCCCAGGCACGCGCCAACCGCCTCGATGCCGGCATCACCGAACACGACATTTTCTCCGTGCCGTACACCTCGGGCGCCACCGGCCGGCCCAAGGGCGTGATGCTCGCGCACCGCGGCCGGGTGCTGGCCTGCTACGCGATGGCTGCAGAGCACGGTTGCTACGGCCCCGACGACCGTGCGGTGGCCACCACGCCCATGTTCCATGGCGCGGGCTTTCTGATGGCGCTCGCGCCGGTGTTCTTTGGTGGCTCGGTGGTCATCATGCCGAAGTTCGACATCGACGCTCTGCTCGCCGCCATCGAACAGACCCGGGCCACCAGCGCCTACATGGTGCCCACGCATTTTGCGGCGCTCTTTGCGGCAGGCGAACGCGCACGCCGCCACGACGTGAGCTCGCTCAGGGCGGTGATCTCGGGCACCGCGCCGCTTGCGCAATCCATGAAGGCCGAGATCATTGCGCATTTCGGCGAGGGTCGGCTGTTCGAGCGCTATGGCACGACCGAGACCAACATTGCCTGCGCGCTGCGCCCGGCTGATCAATTGCGCAAGATCGCCTGTGTCGGTCAGCCGCTTCCGGCCACCCATCTGCGCGTACTGGATGACGACGGACAGGACGTGCCTGCTGGCGAGGTCGGCGAACTCGCGGTGGCCTCGCCCTATCTGTTTTCCGGGTATCTCAACCTGCCGGAGGCCACCGCGAAATCGATGCGGGGCGACTGGTTTGTGACCGGCGATCTGGCCCGTATCGATGACGAAGGCTATGTGTACCTGGTGGACCGCAAGAACGACATGATCATCAGCGGCGGCGAAAACGTCTATCCCCGCGAGGTCGAGGAGGTTCTGCTCTCACACCCCGCGATCGCCGAATGCGCGGCCGCTGGCCTGCCCCACCCCTACTGGGGCGAACAGGTGACCGCATGGGTGGTGCTGCGACCAGACATGAACGCAGATGCTGACGACCTCGCGCGCCTCTGCCGCGAAAGGCTGTCCGCCTACAAGGTGCCTAAGGAAATCCGACAGGTGACTGCGCTTCCCCGCAACTCCATGGGCAAAATTCTGCGCCGCGAACTGCGCGCAGGCTGGCCAAGAGGCTGAAACACCGTTATCGTCCCCACACTCTTTACACAAGCGCCGTCCACGGCGCCCCCATCAGGAGGAGACCATGACCACCATCACCGTCAACGGCCGAAAGCACTCGGTTGAATCGCCCCCCGATACGCCCCTTCTTTGGGTGCTGATCAGCGAACTCGGCCTCACCGGCCCCAAGTATGGCTGCGGTCTCGCGCAATGCGGCGCCTGCACCGTGCATGTTGGCGGTCAGGCTGTGCGCTCGTGCTCGATCCCGGTATCGTCAGTCACGCAGGATGTGGTTACGGTCGAAGGGCTGGGAACCCCCGAGCGTCCGCATCCGGTGCAAAAGGCCTTCATCGAGGCCCAGGCTGTTCAATGCGGCTACTGCACCAATGGCATGGTGATGACCAGCGCTGCGCTGCTCGCCAACAATCCCAAGCCCACCGACGCGCAGATCCGCGAAGCACTTAACGGCAACCTTTGCCGCTGCAGCGCCCACATGCGGATTGTGGCAGCCGTTCGGAAAGCCGCCGAGGTGGCAGCATGAAGCGCCGAGCCTTCCTTCAAGCGGGCGGTGCGCTCGCCATCAGCTTCAGCATTCCCCTGTCGGCCAACGCCCAGCCCGCGTTGCCACCGCGCTTCCAGAACATCAGCGCCTGGCTGAAGGTTCATCCCGATGGCCGCATCACCTTCCATACCGGCAAGGTCGAGCTGGGAACCGGCATTCAGACAGCCCTTGCACAGATGATCGCCGAAGAACTCGATACCAACGTCTGGGCGATCGACCTGGTCATGGGTGATACCGAGCTCTGCCCCGACCAGATCGGCACCTTCGGCAGTCTCACCATCATGCTCGCCGGACCTCAGGTCCGGCAGGCCGCGGCCGAAGCCCGACTCGCGCTCGTCGAGCTCGCATCCAAGCGCTTCAACGCCCCGGCCGATCAGATCCGTACGGCCGACGGCGCGGCCACCGGTCCGGGCGGCGTGCGAGCCTCCTACGGCGATCTGGTCGCGGGCGGCACCCTCAGCCGCCCACTGAACGGCAAGCTGCCGCTCAAGACGCCCGATCAGTTCAAGGTGATCGGGAAGTCCGTCCCGCGCGTGGAGCTGCCCGCGAAAGTGTTCGGCTCGCACCGATACATCCATCATGTACGCGTGCCCGGCATGCTGCACGGCCGGGTGATCCGTCCCGCGCTGCCTGGCGCTGAACCGGTGCGGGTCGAGCTTGGCTCCATCGCCACCATTCGCGGCGCCCGCGTGCTGCGCAAAGGCCGGTTCATCGCGGTGGTGGCCGAGCGCGAGGTCGACGTCATTCGCGCAGCGCGCGAGCTGCGGGTGGAATGGGGGCCGGCGCCCGCCATGGCCGATCACGGCAAGGTGCAGGCACTGCTCAGAACACTGCCCGCCACCGATCGCGAGCTCATCAAGACCGGTGACGCCGATCAGGCAATCGCAACGGCTCCCCGCCGGCATGAGGCCGACTACTACGTGCCCTACCAGCTGCACGCCTCGATCGGTCCTTCCTGCTCCGTGGCCGACGTGGGCCCCGAGGGTGCAACCATCTGGTCTGCCACGCAGAGTTCGCACAACACGCGCCTGAGTCTTGCCACACTGCTCGGCATGAAGCCCGAGCAGGTCCGCCTCATCTGGACCGAAGGCTCGGGCTGCTATGGTCAAAACGGCTCGGACGATGTCTCGGCCGACGCGGCGGTTCTGTCGCAACTTGCAGGCAAACCGGTTCGGGTGCTCTGGAGCCGCCGCGACGAGCATCTCTGGGAGCCCAAGGGCACGGCCATGACCATGCGGGTGCGCGCGGGGCTCGATGCCGCAGGCAATGTCGCCGGCTGGAACTATGAGGTCTGGAGCCCCAACCATGCGCTGCGGCCCTTCTACGGCATGGCGGGCAACATGCTCGCGGGCGATGAAACCGGCATGCCCGCAAAATATCTGCAGGCAGGCGCCGACCGCAACGCGAAGGCCACCTATGTTTTTCCGGCCAACAAGACAACGCTTCACCTGGTCGAGCGCTCACCCGTCCGTTCATCGTCGCTGCGCGGTCTGGGCTCGCCTCAGAACACGTTTGCCAACGAGTCCTTCATCGATGAACTCGCAGCGCTCGCCGGCGCCGACGCAATCGACTACCGTATCCGGCATCTGAAAGACGAGCGTGCCATCGAAGTGCTGCGCGCCGTTCGCGATCTCGCCAAATGGGAGACACGCGCAAGCGGCACTCGGCGTAGCGGCACCGGACGGGGCGTGGGCTTCGTGCATTACGACAACGTGTCGGCCTACGCAGCGGTGGCTATGGATGTCAAGGTCGACGCGGCAACCGGGGCGATCCGCGTTCAGCGCGTGTGCGTCGCGCACGACTGCGGCCTCATCATCAACCCCGATGGGGTCCGCAATCAGATTGAAGGCAATGTCATCCAGACGCTGTCGCGCGCGCTCTATGAGGAGGTGCGGTCAAACGCCACGGGGCTGGAGAGCATGGATTGGGCAAGCTATCCGATCCTGCGGTTTGCCGATCTGCCTGACGAGATCGCGATTCGCCTGATTGATCGCCCGACAGTGCGCGCAGTGGGAGCCGGCGAGCCCGCGGCCTCGCCGGTTTTCGCAGCACTGGCCAATGCCGTTTTCGATGCCACGGGGGCAAGACTGCGAACCGTGCCGTTCACGCCAGAGCGGTTGAAGGCAGCGCTGGCGGGACGGCCTGCGGCTCAGGCATAAGCGGGGTCAGGCGCCGGCATGTGCAGCACCAGCACCTCTGCCGGCACCTCCGTTGCCGCGATGCGGCACGGTGCATCGTTGGCCGACACGAACAGATTTTCAAGGTGACCCAGCCGCTGGCCGTCGCGCTCAACCACCCCTTGGATCACGACGATGAACATGGCCACCGCAGCCGGAGCGATCCGGACCTCGGTTGCAGCCCCGCTAGGTATCTGGATCTGGTCAACCGCCAGGCCATCAGGGTCCGGCGCATGCACCACCTCTACCCGAGGCGACTTGAGCGCCTTGAGCTCGTCCGCCTCCGTTGGCAACAGCGCCTCGGACGCCCAGTGCCGCTTGGGTCCTGCCCGCATCAGTTCGCGGCTCTGCGGCACAAACTTGGCGCCAGGGTCGCGAAACGCCCGCATGGTGATGTAGTCGACACCCTCGGGCCCCGCCACAATGGGGCCATAGCCGGTGTAGGCCCCCGCGTAGTGCACGGTGAATGCCCGCAGCGGCTTGGGACTGCGACCGATCGTACCTTCGCCGCGCGTGAACAGCTGAAACTGATTCTGGACATGAAAATGCGTGGGATTGACCGCGCCGGGAAACTGTTCCACCAGATAACACTGCGGCGTACAGACATCGTCGTCGGATGACTTGAAGAAATCATTGCGCCAGTACTGCATGCCGTTATGAAGTTGGCCCTTCTTGCGCGCCGACTGGGCAAATTCACGGGTTCCGAGCAGAAGCATGGATCAGTCTCCAGAGGGATGACTCTCGCCCGGCGCGAGAGCCTGACCTGACCGGGGCGCGACCGTTGCGCTGCAAATGTCATGCCCTTGTCACGGTGGTTCCGCATTCTAAAAGGTTTGAACGAACAACGCAGGGGCACCGACGCCCGCTGGCACTCGCATGCGCGCGCCGGCAACCGATCGTTTACCAGCCCGTCGTCCCGCGCTATGCTCCGCGACTTCCGATCTCGCCTCGCCCCCCTGATGAGCACGATTGAACTCGACCTTGTGAGCAAGCGATGGGACGACACCGTCGCCGTCAACCAGGTCTCATTCGAGGTGGCGGAGGGCAGCTTTGCGGTCCTGCTCGGCCCCTCGGGATGCGGCAAGTCCACGACCCTGCGTCTGGTGGCCGGGCTTGAGCAGGTGAGCGATGGCCGGATCAGGATAGGCGGCCGTGATGTCACCCATGAGCCCCCCGCCGCGCGCAGACTCGCCATGGTGTTTCAGTCCTACGCGCTGTTCCCGCACCTGAGCGTTGCCGAAAACATCCTGTTCGGACTCAAGGTCCGCAAGGTGGCGGCCGATGAGCGGTCCCGCCGTCTGGACCGGGTGGCCAGGCTTCTGGGCCTGGGCGATCTGCTCGCCCGCAAGCCCGCACAACTCTCCGGTGGGCAGCAGCAGCGTGTCGCCCTCGGCCGCGCCATCATCGCCGAGGCGCCCGTGTGCCTGATGGACGAGCCGCTGTCCAATCTCGATGCCCGGCTGCGCCACGACATGCGCCGCGAGCTTCGGGCGCTGCAGCAGTCGCTGGGCATCACCATGCTCTATGTCACGCATGACCAGGTGGAGGCCATGAGCATGGCCGACCAGGTGATCCTGATGCGAGCCGGTCACATCGAGCAGAACGCCACGCCCGCCGAACTTTATGAGCATCCGGCAACCGCATTCACCGCAAGTTTCATCGGCACGCCGCCCATGAACCTCCTGCCGCTCGAGGTCACGGGCGATGGCTGCCGAATCGCAGGCACGGCCGGGCCGCTCGTCACCCGCCAGCCGGCCACAGACCTGCTCGCCGGCATTCGCCCCGAGCATATCCGCATCATCGGCTCGGGCGAGGTGAGTGCGCAGGTCGAAGCGGTGGAGTACCTGGGTGCCGATACCGTGATTGCCTGTCGCGCCGGGAAGGCTGCGATCGTCGTCCGGCAACCCGGTCGGCTCACACCGCGGCCTGGCGAAGCATTGCGTCTGACCTGGACACCCGAGGCGCAGCACTGCTTCAATGCGATCACTGGCGCGCGCCGCGACGATATCGCTGCGCGCGCCCTCACCCCCTGACCCTTCCACAAACCGGAGACAGAAAATGACTCTCACCCATCCCCTGAAACGTGCTGCGGTCGCCGCCGCTGCGGCGCTCTGTGTGGGCAGCGCCTGGGCCCAGACCACGGAAATTTCGTTCTATTACCCGGTTGCCGTCGGCGGCCCGATCACCAAGCTGATCGACGGCTACGCAGCCGACTTCATGAAAGAAAATCCCGGCATCAAAGTAACCCCGATCTATTCCGGCACGTATCAGGAGTCGATCGTGAAGGCACTGACCGCACACAAGAGCGGCCAGCCGCCGGTCGCTTCGGTATTGCTCTCCACCGACATGTTCACCCTGATTGATGAAGACGCGATTCTTCCGGTCAGCGATCTGGCCCGTACGCCTGAAGACCAGGCCTGGCTGAAGAGCTTCTATCCCGCGTTCATGTACAACAGCCAGACGGGCGGGAAGGTCTGGGGAGTGCCGTTCCAGCGCTCAACGATCGTTCTGTACTGGAACAAGTCGCTCTTCAAGGAGGCCGGACTCGACCCCGAGCGCGCACCGGGCAACTGGGCGGAGATGGCAGACTTCGCGCAGAAGCTCACCCGGCGAGACGCTCAGGGCAACGTCACACAATGGGGCGTGCAGGTGCCCTCTTCCGGATTCCCGTACTGGCTCTTCCAGGGTTTCACCACCCAGAACGGTATCGAGCTCATGAACGAAGCCGGCACCGAAACCTACTTCGACAAGCCCGCCGTCATCGAGGCGCTGCAATACTGGGTCGATCTGTCGCGCAAGCATCGCGTGATGGCACCTGGCGTGATCGAATGGGGCACCACGCCGCGTGACTTCTTCGAGCGCAAGACCGCCATGATGTGGACCACCACCGGCAATCTGACCAACGTGCGCAACAACGCCAAGTTTGATTTCGGCGTGGCCATGTTGCCCGCCAACAAGCGACTCGGCTCGCCCACCGGTGGCGGCAACTTCTACATCTTCAAGAAAAGCACCCCGGCCCAGCAGCAGGCTGCGCTCAAGTTCATGCGCTGGATCACGTCGCCAGAGCGCGCGGCCCAGTGGGGCATCGATACCGGCTATGTGGCGGTGCGGCCCGATGCGTTCGAGACCCCGGCGATGAAGCAGTATGTGGCGTCGTTCCCGCCGGCTGCAGTGGCGCGCGACCAGTTGCAGCATTCGGTCGCCGAACTGTCCACGCACGAGAACCAGCGTGTGACCAAGGCGCTGAACGATGGCCTGCAGGCGGCGCTCACCGGGGCAAAAACCCCCGAGGTTGCGATGCGCGATGCACAGCGCGAGGCCGAGCGGATTCTGCGTCCCTATCGCCGCTGATCGCGCTGCCCGTGGCGGGCAACACGCCTGCCACGGGCATCACCCATCACCTCGATTCCTGCCCCCGTGAAGCGCGTCTCGGTCCATGTCAGCGGCTGGCTGCTTCTTTTGCCTGCCGCCTGCCTGCTCGCGCTCTTCACCCACTATCCGGCAATCGCCACACTGGGCCACAGTCTGATGTCGACGCCGAAGGCCAATCGGCCATCGGTGTTCGTGGGTCTGGACAATTATCAGACCCTGATTGAAGACGCCGTGTTCTGGCGCGCCGTGGAGAACAACCTCTGGTACTGCCTGGGCACGATCCCGGTCTCGATCGCGCTCGCGCTGCTGATGGCGCTCTGGGTCAACGGCAAGATCGCCGGCCGCGGCTGGCTGCGGCTCGCCTATTTCACGCCCACCGTGCTGCCGATGGTGGCGGTGGCCAACATCTGGCTGTTTTTCTACACGCCCCAGTACGGACTCCTCGAGCAATTCACCTCGCTCTTCGGTTTGCCCAGCCACAATTGGCTTGGAAGCCCCTCCACCGCACTCGCCTGCGTCATTCTGGTCACCATCTGGAAGGAGTCGGGCTTTTTCATGATCTTTTATCTGGCGGCACTGCAGCAGATTCCGCCGGTCTATGCCGAGGCCGCCGCCATCGAGGGGGCAAGCCGCCTCACCTACCTCCGCCGCATCGTGTTTCCGCTCCTGATGCCCACGACGCTGTTTGTTCTCATCAACGCGGTCATCAACTCCTTCCGGCTGGTGGACCACATCGTGGTCATGACACGAGGTGGCCCCGACAACGCCACCACACTGCTGCTCTTCCATCTCTACGAGGTGGGCTTCAAGTTCTGGGACATGGGTTATGCGGCCGCCATCACTGCGGTGCTGCTCGCGGTGCTCGCAATCCTTGCGCTGATTCAATTCGGGCTGCTCGAGCGCCGTATCCACTATCGCTGAAGCCGCCCTGTTCACCATGACACCGCACGCCCCTTCGCTCGCTGGTCGGCAAACGCCCGCGGCCCCGCCCTTCTCCGGGGGTGGCGTGCTTGAAGCGCTCGCCGCCTGGCTGCTCGCAATCCTTTGGGCGCTGCCGTTGGTCTACGCGATCTGGACCGCTTTCCATCCGGGTGAATATTCGACGCGCTTCGAGCTCGGTGCGCCGCTCACGCTCGACAATTTTGCGGCAGCCTGGAGTGCCGCGCCGTTCGCACGCTATTTTCTGAACACCGTCATGCTGGTCACCATGATCCTGGTTGCACAGATGATCCTCGGCACGCTCGCAGCCTATGCCTTTGCGCGGTTTGCCTTCCGGGGGCGCGACCTCGCGTTCTTCCTGGTATTGATTCAGCTCATGGTGATGCCCGATGTGCTGATCGTTGAAAATCACCGCACGCTCAGTCAGATGGGACTCATCGATACCATCACCGGTATTGGCCTGCCCTACATGGCCTCCGCATTCGGCATCTTTCTGCTTCGCCAGACATTCAAGACCATCCCTGCAGAGCTTGATGAGGCGGCGCGGGTCGAGGGCGCAAGCGCGCTCCAGGTGCTCTGGAAAGTCTATGTGCCGCTCGCCCGGCCCACCTATCTCGCCTACGGTCTGGTCTCGGTCAGCCACCACTGGAACAACTTTCTCTGGCCGCTGGTGGTCAGCAACTCGGTCGAGTCGCGTCCCATCACCGTCGGGTTGCAGGTGTTCACCGGCACCGACCAGGGCATCGACTGGTCGCTCATCTGCGCGGCCACATTGCTCGCCGTGGCGCCGCTTCTGATCGCGTTCCTGCTCTTTCAGCGGCAATTTGTTCAATCCTTCATGCGAGCGGGCATCCGCTAGCCCAAAAGCCGGTCATGAAACTCATCACCTGGAATATCCAATGGTGCCGCGGCTGCGACGGACGGGTCGACCCGGAGCGCATCATCGATACCGCCCGCGACCTCGCAGACTTCGATGTGTTGTGCCTTCAGGAGGTCTCGGACGGTTTTCCGGGACTGGCGGGCTCAGTCGGCGAGAATCAGTTCGGTATCCTCGCTTCGCTGCTGCCGGGCTATCAAGCGGTAGAGGGAATCGCCGTGGACGTACCGGGCGCGCGGGGCGGTCGCGCGCGGTTCGGCAATTTGCTCCTGTCGCGGCTACCGGTGCTGGGCGTCTGGCGACATCTGCTCGACTGGCCGGCCGATCCTGACTCAGTCGGCATGCAGCGGGTGGCGATCGAAGCCGTGATTGAGGCAGCCGGCGGGCCGCTGCGGATCATCACGACTCACCTCGAGTACTACTCGGTGCGGCAGCGTACCGCTCAGGTAGACCACCTTCGCGCCTTGCACCGCGAGGCCTGCGGCCATCAGGCCGACCGGGGTCAGCCGCGACACCGTGGCTCGCCCTTCGAGGCGCGGCTGCGACCTCCGTCGGCGCTCCTGTGCGGCGATTTCAACTTCCTCACCGACTCGGCCGAGTACGCGCGCATGCTCGAACCCATCGATGACGCGCCCGCCTGGCGCGATGCCTGGAGCCTTGCCCACCCGGGCGAGCCTCACGCGCACACCAATGGCGTTCATGACCGGGTTCAGTGGCCCAAGCCACACACCTGCGATTTTGTATTCGTGACCGAAGATCTGGCGCCCGCAGTGAGCGCGCTCCATGTCGACGCGAAGACCGATGCCTCAGACCATCAGCCGGTACTGATCGAGCTCGATGGCGCCGCCCGCATTCGACCGTAGCGACGCTCCCGTTTCGACCGGTTGCCCATGAGAAGGCCTGCTCGCAGACATCGCGTTGTGGTCGCCACGCCCCTTCACACCGAGGCGCTCGCAAGGCTGGCAGCGCTCTTCGAGGTGGAGCTCAGCACAACAGTCACCGATGCGGGGCAGCTTCAAAACGCCTCGGGGTTGATCGTCTCACAGCACACCGAGCTTGCGCCGGCGATCCTGCGCAGCCTTCCGAGCCTGCAGGCGATTGGGCTGACCGGCGCCGGACCTGGCCTGATCGACCTGCGGGTCATGACCGATGCCGGCATTCGGGTCACCCACGCCCCACTGGACGACGCCGCGTTGCTCGCCCGTACGCTGTTTCGCGTGCTCGAGCGCAGCCTCAATGAAGCGGCCCGCGAGCGCGCCGAATCCAGA
>RFXC01000440.1 GCA_009921765.1 Betaproteobacteria bacterium | reverse complement strand
GCGTCCGACACCGGACCGGGTGCGGGAAACCCTGTTCAACTGGCTCGGGCAAGACCTCACCGGCAAGCGTTGTCTGGATCTTTTCGCCGGCAGCGGTGCGCTCGGACTGGAGGCGGCGTCGCGCGGTGCGCGCAGCGTGCAGATGCTCGATGCCGATGCGGCTGTGGTGCGGGCCTTGCGCGCTTCGGTCGAAGTTCTGCGGGCAGATCAGGTGCGTGTGGAACGTGTCGATGCGCTAGACTTTTTGCGTCGGCCGCCGCAAGGCGAAGAACAATGTGTCGATGTGGTGTTTCTTGATCCACCCTATGCATTGAAACTCACCGATCGTGTGCTGGCGCTGTTGCCACCATGGCTGGCCAGCGGTGCGCGGGTATATCTGGAGACGGATGTGCCGTATTTGCCCGAAGTTTCCGATCTGACGGCGCCGCAGGCATCGCACCCGCCGTCGTGGCGTGTGCTGCGTGCCGGTCGCGCCGGACAGGTCTGTCATCACTTACTGGAGTTCGCATGACTATCGCGGTTTATCCCGGCACCTTCGATCCCATCACCAGCGGTCACGAGGACCTGATGCGGCGTGCCGCCAAGCTCTACGACAAGGTCATCCTGGGCGTGGCGGACAGTCGCGGCAAGCGGCCGTTTTTCACCCTGGCCGAACGCATCGAAATGGCCAAGTCGGTGCTCTCGCCCTATCCCAATGTCGAGGTGTTCGGTTTTTCCACCCTGCTGCGCGACTTCATGCGCGAGCACCATGCCACGGTCATCCTGCGCGGCCTGCGTGCGGTATCGGATTTCGAATACGAGTTCCAGCTGGCGGGCATGAATCGCCACCTGATTCCGGAAGTGGAAACCATCTTTCTCACGCCGGATGAGAAGTACATGTTTGTCTCGGCCACCATCGTGCGCGAGATCGCCGTGCTGGGTGGCAGCACCGGCGAGTTTGTGCATCCGCTGGTGGAGCGTCGCCTGCGCGAGAAGGTGGCGCAGCTGGGTGGTGCAAGCTGAACATGGCGTTGTTGCGGAGTGCGGCGCGGGGTGATGCATGGCGCTGATGATCACCGATCAGTGCATCAATTGCGATGTGTGCGAGCCGGCCTGTCCGAATCAGGCCATTGCACCTGGCGCCGATTTCTATGTCATTGATCCGGCGCGTTGCACCGAATGTGTGGGGCACCATGACGAGCCGCAGTGCGTGCAGCTATGTCCGGTGGATTGCATTCCGCTGAACCCCGAACATGTCGAGTCGGCCGAGGCGCTGATGGCGAAGTACCAGCGCCTGCAGGCTCAGACCGGCTTGGCGTCGATCAGCACGAAGGCCACATAGGCCGGCTGCTCGGTGCGATTGCTCCAGGCGTGGTTGGTGCCGCGCTGAATCAGGATGTCGCCCTGGCGCAGCAGGGTTTCGCCCTCGTCCATCAGTGCCCAGATCTCTCCTTGCAACACGATGGCGTAGTCCACCGAGTCGGTCTTGTGAAAACCGGGATGGCGCGAGGTGCCGTGGTAGTGCTGCGGATTGCCATCGATGCCAGCTGACGCGGATTGCTGCTGGTTCATCGCCGCCAGACGAATCCGGTCGGGCGGATATTCAATCACCCGGAACACCGTGCCATTGGCTTGCGGTGGCAGCCGATAGGGATGCAGGGTCGGGTCGGCGTTGCCGTGGTTGTCGGCCGGCATGCTGGTGGTCTCCCACAGCTCGGTGCAGACCGCGCTGCCGGTGTTGCGTGCATGCACGGTCGGCGCCGGCCCGTCCATGATGAATACCGATCGGCCCTGATCATCATGGCCGGTGACAACGCGACGGATGGGTTTGCTCATCGGCTTGGCTCCTGCGATGCGGACTTCAGGCCGCCAGGCGGATGGTGTTGAATGCCGGCATCACTTCTTTCGAGAACAATTCGAGCGAGTGTTGCGTCTGCTCGAAGCTCAGGCTGCCAAAGGTGAAGGCGCCGACGAAGTGGTTGGCGCCGGTGAGCGCAAAGTGGCTCTGCAGCGCCTTGCGCACCGTGTCGGGCGAGCCGCACAGGATGCGATGCTCTTTCACCAGCTGCTCGAAGCCCGGCCGGTGCGCGTACTTGTCGCCCTGCCCGATCTCGACATAGCGACGGGTGAAGTTCTCATGAAACTGCACATAGGCTGCGCCGCCCTCCGCGCGTGCCTGCTCGTCGGTGTCGGCGACATAGACATGGGTCG
>RFXC01000439.1 GCA_009921765.1 Betaproteobacteria bacterium | reverse complement strand
ACAAAGTAAAGCCCGGGCACGCGTCGCGACTGAAGCGTCCGGGGATCGATCTCGTCGGTCGCCACGCCTCCCGATGTCACCTCGGCCTTCCGATAGCCCTCGGTTCCCGTGGGCTGCAGCGACCATGCCGAGAGTTGGGTGGTGAGCCGATCGAGATCGCGGCGCCCCAGCTCGGCAAGCTTGCGGCGCGCAAGCGTCTCTCCCAGCACGCGGTCGCTCCAGAGTGCCGCGAGCCTGCGCGGCATGCGGTGCGCCAGCACGCTGGCAAGCGGCAAGCGGCCCGATCCATTGCGTTCGTCGGCAAGCCAGCCGGAGGCATCTGCGCCAGCCAGCAGATCGATGGTGAGCGCCGAGCCGGGCCGCCAGAAGCTTGAGGTCTGCAGCACCGCCGGACCCGACAACCCCCGATGGGTGAACAGCAGATCCTCGCCAGGCCGCTGGATCGAAAATCAGCGGTACCAGGGCCGGACGCGGCTCGACCACGCGGTGTCCGAACTGGCGAGCAATCCGGTAACCAAGGTCGGTGGCACCGATCTTCGGAATTGACAGCCCGCCGGTTGCCACCGCCACCGCCCGCGCATGAAAGGCGCCCAGGTCGGTATCGACCTGAAAGCGGGACGCCTCCGACCCCGCATCCTGCCGGTGCAGTGCCACGAGACGGCATGGACGACGTTCATCAACCCGCCCCGCGGCGCACTCGGCCGACAACATGTCGATGATCTGCTCAGCCGACTGATCGCAGAACAGCTGGCCCTTGTGCTTTTCGTGAAAGCCGATGCGGTGAGCCCGAACCAGATCGATAAAGCGCTCGGGGGGGTAGGCGCGGAGCGCATACCGCGCGAACCGCGGGTCGGCGCCCGTAAACCGCTCGAGGCGATCGCCTTCCAGATTGGTGAAATTGCAGCGGCCACCGCCCGAAATGCGGATTTTCTCGGCGCGCCGTTCACTGTGATCGATGAGCAGCACCCGCAGCCCGCGCTGGCCCGCCACTGATGCGCACATCAGGCCGGCCGCGCCACCGCCAATCACCACCAGGTCATACACGAGCGCAGAAGTCACCGTGCAATACTACGCCGATGCGCGTTCTCGGCATCGAAAGTTCCTGCGATGAAACCGGTCTCGCGGTCTACTGCACCGAACAGGGACTGCTCGGACAGGCACTGCATTCGCAGGTCGACATGCATGAGCGCTACGGAGGGGTGGTGCCGGAGCTTGCCTCGCGCGACCACATCCGCCGCATTCTGCCGCTTGCGCGACAGGCGCTCGCCGACAGCAACCTCGAACCGGCAGATCTCGATGGCATCGCCTGGACAGAAGGCCCCGGACTCGCCGGTGCGTTGCTGGTGGGCGCAGCCGTCGGCGCAACGCTCGCCTGGGCGCTCGGCCGGCCGGGAATCGGCGTTCATCATCTGGAGGGGCATCTGCTCTCGCCGCTTCTTGCCAGCGATCAGCCACCCATGCCATTTACGGCGCTTCTGGTATCCGGCGGCCACACCCAACTCCTCGCGGTGGAAGACATCGGCTGCTACCGACTGCTGGGCGATACGCTCGATGACGCCGCCGGCGAAGCATTCGACAAGAGCGCGAAACTGTTGGGTCTCGGCTATCCCGGCGGACCGGCCCTGTCGCGGCTCGCCGCCCAGGGCAAGCCCGGGCGCTTCAAGCTCCCCCGACCGATGCTGCACGAGCCCGGGCTGGATTTCAGCTTCAGTGGCCTCAAGACCGCCGTGCGCACCCAGGTGGCGCGCGGTCTACCCGATGAATCCGCGCGCGCAGCGCTTGCCCTCGAGGTCGAAACCGCCATCACGGAAGTGCTGGCAGCCAAGGCGATTCGGGCGGTCCGCGAGTCCGGGCATGGCCGACTTGTGGTCGCGGGCGGCGTGAGCGCAAACCGGCAGTTGCGTGAACGCCTCATTCAGGCTGCCGAGCGCGAACGGTTCCGCGTCTGGTTTCCACCGCCCGCGCTGTGTACCGATAACGGCGCGATGATCGCCCTGGCCGGCGCCCTTCGACTGGACGCCATGGCCCGCGCGGGCTCGCTACCGTCGGCGCCCAGAAGCTTTCGCGTGCAACCACGCTGGCCTCTGGAAGATCTCGAGCCGATTGCGGGCAGGTCAAGACCGTAAGCTCAGCGCACTGGCGGCCACAGCCACGCCGCCCCGCGCACGCCCGACGAATCACCGTGCCTGGG
>RFXC01000438.1 GCA_009921765.1 Betaproteobacteria bacterium | reverse complement strand
TCTACACCAACGAACTCGACCAGGGCCCCTACATTTCGCAGACCCTGCGCATCGACGAAACCGTCGACGAGTTTGCTGCGCGCGTGGCCATCTACCGCATGATGCGCCCCGGCGAGCCGCCGACGGAAGACGCAGTGCAGGCCCTGTTCCAGCGTCTGTTCTACAACCCCGACACCTACGACCTGTCCCGCGTGGGTCGCATGAAGTTCAACGCCCGCGTGGGCCGCGACGAGTCCACCGGCCCCATGGTTCTGGCCAACGAGGACATCCTGGCCGTGGTCAAGATCCTGGTCGACCTGCGCAACGGCCGCGGTGAAGTCGATGACATCGACCACCTGGGCAACCGCCGCGTGCGTTGCGTTGGCGAACTCGCCGAGAACCAGTACCGAACTGGCCTTGCCCGTATCGAGAAGGCCGTCAAGGAGCGTCTGGGCCAGGCCGAGCAAGAGCCGCTCATGCCCCACGACCTGATCAACTCCAAGCCGATCTCTGCGGCGCTCAAGGAGTTCTTCGGCGCTTCGCAGCTGTCGCAGTTCATGGACCAGACCAACCCCCTGGCCGAGATCACGCACAAGCGACGTGTCTCCGCCCTGGGCCCGGGCGGTCTGACTCGCGAGCGCGCCGGCTTCGAGGTGCGTGACGTGCACGTCACCCACTACGGCCGGGTTTGCCCGATCGAGACACCCGAAGGCCCGAACATCGGCCTGATCAATTCGCTGGCCCTGTATGCCCGCCTCAATGAGTACGGCTTCATCGAGACGCCCTACCGTCAGGTGATTGAAGGCAAGGTGACCGACCAAATCGACTACCTGTCGGCCATCGAAGAGGGTAAGTATGTGATCGCCCAGGCCAATGCGGCTCTTGACAAGGAAGGCCGCCTGACTGGCGAATTGGTCTCTGCCCGTGAAAACGGTGAATCCATCCTCTGCAGCGCCGAGCGCGTGCAGTACATGGACGTCTCGCCCGCGCAGATCGTCTCGGTGGCAGCATCGCTGGTGCCCTTCCTTGAGCACGACGACGCCAACCGCGCGCTGATGGGCGCCAACATGTCGCGCCAGGCTGTGCCTGTGCTGCGTCCGGAAAAGCCGCTGGTGGGCACGGGCATCGAGCGCGTGGCCGCGATCGACTCGGGTACCGTGGTCACGGCGCTGCGCGGCGGCGTGGTCGACTATGTCGACGCCACCCGCATCGTGGTGCGCGTCATCGACGCCGAGGCAGTGGCCGGTGAAGTGGGCGTGGACATCTACAACCTGATCAAGTACCAGCGTTCCAACCAGAACACCAATATCCACCAGCGTCCCATCGTCAAGCGCGGCGACAAGCTGGCCAAGGGCGATGTCATTGCCGACGGCGCCTCCACCGACCTCGGTGAGATCGCCATCGGTCAGAACATGCTGATCGCCTTCATGCCCTGGAACGGCTACAACTTCGAGGACTCGATCCTGATTTCCGAGCGCGTGGTCGCCGAAGACCGCTACACCTCGATCCACATCGAGGAGTTGGTGGTGATGGCGCGCGACACCAAGCTCGGGCCCGAGGAGATCACGCGCGACATTCCCAACCTGTCGGAGCAGCAGCTCAACCGTCTGGACGAGTCGGGCATCATCTACGTGGGCGCCGAGGTGCAACCGGGCGACACGCTGGTGGGCAAGGTCACGCCCAAGGGCGAGACCACGCTCACCCCTGAAGAAAAGCTGCTGCGCGCCATCTTCGGTGAGAAGGCCTCCGATGTGAAGGACACCTCGCTGCGGGTGAGTCAGGGCTCGCAGGGCACGGTGATCGACGTGCAGGTCTTTACCCGCGAGGGCATCACCCGCGACAAGCGCGCCCAGCAGATCATTGACGACGAGCTCAAGCGCTACCGTCTGGACCTCAACGACCAGCTGCGCATTGTGGAGGCCGATGCCTTCGACCGCATCGAAAAGCTGCTGGTGGGCAAGAGCGTCAACGGCGGCCCCAAGAAGCTGGCCAAGGGCTCGGTGATCGACAAGGCCTACCTGGCCGATGTCGAGAAGTACCACTGGTTCGACATCCGTCCGGCTGACGAAGACGTGGCGGCCCAGCTCGAGTCGATCAAGAACTCGATGGAGCAGACCCGCCACAGCTTCGACCTGGCCTTCGAGGAAAAGCGCAAGAAGCTTACCCAGGGTGACGAGCTGCCCGCCGGTGTGCTCAAGATGGTCAAGGTCTACCTGGCCGTCAAGCGGCGCCTGCAGCCTGGCGACAAGATGGC
>RFXC01000437.1 GCA_009921765.1 Betaproteobacteria bacterium | reverse complement strand
GAGGGCAGCATGCCGATCGAGCCGGTCAGCATGGAGGCCTCGTCCGAGAGAATGTCGCCGAACAGATTGCCGGTGACAATGACATCGAACTGCTTGGGATTGCGAATCAGCTGCATGGCGGCGTTGTCGACATACATGTGGCTGAGCGTCACCTCGGGATATTCGCTCGCCATCGAACTGACCACCTCGCGCCACAGCTGCGAGGTTTCCAGCACATTGGCCTTGTCCACCGAACACAGCTTGCGGCCACGCTTCAAGGCGGCCTTGAAGCCGGCATGGGCGATGCGACGGATCTCCGGCTCGCTGTAGTGCATGGTGTCAAAGCCTTCGCGATCACCCGCAGCATTGGTGCGCATGCCACGCGGTTGACCGAAGTAGATATCCCCGGTGAGCTCGCGCACGATCAGGATGTCCAGCCCGGCCACCACATCGGCGCGTATGGTCGAGGCATCGGCCAGCTCGGGATGCACCGTCGCCGGACGCAGATTGGCAAACAGACCGAGTGCCTTGCGCAGGCCGAGGATGGCCTGCTCCGGACGCTTGGCGCGCTCGATGTTGTCGTAGCGCGGATCACCCACCGCACCGAACAGGATGGCATCGGCCGCCTTGGCCAGCGCCAGCGTCTGCGGCGGCAGCGGATCACCGGTTTGCGCATAAGCGGTACCGCCGACGGGCGCCTGCTCCAGCTCCAGTTTCAGATCGAGGGCCTGGAGTACCTTGATGGCCTCGACCACGATTTCGGCGCCGATCCCGTCTCCCGGCAGTACAGCAATCTTCATGCAACCCTCAACTTGATCAGTTCACTCAACGCACTCGGTTCAATTCAATTCGAGCGGAAACAACCACGGCTGCGACAGCCGTCGTGCCTGTTCGAAATCGCGGATCTTGTCGGCATGACGCATGGTCAGACCGATATCGTCCAGCCCGTTCATCAGGCAGTACTTGCGAAAAGCATCGACCTCGAACGGCAGCGACTTGCTCTGGTCGGGCCAGATCACCAGCTGCTTTTCGAGGTCGATGGTGAGCCGGAAGCCGGGGAACGCCTGGATGTCGTGCAGCAGCCGATCGACTTCGGCCTCGGCCAGCACGATGGGCAGCAGACCGCTCTTGAACGAATTGTTGAAAAAGATATCGCCATAGGACGGTGCGATCACCACCCGGAAGCCGCCCTCGAGCAGCGCCCAGGGCGCGTGTTCACGCGACGAACCGCAACCGAAATTCTTGCGTGCCACCAGCACCGAGGCATCGCGGTAGCGCGGCTGGTTGAGGATGAAATCGGGATTGCGCGGCCGGTTGGTGCAATCCATCTCCGGCTGACCCTCGTCCAGATAGCGCCAGGCATCGAACAGGTAAGGGCCGAAGCCGGTACGCCGGATCGACTTCAGAAACTGCTTGGGGATGATGGCATCGGTGTCGACATTGGCCCGATCCATCGGTGCCGCGACACCGGTATGCACGCTGAATTTTTCCATGACCGCTCCTACTTCCAGTGACGAATGTCGACGAAATGGCCGGCGATGCCCGCTGCCGCCGCCATGGCCGGGCTGACCAGATGCGTGCGACCGCCGGTGCCCTGCCGACCTTCGAAGTTGCGATTGGAGGTCGAGGCCGAGCGCTCACCGACCTCGAGGCGGTCCGGGTTCATGCCCAGACACATCGAGCAACCCGGCTCGCGCCATTCGAAGCCCGCTTCGAGAAAAATCTTGTGCAAGCCTTCGCGCTCGGCCTGCGCCTTGACCAGACCCGAGCCCGGCACCACCATCGCCACCTTGACGTTGGCCGCCTTCTTGCGCCCGCGCACCACGGCCGCGGCGGCACGCATGTCCTCGATGCGCGAGTTGGTGCACGAACCAATGAACACCTTGTCGACGCGGATGTCAGTGATCGGCGTGTTGGGCTGCAGGCCCATGTACTTCAGCGCACGCTCCATGCCCTCGCGCCGGGTGGAATCCTTTTCCTTGTCCGGATCGGGCACGCGGTCCTCGATGCTCAGCACCATCTCCGGCGATGTGCCCCAGGTGACCTGCGGCTTGATGTCGGCCGCATTCATCTGCACCACGCGGTCGAACTTCGCACCCGGATCGCTGACCAGGGTCTTCCAGTAGGCCACCGCCTGGTCCCACATCTCGCCCTTGGGCGCAAACGGCCGGCCCTTGATGTAATTCAGCGTCTGCTCGTCCACGGCCACCATGCCGGTGCGGGCACCGGCTTCGATGGTCATGTTGCACAAGGTCATGCGCCCC
>RFXC01000436.1 GCA_009921765.1 Betaproteobacteria bacterium | reverse complement strand
ATTACCTGCAGTTCAAGGATTTCAGCCGCGAGGAATACCAGCATCTGTTCACGCGTACCCGCTGGATCCGCGATCAGTTCCGTGCCTATCAGCGTTACTGGCCGCTGCTGGATCGCACCCTGGTGATGATCTTCGAGAAGCAAAGCACCCGCACCCGGCTGTCGTTCGAGGCCGGCATGCAGCAGCTGGGCGGTGCGGCGGTGTATCTCAACACCCGCGACTCGCAGCTCGGTCGCGGCGAGCCGGTTGAAGATGCGGCGCAGGTCATCTCGCGCATGTCCGACCTTGTGATGATCCGCACCTTCGAGCAGGACATCATCGAGCGCTTTGCCGCCAACTCGCGCGTGCCGGTGATCAATGGCCTGACCAACGAATATCACCCATGCCAGATCCTGGCTGACCTGTTCACCTACGACGATCACCGCGGTGACATCCGCGGCAAGACCGTGGCCTGGATCGGTGACTCGAACAATGTCTGCAACACCTGGCTGCAGGCGGCCGAGGTGCTGGACTTCCATGTCCACGTCTCCACCCCGCCCGGCTATGAGGTCGAGCCCGAGCGCGCCGGACTGCTCGGCACCGGACACTATCGCCAGTTCGCCGACCCGATGGAAGCCGCACGCGGGGCCGATCTGGTGACCACCGATGTCTGGACCTCGATGGGCTTCGAGGCCGAGAACGAAACCCGCCGGCGCGACTTCCAGGACTGGCAGGTGGATGCCGAGATGATGCGTGTGGCCAAGCCCGACGCCTTGTTCATGCATTGCCTGCCGGCGCATCGCGGCGAAGAGGTCTCGGCCGAAGTGATCGATGGCAGCCAGAGCGTGGTGTGGGAAGAGGCGGAGAACCGCCTGCACACGCAGAAGGCCCTGATGGAATTCCTCATGCTGGGACGGGTGCAGGCCCACAGCGCTCAACCCTGATTTCTTTCACTTTTTTTCGGTAGAACTCCTCATGGCCACACGCAAGCCCGCACGCAAAACCGCCCCTGCCAAATCTGTCAAGACCACCAAGGCCGCCGCCCGCCCGGCCGGCGCTCCCAAGCGCGTGGTGCTGGCCTACTCTGGCGGCCTGGATACCTCGGTCATCCTGAAATGGCTGCAAGACGCCTACGGTTGCGAGGTGGTGACCTTCACCGCCGACATCGGCCAGGGCGAGGAACTCTCCCCGGCACGCGCCAAGGCCATCCGCATGGGCATCAAGCGCGAACACATTTTCATCGATGATCTGCGCGAAGAATTCGTGCGCGACTTCGTGTTCCCGATGTTTCGCGCCAATGCCGTGTACGAGGGCGAATACCTGCTGGGCACCTCGATCGCGCGGCCGCTGATCGCCAAACGACTGGTGGAAATCGCACGCAAGACTGGCGCTGATGCCATCTCGCACGGCGCCACCGGCAAGGGCAACGACCAGGTGCGCTTCGAACTGGGCGCCTATGCGCTGATGCCGGACGTAAAGATCATCGCGCCCTGGCGCGAGTGGGACCTGCTGTCGCGCGACAAGCTGCTGGCCTATGCCGACTTGCACGGCATCCCGGTCGACTTCAAGAAGCGCAAGGGCGGCGCGCCCTACTCCATGGACGCCAACCTGCTGCACATCTCGTATTCGTGGCGGTGAATGGCAAGCGCATGAGCGCGGCGCAAGTGCTGACCGAACTCAACCGCCTGGGCGGCAAGCACGGCGTCGGCCGCCTCGATCTGCTGGAGAACCGCTATGTCGGCATGAAGTCGCGTGGCTGCTATGAAACGCCCGGCGGCACCATCATGCTGCGCGCACACCGCGCCATGGAGTCGCTCACCATGGACCGCGAAGTGCTGGCGCTCAAGGACGATCTGATGCCGCGCTACGCCCGCCTGGTCTACAACGGCTACTGGTTCAGCCCGGAGCGACTGCTGCTGCAAAAGCTCATCGACGAGTCGCAGCGCAGCGTCAACGGCCGGGTGCGCCTGAAGCTGTACAAGGGCACGGTCATCGTCACCGGCCGCAGCTCCAAGACCGATTCGCTGTTCGACCCGAAGATCTCCACCTTCGATGACGACGGCGGCGCCTACAACCAGGCCGATGCCGGTGGCTTCATCAAGCTCAATGCGCTGCGCATGCGCATCGCTGCCAAGCTGCGTCATCGCCGCCGCTAAAGCGCACGCGGCGCCGCCTCGGCAGAGTCGGGCGGCGCTGCCAGAGTTTGTGTAAGTTATTGATTTTATTGGTTTTTTACCAACAGCAACGATGCGCATCCACGTCCTGTCCGA
>RFXC01000435.1 GCA_009921765.1 Betaproteobacteria bacterium | reverse complement strand
CTCACGCTCAATGCCGGCAGCCACCGTCTGCAGCTGTCGTGCTCGGGCTTTGATCAGTGGATGATCTGGAATCCGGGGCGGGAGCTTACCCGCACGATTCGCGATCTTGGGCCCGAGGACTGGCGCCGGTTCTTGTGTATCGAGCCGGTGATTGTCACGCGCCCCAGCCGGCTCGCGCCGGGCGAGATATTTCGCGGTCGCCTCCGCATCGAGTTATTGGTGAACTGACCCGCTAGCCGGCCGGTCAGTTCACCAGGTTGCAGCAAGTGCTCAGGTGGTGCGTGGCGCTGCGGCAAGCGCCGCCTTGACGCGATCCGGCGTGAGCGGATAGGCCCGGATGCGGACACCGGTTGCATCGGCCACTGCGTTCGCAATGGCGGCCGGGAAGCAGACGATTGCGGGCTCGCCTGCGCCACCTATCGGCTTGTCGGGCCGGTTGAGAAGCACCATCTCCACCTGTCCCGGCACGTCGTCGAGCGTGGCGATCGGGTAGGTTCGCCAGTCGACGCTCGTGACCTGGCGTTCGTTGAAGCGCACCTCCTCGTAGAGCGAGCGGCTGATGCCCTGCATGATCTGCCCTTCAAGCGCGGCGCGAACCCCGGCCGGATTGACCATCATGCCGCAGTCATGCCCGATGGCGACGCGCTTGAGCCAGATTCGTCCGGTGTCGCGGTGAACCTCGACCTCGACGGCGACCGCTGCATGCGCCTGGTAGCCCGAATGAAGCGCGATACCTCTGCCGACCATGACCGATCCGCGCTCGCGGCGAGAATCGGTTCGGGGCTGCCAGCCGATCGCTTTGGCAGCTGCGCGGATGACATCGATTTCACGCGGTTCCTTGAGATGACTGATCCGGAACTCGACTGGGTCGGCACCCGCGGCCAGCGCAACCTCGTCGATGAAGCATTCCTGACCGAAGCGGGTCTGGAATTCCTGGGGCGCACGCAGATGCGCGGTACGCATCGGCGAGGCCTCCTGCAGATAAGGGGGCACCGTTTCCCACCAGTGTACGTGGTTGGGGAACTGATAGGTTTCCTCGGGAACGTTGAAGTTGTAGGCGTTCCACTTCGGGTGACCGGTGAGCATCCCGACCAGCACATGCTCGGGGCTTTCACCTGTGAAGCGAACGTCCCAGCCGTTGAAACCCTTGGCGCGGAAATACCAGCCTGTCACCTTGCCGTTTTTGTCCAGACCTGCCTTCATGCTGATGATCCCGGCCGGCGCCTTGGGATCCCAGGCGGTTCCCTCCTCGCGCGACCACTGCATGCGAACCGGTCGGCCCAAGGCCTGCGACAGAAGCGCCGCCTCGTAGGGCGCTTCGTCTGCATCGCTGCGGCCATAGGAGCCAGCGCCGTGCATCCACTTCACCTGTACGTTCTCGGGCGCGAGGCCCAGGAACTTGGCAATGCCGTCGCGCAAGAAGTGGGGTTTCTGGGTGTCGGCCCAGATCTCGGCCTTGCCATCGCGCACATCGGCGACACCGCACGAGGGCGCGATCCGGGCATGCGACTGGAAGGCACATTCATAGTCGGCCTCGATCACGCGCGCAGACTGTGCCAGCGCAGCGAGCGTGGGCGCGGGGTCGTAGGCCTGCTTGCCGCCGAACATCGGGATTGCATTGGAGGCCGTGGGCTTCGCCTGCCGGATGTAGTTGAACACGCCTGTGTCGCCGCCTGTGAACGGAGGGCGTACGTCGCTCCATTGCACCTTCAGCATGCGCGCGGCGCGAACCGCGTCCCACTCGGACTCGGCAACCACTGCAACAAAGCCACCCTTCACGAAGTGTCGCGCACCGGCGATGGCGGCGATCGATGCCCCATCGACAGACACCGGTTGCGCGCCGGCCACCGGCGGCCGCACGGCGCGGGCGTGAAGCAGTCCGGCCGGCCGGACGTGGGCGGTGTAGTGCTCGGTGGGTATGATCTTGTCGGGAATGTCGCGGCGTTTGAACTCCCGGCCTACGATCCGGTACTCGGAACGCTCCTTCGGCCTGGCCTCGCCCGTGGCGTTCATCCCGTTGCCGATCGCGTTGTTCCACTTGAGCTGGGTGTTGAAATTTTTTCCGCCTACCAGCTGCGCATAGGTGATACCGCGTGCCGGCTCCGCGGTGATGAAGATCCGCCCATCGCGGACCGTGAGCGCGTCTGGGGCAACACCGAGCTGCTGGGCGGCCGCGGCGAGGAGCACGCGCCGCGCTTCGGCTGCCGCGTTTCTCAGCGGGTTGGCGCCCATGCGAAGCCCGGTACTGCC
>RFXC01000434.1 GCA_009921765.1 Betaproteobacteria bacterium | reverse complement strand
GGAACAGGTCGAGAACAAGTTTCCGCTGCTGGTCCGCCGCTATCAATTGCGTCAGGACTCGGGCGGGGCAGGGCAGTTTCGCGGTGGCCTGGGGACCGAGGTCGAGGTGGAGGCGCTGTCGTCCATCAACTACATGACGCGCTCTGACCGTGTAGTCAATCCGCCCTGGGGACTTCACGGCGGCAAGAGTGCGCTCGGCAATCGGATTGCGGTGCGCAGAAAAGGCGGCGAGCTCACCGTGTACCCCGGCGGCAAGCTCGATACGCGTCTCTCAAAGGGTGATACCTACATCATGAGCTCGGGCGGCGGCGGGGGTTTTGGTCGGCCTGAGGAGCGATCGCTTGATGCGCTTGCCCGCGATGTCCGGCAGGGCTATGTCTCGGTGGAGGCTGCATTGCGCGACTACGGTGTCCGGTTTGATCCTGTTTCGTTGTTGCCGATCGGGGTCCTGAAGTCACCGAAGCGGGCTGGTTCCAAAGAGCCAGGCACGCCCCGCCCGCGCTCAAAGCGCGTTGCAAGCGCAAGTACGGCCACGAACCCTCGTAAACGGAGTGCCTCATGAAAACAGCGATCGTGAACCTCGGCACCATCGTGACCGGAGACTGGCGAGACCCTTATGCCCAGGGCGATTGTCTGGTGATGGACCACGGAAAAATCGTGAGCGTTGGAACTGCCCCCACCGACCTTCGCGATTGCGACGTGATCGTTGATGCGGATGGTGCGACGGCGATACCCGGATTCATCGACTCTCAAATTCACAACACGTTTGGTGACTACACCCCGCGCCAGAAAACTGTGGGCTTTCTCGAGAGCTACACCCATGGTGGCACCACCACCGCAATCAGCGCATCGGAGGTTCATGTTCCGGGGCGCCCGAAAGATCCTGAAGGTGTCAAGGCGCTTGCCGTTGCGGCGCGAAAGTGCTTCGAGTCGTTTCGGCCAGGGGGCATGCGGGTTCACGCAGGCTCGGTGATCATGGAGCCCGGGTTGGTCGAGGCCGATTTTGAGGAGATCGCGAGAAAGGGCGTCTGGCTGGCGAAGGCCGGCTTTGGCGCGGTGAAGTCGCCCTATGAATACGGGCCGATGATTGCCTGGGCCAGAAAGCACGGCATGGTCACCATGGTTCATACCGGCGGATCCTCAATCCCCGGCTCATCGGGTATCTGGGCCGATCACCTGATCAAAATTCAGCCGGATGTGTCCTTTCATGTGAATGGCGGCCCGGTTGCCATGCCGGACGAAGATTTTCCACGCATCGTCAACGAGTCAAAGATTGCACTTCAGGTTTGCACTGCGGGCAACTTGCGAACCACGCTTTTGTTGTGGAAGCTCGCAAAGGAGGCGGGCCAGACCGACCGCTTTCTCATTGCAACCGATACGCCCACCGGCTCGGGCATCATGCCGCTCGGCATGATGTACACCATCACGCATCTCGCGAGCCTCACCGACATGCCGGTCGAGACCGCGATTGCTGCCGCCACCGGAAACAACGCGGTGGTCTACCGCCTGAATTGCGGCTTCTTGCGTCCCGGAAAAGATGCCGATGTGGTGCTGCTCGATGCCTGCGTGGGCGGCTCCAAGAAAACCGCGCTCGATGCGCTGCGAAACGGCGACATTGCTGCGGTGGGTGCCGTATTCACCGACGGCGTCCCACGGTTTGTGGGTCGCAGTCGCAACACGCCGGCGCCCAACCGGCGGATTCGGGTGGCCGAGTGCCGCCTGCCGATGGACTTTTCTGGCGTGGCGCACTGACATGAACTACACCATCCGCGCGTGGCTGAGCTTCTCGGAAGAGCTTTTGGAAAACGAAACGGGCGAGCCTGCAGACGGTTGGCCGGTGCGCAAGCTCGCTGTGGTGTGCGTGCTGAAGAATCCTTACGCAGGCCGCTTCAGCCGCGATCTGTCTTTGCTGGTGAACGACTCGCCTGCGCTGGGCGCAGAAGTGGGGCGAAGGCTCTCGGCACTGGCGGGCGGCGACGCCATCGCGAGCTACGGCAAGGCATGCATCGTGGGTGTCGAGGGCGAGTATGAGCACGGCAATGCGCTTTTAACGAGTGCGTTTGCCGACCCGGTCCGCGACGCCGTCGGTGGTGGCAAGGCCTGGATCTCCTCAACCGGCAAACGCGGCGGACCAGGCACCACCATCGATGTTCCACTCGCCCACAAAGACGCGCTGTATGTTCGTTCGCACTATGACACCATGTCGATCACGCTGCACGATGCACCGATGTCGCGAGAGATTGCGGTGATT
>RFXC01000433.1 GCA_009921765.1 Betaproteobacteria bacterium | reverse complement strand
GGATGTGATGGCCGCAGCCGAGGCCATCCTGCGTGTGGCCAATGCCAACATGGCCGGCGCCATGCGACTGGTGTCGGTGGAACGCGGTCATGACCCCAAGCGCTTTGCCTACATGCCCTTTGGCGGCGGTGGCGCCTTGCATGTCTGCGCCATGATGCGCGAGGTCGGTGTGCCGCGCGGCCTGATTCCGCGCTACCCCGGTGTCACCTCGGCCCTGGGCTGTGTCATTGCCGACATGCGGCATGACTTCGTGCAGACGATCAATCAGCTGCTGGACGAGCTGGATCTCAAACGCTTCGATCAGCAACTGCGCGACACGCTGGCACGCGGCCTGACCCTGCTGCAACAGGCACAGGTGGGCTTCGAGCGCATCGACCAACTGCTGGAACTGGACATGCTCTATCTCGGGCAGACCCACACCATTGCGGTGAATGTGCCCTTGTCCGCCACGCCGACGCCAGCGACCAGGCGCAAACGCGCCAAGGCCGTGCCGGCGGCGCCAGACCGGGATCAACTGCGACAGGCTTTCGAGGCGCGCTATGCCGCCACCTATGGCCGCCTGCTCGAGGGCATTCCGATGCGGGTACTGAATATGCGGGTCACGGTGATCGGCCGACGACGCAAGTTCGATCTGGCGCTGCTGGCCCCCGAAACCGGCAGCAGCCTGACCAAGGCGCGGCGCGGCACACGCCAGCTGTGGCTGAATCAGGCCTGGCAGGCAGTGCCGGTGTACGAGCGTCTGTTGCTGCCAGTCGGGGCGCGCATCGCCGGCCCGGCGCTGTTCGAACAAAGCGACACCACGGTGTATCTGGAGCCGGGAATGCAGGCCAAGGTTGACCGGCTGGGCAACCTGGTGATCAGCCCGACCACGGCCAGCACCCAACAACCTCGAAACAGGTAACAAGCCCATGTCCAGCCCGAACGCATCAACCCCCGGCAACCCGACGCCGGCCGTCACCGCCAGGCACGCCTCGGCACTCGACCTGTCACGCTGCGCATTGCTGCTGTGTGACATGCAAAACGGCTTTCTGCATCCGGATGGCTGCTACGCCCGTGGCGGTGCCAGCTCACCGCGCTTCGCACCCATCATCCCGCGCTTGCGCGAACTGGCCCTGGCCATGCGTGTTGCCGGCGGACTGGTGATGGCGACGCAGTTCACCCTGGTGCCGGGGCGCGGCGGTGAACCGCTCATCGCCGATCATCTGAAATCGCTGCGACCGTTTCTGCGCAAGGGCGATTTCGCCCCCGGCTCGTTTGATCAGCAGGTGATCGAGGCGCTGCAGCCGGTCGATATCGGCGTGGAAAAAGTCGGTTACTCGGCCTTCTACATGTCACGCCTGGACTATGTGCTGCGCAAATGCGGCATCGACACCCTCATCGCCGGTGGCGTGGTCACCAATGGCGGTGTGGCCTCGACCGTGCGCGATGCCCACACCCATGGCTACCACACGCTGGTGCTGGGCGATGGCTGCGCCGCCTATCGCGAAGAAGTGCACGCCGCCACGCTGGCCGATCTGGGCTATCTGACCGAGGTCATCAGCTGTGCCGAGGCGCTGAGCCGGATACGGACGCAGGCCCATCGCGTGCCGTAAAGTGCCCATGCTAAAATTCGCTAAGTACCTGAATATTCAATAAGAATTTCATTCTCCTGACAATCCATGCCGACCTCTGCCCTCGCTGCTCACCGCCCCGCCACCGCGTTCGAACAAGCCCGCTTCAACATGGTCGAGCAGCAGATCCGCCCCTGGGACGTGCTCGACGCCCAGGTGCTCGAGTCGCTGTTCGCGGTCCGACGGGAGGATTTCGTCCCCTCGGAGTGGCGCTCGCTCGCCTTTGCCGACATGGAAATTCCGCTCGATGTGAGTGGGACCCGTAGTGGCGAGGTGATGCTCGCGCCCAAGGTCGAGGCAAGGCTGTTGCAGGCCGCCGCCATCGAGCCCGGCGATCGGGTGCTCGAGATCGGCACCGGATCGGGATACATGGCTGCGCTTGCCGCCTGTCATGCCGCAGCGGTCATCAGCTACGAGATCAAGCCCGATCTCGCCCGATTCGCGCGCGAGAACCTGTCCCGGGCCGGGATCCGTTCCGTCGAGGTGCTCGATGGCAATGGCCTCCAAGCCTGCTCGGGTTCTGGGGTGTTCGACGTGGTGATCCTGTCAGGCTCAGTATCCTTCGTGCCGAAAGAACTGATCGAGCGGCTCGCTGACGGGGGCCGACTGGTCGCGATCGTCGGCGAGTTGCCGGTGATGACCGCGCAGCTGATCACCCGGCGGCCCGGC